>NZ_JBHXMU010000078.1:34623-38973 GCF_042720685.1 Kitasatospora sp. NPDC058492
TTTTTTTTTTTTTTTTTCTCCCCCTGTGGGGGGGGTGGGGGGGGGGGGGGGGGGCGCGCTCGCCCCCGCCCGGGGGGGGGGGGGGCCGGGGGGGGGCCCCCGCCCCCCCCCCGACCGGGGCGCGGGGAGGAGGTCGCCAGGGCCTAGGGAACCGGGCGGAGGGTGACCGGTCTGGGGGTGAGGGCGCGCAGCACCAGGTCGATCCGGATCCTGGCGGCCCCGGCGCGCTGGAGGGCGGCGGCGACCGCCCGCAGTTCCTCGGGGCCGGTGCAGGCGAGGCGGAGCTCCAGGTCGGCGTCGCCGGCGAGGGAGAGTCCGCCCTGGACGGCCGGGTGCTCGGCCGCCAGCCGGTCGAAGTCGAGCGGGACCGGTCCGTAGCTGACCCGGGCGAGCGCGTGCAGCGCCCGGGCCGGCTCGGGTGGTTCCGGTTCGGGGTCAGGGTCCTCGGGGACCAGTTGGAGGGCGGTCACCGGTGCTGGAGCTGTGCGGTCGGGGCGGGGGCGAGCGGGGTGGCGGGTGCGGTGACGGGCGGGGCGACCAGGCGCGGGTCGAGGACGAGGGTGTCGATGCCGAGGGGGGCGGTGAGTGCGCGCAGGGCGGGTTCACCGAATTCGGTGAAGGCCTGGTCCGGCCCGAAGAGGGCGGCGAGCGACTCGGGGCTGGAGAAGCCGACGGCGCAGCGGCGGCCGTCGCGCAGGCGGAAGAGGCGGAGGGCGGTGGTGGTGCCGGTACTGGAGACGGTGACCGGAACGTGCCAGACGACGCGGGCCATGCGAGTGCTCCCGGGTGGGGTGGTGGTGCCTGCCGGAACTGCTGCTTCGACGCTAGGCCGGGTTCCGCCGGGCGTCGCCGGTCCTGACGCGGCGTTGACCGAATGAGGTGGTGCGTTGACGCACCCCTGACGGTCGGTTCACCCGAGTGGACTAAACCACTCCCTATCATTACGTAAACATCCCTATCGGATGGTATGTTTCCTGCGGATGGGGACGTTCGAGAGGATGGTCGCAGGTGGCGCAGTACTACTCGGTGGAACAGGTGGCCGAACTGCTCGGCCTGCACGTGCGCACCGTCCGCGGCTACATCCGCGACGGCCGGCTCGCCGCGACCAGGATCGGCAAGCAGTACCGGATCGCCCGTGCGGACCTGGAGGCCTTCACCGGCGCCCCGGCCGCCCCGCCCGCACCCGTGCCGGGTGCCGGCCCGCGGCGCGCCGAGGTGTCCGCCGTCGTCCGGATCGAGAACGTCGACCGGGCCGCCGCCGACCGGCTGTCCAACGCCGTGCTGGCCGCGATCGCCGGCCCGCGCGAGGGCGGCTGGCCGCTGCACGTCGAGACCGTCCACGACGAGGAGCGGGAGACCCTGCGGCTCGTCGTCCTCGGCGATCCGGCCGACACCGCCGCGCTGCTCGGCATCGTCCACACGATGACCTCGTCCATGCACTGAGACCTCGTCCAGGCGCTGACGCCGGCCGCGCCGGATGGCGTCGGTCACACCGGATCCGCATCGGGATCCGCATCGGATCCACAGCGAACCCACATCGACCAGGGAGAACGGCAATGTCCGAGCAGTACGGCACGACGGTCCTGCGGCTGCCCGCCGAGGGCGCGCCGATCCGCGAGGAGCAGGACGCCATGGACGTGATCGGCGACGCGTTCGGCCGCGGCGCCTCCTGGGTGGTCGTCCCCGTCGCCCGGCTGCACCCGGACTTCTTCACGCTGCGCACCCGGGTCGCCGGCGGCATCGTGCAGAAATTCGTCAACTACCGCGTCGGCCTGGTGGTCCTCGGAGACATCGCCGACCACGTCGCGGCGAGCGACCCGCTGCGCGACTTCGTCCGGGAGAGCAACCGCGGCCGACAGCTCTGGTTCCTCGCCGACGAGACGGAGCTGGCGGCCCGGTTCGCCGAGGTCTGAGCGTTCTCCGCTTGCCCCGCACCCGCCCCGGGACCACGGTGGAGCTGACCGTCGGCGCGCCCCCGGGGCACCCGGCGCACGCTCCGGGGCGGGGGGAGGTGGAGCTAGGGGGCCGTGACGAGATATCTTGACGTCAAGACGTTGGAGACGTGAAGCGGAGTACCGATGACTGACTCGACCATCATCTATACGCACACCGACGAGGCTCCGGCCCTGGCGACCTACTCGTTCCTGCCGGTTGTCCAGGCATACGCCTCGACGGCGGGTGTGCGCGTGGAGACCCGCGACATCTCCCTGGCCGGGCGGATCATCGCGAGCTTCCCGGAGCGTCTCGCCGAGGGCCAGCGGATCGAGGACGCCCTCGCCGAGCTGGGCGACCTCGCCAAGACCCCGGGCGCCAACATCATCAAGCTGCCGAACATCTCGGCGTCCATCCCGCAGCTGAAGGCCGCCGTCGCCGAGCTGCAGGCGCAGGGCTACGCGCTCCCGGACTACCCGGACGACCCGCAGACCGACGAGGACAAGGACGTCCGCGCCCGTTACGACAAGGTCAAGGGCAGCGCCGTCAACCCCGTCCTGCGCGAGGGCAACTCGGACCGCCGCGCCCCGGGCTCGGTGAAGAACTACGCCAAGACCCACCCGCACCGCATGGGCGCCTGGTCGGCCGACTCCGAGACCAACGTCGCCACCATGGGCGAGAACGACTTCCGCTCCACCGAGAAGTCCGCCGTGATCGCCGCCGACGGCGCGCTGCGCATCGAGCTGGTCGCCGAGGACGGCAGCGCCACCGTGCTGCGCGAGCGCGTCCCGGTGCTGGCCGGCGAGGTCGTCGACGCCTCGGTGATGCGCGTCGCCGCCCTGCGCGAGTTCCTGACCGCCCAGGTCGAGCGCGCCAAGGCCGAGGGCGTGCTGTTCTCGGTCCACCTCAAGGCCACCATGATGAAGGTCTCCGACCCGATCATCTTCGGCCACGTGGTCCGCGCCTTCTTCCCGAAGACCTTCGCCAAGTACGGCGAGGTGCTGGTCGCCGCCGGTCTGGACCCGAACAACGGCCTCGGCGGCATCCTCAACGGCCTGGACGGCGTGCCGCACCTGGGCGCGGAGATCAAGGCCTCGTTCGAGGCCGAGCTCGCCGAGGGCCCGGCCCTGGCGATGGTCGACTCGGACAAGGGCATCACCAACCTGCACGTCCCGAGCGACGTCATCGTCGACGCCTCGATGCCGGCCATGATCCGCACCTCCGGCCACATGTGGGGCCCGGACGGCCAGGAGGCCGACACCCTCGCCGTGCTGCCGGACAGCAGCTACTCCGGCGTGTACCAGGCCGTCATCGACGACTGCCGCGCCCACGGCGCCCTGGACCCGGCCACCATCGGCTCCGTCCCGAACGTCGGTCTGATGGCCCAGAAGGCCGAGGAGTACGGCAGCCACGACAAGACCTTCGAGATCGCTGCGGCCGGCACCGTCCGCCTCGTCGACGCCGAGGGCAACGTGGTGCTGGAGCAGGCCGTCCAGCCGGGCGACATCTTCCGCGCCTGCCAGACCAAGGACCTGCCGATCCAGGACTGGGTCAAGCTGGCCGTCACCCGCGCCCGCGCCACCGGCGACCCGGCGGTGTTCTGGCTGGACGAGAACCGCGCCCACGACGCCGTCCTGATCGAGAAGGTCAAGAAGTACCTGCCGGAGCACGACACCACCGGCCTGCAGATCGAGATCAAGTCCCCGGTCGAGGCCACCACGTTCTCGCTGGAGCGCATCCGCCGCGGCGAGGACACCATCTCGGTGACCGGCAACGTGCTGCGCGACTACCTGACCGACCTGTTCCCGATCCTGGAGCTGGGCACCAGCGCCAAGATGCTGTCGGTCGTCCCGCTGATGGCGGGCGGCGGCCTGTTCGAGACCGGCGCCGGCGGCTCCGCCCCGAAGCACGTCCAGCAGCTGGTCAAGGAGAACTACCTGCGCTGGGACAGCCTCGGCGAGTTCTTCGCCCTGGCCGCCAGCTTCGAGCACCTGGCCACCAGCACCGACAACGCCCGCGCCCAGGTGCTGGCCGACACCCTGGACCGCGCCACCGGCACCTTCCTCAACGAGGACAAGTCGCCGAGCCGCCGCCTCGGCGGCATCGACAACCGCGGCAGCCACTTCTACCTGGCCCTGTACTGGGCCCAGGAGCTGGCCCAGCAGACCGCCGACGCCGAGCTGGCCCAGGCGTTCGAGGGCCTGGCCAAGGCGCTCGGCGAGCAGGAGACGACCATCGTCGACGAGCTGATCGCCGTGCAGGGCTCGCCGGTCGACCTCGGCGGCTACTACCAGCCGGACCCGGCCAAGGCCGCGGCGGTGATGCGCCCGTCCAAGACCTTCAACGAGGCGCTCGCCAACCTCGCCTGATTCCAGGGGAGTCGAAGCACCGGGAGGCTCCCGGGTCCGGTACCGGACC
>NZ_JBHXMU010000079.1:0-38473 GCF_042720685.1 Kitasatospora sp. NPDC058492
GCTTCCGCGGCCCCTGAGCCGTCCGGTCCTTGCGGATCTTGAAGTCCATCGCATCCCCTGAACTGGGGTGTTGCGACAACCACTAGAACCTAAGGACGACTCCCGAACGAGCGAAACCCCCGCCGGAAGACTCCCGACGGGGGTGACGCGTGCGCTGCGGGGCGTCAGCCGACGAAGACCGCGACCGGCTTCGCCTGCCCGCCCGTCTCCTCGACCAGCGCGAGGAAGCGCCCGTCCGGCCCGAACACCGCGATCGGCCCGTCCACTCCCAGCCCGGGCGCCTTGAGTCGGGCGCCGTGCGACAGCTTCTCCGCCTGCGACTCGTCCAGGTCCCAGCGCGGGAAGGCGGCGGCCGCGGCCTCCCCTATCGGCAGCACCTGCAGCCCCGCCGGGGACTCGCCGGTGACCGCGGCCTCCAGCTGCTCCAGGGTGTGCGCCGACTCCACCGAGTACGGCCCGACCCTGGTGCGCCGCAGCGCGGTGAGGTGGCCGCCGACGCCGAGCCCGGCGCCCAGGTCGCGGGCCAGCGCCCGGATGTAGGTGCCGGAGGAGCACTCGACGGTCACGTCCAGGTCGATCACCGGCGTGCCGTCCTCGGCGAGCGCCGCGCGCTGTGCGTGCACGGTGAAGGAGTGGATCGTGGTGGGCCGGGCCGCGAGCTCGAAGTCCTCGCCCTCGCGCACCCGCGCGTACGACCGCTTGCCGTCGATCTTGATCGCGCTGACCTTGGAGGGCACCTGCATGATCTCGCCGGTGAGCGCGGCGATCCCGGCGTCGATCGCCTCCCTGGTCACCCCGTCGGCCGGGGCGGACGCGGTGACCTCGCCCTCCCGGTCGTCGGTGACGGTGGTCTGGCCGAGCCGGATGGTCGCCTCGTACGTCTTGGCGGTGAGCATCAGGTGGCCGAGCAGCCGGGTGGCCCGCTCGACGCCGATCACCAGCACGCCGGTGGCCATCGGGTCGAGCGTGCCGGCGTGCCCGACCTTCCGCGTCCCGGCCAGCCATCGCAGCTTGGCGACGACCCCGTGGGAGGTGATGCCCTCGGGCTTGTCGACGATCACCAGGCCGTCCGGGCCGGTGCCTTTGCGCTTCATCAAGTTCTTTCTCTAAAAAGCGGTCAAGAGATGATCAACGTACCGGTCGCAGCGCGCTCCGGAACCGTTCGACCACCGCGGCCACGTCCTCCCGGGCGCTGAACCCGGCCGCGAAGACGTGCCCGCCGCCACCCAGCTCGGCGCAGGCGGCGGCGACGTCCACCGCGCCCTTGGAACGCGAGGAGCCCCGCAGCGTGCCGTCCGGGTCCTGCTTGAGCACCAGCGCCACCTCGGCCTCGGCCGGGCGGCGCAGGATGTCGATCAGCCCCTCGATCTCCTCGACCGTGACGCTGAACAGCACCAGGTCCTGGTACGGCACCCAGGTCCACACCAGGCCCAGCCCGCCGGCCGCGTCCGGCTCGTAGACGGCCCGGTCGAGCGCGCCCGCGAGCACCTTGAGGTAGCCGAAGGAGGAGGTGTCCCACAGCTGCCGGGAGATCAGGTCGTGCCGGATGCCGGTGGCCAGCAGCCGCCCGGCGAGTTCGTGGGTGGCGGGCGTGGTGGCCCGGTACTTGAACGAGCCGGTGTCGGTGGCGACGCCGGTGTACAGGCAGGTGGCCAGGTCCTGGTCGAGTTCGACGCCGAGCCGGCGCAGCAGTTCGTCGACCAGGACGGCGGTGGCCGGCGCGGTCGGGTCGATCAGCTGGTGGGTGCCGAAGCCCGGATTGGAGGCGTGGTGGTCGATCACCACCAGCACCGGCGCGGCGAAGGCCTTGCCGTGCAGCAGGCCGAGCCGGCTCTCCGCGGCCACGTCGAAGCAGAGCACCAGCTCGGGGACGTCCGGCACCTCGGCGGCCGGCACGATCAGCTCCTGGCCGGGCAGGAAGGCCAGCGACTCGGGCACGATCTGCGGGTCGTCGCCGAAGGAGACCCGCACCCGCTTGCCGAGCCCGCGCAGCGCCAGCGCGGCCGCCAACGAGGAGCCCAGGGCGTCGCCGTCCGGGCAGATGTGGCAGATCAGGTCGATCGACCGGGCCCGCCCGATCTCCGCCACCACCTGCTGCCAGAGCAGCTCGAAACCGCTCTCCTCGGTGCGCGGCCCCGGGAGCGCCACGAGGGCGTCCTCCACCGTGCTGGTGGAAGACGCCCCCGTGGTCGAACCGGCTCGCGAGGCGGCCTTCGCCGGCTCACCCGCCATGACTACTCGTCCTCGTCGTCACGCTCGGCCGCCGGAACCTTGTACGGGTCCGCCTCGCCGGCGTAGGTCGCGCCCGCGGCGGTGGTGCGCACCGCCGCGTCGATGGCCTTGGCCCGGTCGAGCAGGTCGTCGATGTTCCGGGCGTTGTCCGGCAGCGCGTCCGCGACGAAGGTCAGCGTCGGGGTGAAACGCACCCCGATCTTGCCGACCTCGGAGCGGATCACGCCCTTGGCGCTCTCCAGCGCGGCGGCCGTGGCCTCGCGCTCGGTCTCGTCGCCGAAGACGGTGTAGAAGACGGTGGCCTCGCGCAGATCCCCGGTCACCCGGGTGTCGGTGATGGTCACGAACCCCAGTCGCGGGTCCTTGACCCGCCGCTCCAGGGTCTGGGCGACGACCACCTGGATGCGGTCGGCGAGCTTGCGCGCCCTTGCGGTGTCGGTCACGTTGCCTCCTCGTGCAGTGGGTCCGGCATTCGGGTGAGCTGCGCACCCTTCGGGGCCCACGCCCCAAAGTACCGGCCCGCGCCCGGCCTTGCGGGCGCTCTGGGTCCTGATCCGTGTGAGAACGGCGACTTCCGCCGACCGTCTCCACGGCTCTCATTCATCGTCGTCGTTGTGGTACCTCCTCCTCGCGGAGAGGAGCTGCACCTCGGGGCGGCCGGCGACCAACCGCTCACAGCTGTCCAGGATCTCGGTGACGTAGCCGGCATCGCCGGCCACCACCGCGAGGCCGATCTCGGCCCTGCGGTGCAGATCCTGGTTCCCGGTCTCGGCAGCGCACACGCTGTACTTGCGCTGCAGTTCGGCCACGATGGGCCGCACGATCGAACGCTTCTCCTTGAGCGAGTGGACGTCGCCCAACAGCAGGTCGAAGGTGAGTGTTCCCACGAACATGTATGACAGGTCTCGCCGACCTGGAAGGCCTCGGGGGGGGCAGCCCGGAACCGGGCTGCCGGTACTGGGTCAGAACGCTGCGGCATCTCAACGCTGCCACATCTGAACGCTGCGACATCAGAACGCTGCAACATCTGAACTACCCCGGACCCTACACAGCGAGACCGGGGCCGGTCGACGGAAATACCACCCGTCGACCGGCCCCGGCTTTCACCGACTACGAACGCGGCTTCTCGCGCATCTCGTAGGTCTCGATGATGTCCTCGACCTTGATGTCGTTGAACGACCCCAGGGTGACACCGGCCTCGAAGCCCTCGCGGACCTCGGTCGCGTCGTCCTTGAAGCGGCGCAGACCCTCGATGTTGAGGCTCTCCGCCACGACCTTGCCGTCGCGGATGAGGCGGGCCTTGGCGTTGCGGCGCAGCAGGCCCTCGCGGACGATGACACCCGCGATGTTGCCGAACTTGGAGGAGCGGAACACCTCGCGGATCTCCGCGGAGCCGAGGCGCACCTCCTCGTACTCGGGCTTGAGCATGCCCTTGAGGGCGTTCTCGATCTCCTCGATCGCCTGGTAGATGACCGAGTAGTACCGGACGTCCACGCCTTCCTTGTCGGCCGCGGTACGCGCACGGCCTTCGGCGCGCACGTTGAAGCCGATGATGATGGCGTCCGAACCCATCGCCAGGTTGACGTCGGACTCGGTGATCGCACCCACACCGCGGTGCAGGATGCGGAGCTCGACCTCCTCGCCCACGTCCAGCTTGACGAGGGCGTCCTCAAGGGCCTCGACCGAACCGGAGACGTCACCCTTGATGATGAGGTTGAGCTGCTCGATCTCGCCGGCGGCGATGGCCTTGTCCAGGTCCTCCAGGGACACCCGGACCCGACGCTGCGCGAAGGCGGCGTTGCGGTCGCGGGCCGAGCGCTTCTCGGCGATCTGACGGGCGGTGCGGTCCTCGTCGACGACGATGAAGCTGTCGCCGGCGCGGGGCACCGAGGTCAGACCGAGCAGCAGCACCGGGCGGGACGGGCCGGCCTCGGCGAGGCTGTTGCCGTTCTCGTCCAGCATCGCGCGGACGCGGCCGTAGGCGTCGCCGACCACGATCGAGTCGCCGACGCGGAGGGTACCGCGCTGCACGAGCACGGTCGCCATGGCGCCGCGGCCCTTGTCGAGGTGGGCCTCGATGGCGATACCCTGCGCGTCCTGCTCGGGGTTGGCCCGCAGGTCGAGCGAGGCGTCCGCGGTGAGGACCACGGCCTCCAGCAGCTGCTCGATGTTGAGGCCCTGGCGCGCGGAGATGTCGACGAACATGGTGTCGCCGCCGTACTCCTCGGCCACCAGACCGAACTCGGTCAGCTGACCGCGGACCTTGGTCGGGTCGGCGCCCTCGACGTCGATCTTGTTGACGGCGACCACGATCGGCACACCCGCGGCCTTGGCGTGGTTCAACGCCTCGACCGTCTGCGGCATGACACCGTCGTTGGCCGCGACCACCAGGATCGCGATGTCGGTGGACTTGGCACCACGGGCACGCATGGCGGAGAACGCCTCGTGACCCGGGGTGTCGAGGAAGGTGATCGGGCGCTGCTCGCCGTTCACCTCGGTGACGACCTGGTAGGCACCGATGTGCTGGGTGATGCCACCGGCCTCGCCGGCCACCACGTTGGACTTGCGGATGGCGTCCAGCAGGCGGGTCTTACCGTGGTCGACGTGACCCATGACGGTGACGACCGGCGGGCGCGGGGCCAGCTGGTCCTCGTCGCCCTCGTTCGCACCGAAGTCGATGTCGAACGACTCCAGCAGCTCGCGGTCCTCGTCGTCGCGGCTGACGATCTCCAGGATGAAGCCCATCTCGCCGGCCAGCAGCTCGAGGGTCGCGTCGGAGACCGACTGCGTCGCGGTGACCATCTCACCGAGGTTGAACATGACGGAGACGAGCGCGGCCGGGTTGGCGTTGATCTTCTCCGCGAAGTCCATCAGCGAGGCGCCGCTCGACAGGCGAACGGTCTGGCCGTTGCCGCGAGGCAGCATCACACCGCCGACGGACGGGGCCTGCATGGCCTCGTACTCCTGGCGCTTCGCCCGCTTCGACTTGCGGCCACGCGCCGGGCGACCGCCCGGGCCACGACCGAAGGCGCCCTGCGTGCCACCACGGGCACCCGGGCCGCCGGGACGACCACCGAAACCACCGGGACGCGGACCGAAGCCGCCGCCGCCACCGGGGGCACCGCCACCGGGACGCGGACCGCCGAAGCCGCCGCCACCGGCCGGACGCGAGCCCGGACCGGCCGGACGACCCTGGAAGCCCGGACGGGTGCCACCGGCACCCGGACCACCCGGACGGCCACCGGGGCCACCGGGGCCACGGCCGCCGGGGCCCGGACGCGGGCCCGGAGCCGGACGCTGCGGCATCATGCCCGGGTTCGGGCGCGGCATGCCGGACGGGGACGGGGCGCCGGGGCGCGGACCGGCCGGACGCGGCATGCCGTCGGGACGCGGACGGTCGCCACCGGGACGCGGGGCGCCACGGTCAGCGCCGGGAGCACCAGCGGGACGCGGACGGTCGCCACCCGGACGCGCGGCGCCACGGTCGGCACCGGGAGCACCAGCGGGACGCGGACGGTCGCCACCCGGACGCGGACGGTCGCCACCCGGGGCGCCCTGACCGGCGGGACGCGCACCCGGCGCGCCCTGACGGCGGTCGCCGGGGCGGGCCATACCGGTCGCGCTGCCCGAGGTGAACGGGTTGTTGCCCGGACGCGGGCCGGCCGGACGCGGACCCGGACGGGCACCGCCGCCGGCGGGACCGGCCGGACGCGAGGCCTGCGGGGCCTGCGGAGCCTGCGAGGCCTGCGGGGCCTGACGCGGGGTGTCACCGGCCGGAGCCGGCGCGTATACCACGGCCGCGGGAGCGGCCGGGGCCGCCGGAGCGGCGGGACGCGCCGCCGGGCGCGGGCCCGGGGTCGGGCCACCCGCCGGCTTGGCGGCGGCGGGGGCCGCCGGGGCGGCGGGCGCGGCCTCGGCCGCAGGGGCCGCGGCCGGGGTGGGACGGGGACCAGGGGTCGCGCTGGGGCGCGGACCCGGGGTCGGAGCACCCGGCTTGGGTGCACCCGCGGCGGCGGAGCCACCCGCGGGCTGGGGCGCCGCGCTCTTGCGCGGGCCCGGCTTGGCAGCGGAACCACCACCGGTGGGGGCCACACCAAGCGCGTCAGTCAGCTTTCGTACGACCGGCGCCTCAATCGTCGAGGACGCCGAACGGACGAACTCACCGAGCTCGGTCAGCTTGGCCATGACGGCCTTGCTCTCCAAGCCAAGTTCCTTGGCGAGTTCGTAAACCCGGACCTTAGCCACTTCACTCCTGTCTATGAGTCCGGGGTGTCTCGTCCGCCGGACCGTCGCTACTTCATGGGCGTACCCATCGCGTACTCATCGCGTACTCATCGAGAGCTCATCGCAATCTCGACCTACTTCCACATCGCGAGGTACCTGACTGGTGGCACGGCACGCGGCTGCCCGCGAACCGTGCTTGTTGCGGTGGTTCTCCCGCCGCACTGAGCGGCGGCCGTAGCGGGTGTCGCCCCACCGGGCGGCCTGATGGACTCAGGGCGCCGGGGTGTCGACGGTCCGCTCCCCGATGAACTCGCGGAGCCGCTCCGTGTCGAGCGTCCCCTGGAGGCGGAAGGCCCGGGGAAACGCCCGACGGCGGACCGCGAGGTCGAGGCAGGCCGGATCGGGGTGCAGGTGAGCGCCCCGGCCCGGCAGTGCACCACGGGGATCAGGGACGCAGACGCCCTCGACCGCCGTGACACGCAACAGCTGGTGCTTGGCCGCTCGCTTGCGGCAGCCCACGCAGGTGCGTTCCGGGCGTGCTCGGACGTGCGTCCGGCCAGACGAAGGCAAGTCTACCCCTCCGAAGGGACATGGCGCCGCCCCACCGATCCCGGGCGGAACGACGGGGGGCTTTGGCAGGGCGAACGACCGGTCAGCGCCGCACTCAGCGGTCGGTGTCCCGACCGCCGTCCTCGGGCTGGCCCTCGGTGTCCGGACGGATGTCGATCCGCCAGCCGGTGAGGCGGGCGGCGAGGCGGGCGTTCTGCCCCTCCTTGCCGATCGCCAGCGACAGCTGGTAGTCCGGCACGATCACCCGGGCGGAACGCTGGGCCAGGTCGACGATCTCCACGCTGGTCACCCGTGCGGGGGACAGCGCCGCGGCGACCATCTCCCGGGGGTCCTCCGACCAGTCGACGATGTCGATCTTCTCGCCGTGCAGCTCGCCCATCACCGCGCGCACCCGGCTGCCCATCGGGCCGATGCAGGCGCCCTTGGCGTTCAGCCCGGCCCGGCGCGACCAGACCGCGATCTTGGTGCGGTGGCCGGCCTCACGGGCGATCGCCGCGATCTCCACGCTGCCGTCCGCGATCTCCGGGACCTCCAGCGCGAACAGCTTCTTCACCAGGCTCGGGTGCGTCCGCGACAGCGTTACCGAGGCCCCGCGCACACCGCGGCGCACCGCCACGACGTAGCACTTCAGCCGGGTGCCGTGCCGGTAGTCCTCGCCCGGGACCTGCTCCTGCGGCGGCAGGATGGCCTCCAGCTTGCCGATGTCGACCAGCACGTTCTTCGGGTCGTTGCCCTGCTGGACGACACCGGTGACGATGTCGCCCTCCTTGCCCGCGTACTCACCGAAGGTCTGGTCGTCGGCGGCGTCGCGCAGACGCTGCATCATCACCTGGATGCCGATGCTGGACGCGATCCGGCCGAAGCCGTTCGGGGTGTCGTCGAACTCCTTGGGCTCGACGCCCTCGTCCAGCTCGGCCGGGTCCTCCGTCGCCCACACGGTGACGTGGCCGGACTTGCGGTCCAGGTGCACCCGGGCGCGGCGGCGCGAGCCCTCGGTGCGGTGGTACGCGGTGAGGAGGGCGGACTCGATGGACTCGACCAGCAGGTCGAAGGGGATGTTCTTCTCGTTGACCAGCGTGCGCAGGGCACTCATGTCGATGTCCACGGCTACGCCTCCTCGTCTTTTTTCGTCACGTTCGTCATGGTCCGGGCGGTGCGCAGGTCACAGCGCACCGTCGTCCCCCTCCTCGGAGGCGTCGTCGTCCGCGTAGTCCGCGGCCTCGTCGAGGAGCTTGTCGTCCTTGCGGTTGAACTCGACCTGCACGCGCGCCCGATCCACCTCGGCGTACGCCAGCCGGCGCTCCTTCGGACGGCCACGGCCCTTCACCGGCTGCACCTCGACCAGCGCGCCGTCCTCGTCCGCCTCCAGCACCCGGGCGACGATCTCCCCGCCGTCGACCAGGTGGATCTTGGCCAGTCGGCCCTCCGCGCGACGCCAGTGCCGGGGCAGGTCCAGCGAGCGCTCAGCGCCCGGCGAACCGACCTCCAGCAGGTAGGGCTCGTCACCCAGCAGGTCCGACTCGTCCAGAGCCTCACCGACCACCCGGCTGAACTCGGCGATGGCGTCCATGTCCACGCCGCCGTCGGTGTCGACGTCGATCTGCACCTGGCGGCGGCTGCCGGCCTTGGTGACCTTGACGTCCTCCAGGTCCAGACCGGCCTGCACGGCCAGCGGCTCCAGCAACGCGCGCAGCCGGTCGGTGTGGGTGGTGCTCATCCGGGTGGACTCCTCGGCCGCGTCTGCTGTTGTCAGAAGGTCGCTCCGCGCCCTCCGGCGCCGGTCCGGCGCACACCGGGTCACGGCAGCTCGGCCCAAAGCCTAGCCGGTGAAGCCGCGAACCACCGATTCCGGACCACCCCCGACCGGGCGCACGCCACCCACTGCGAGCAAGCTCACACCCGCCCCGGCAGTGCCCCGAGATCCGAATCCGCGCCCGGAATCGTGGGGATTCTGTAATCATTCACGCCTACGAAGGGCAGGCGGGGAGGCCGCCCTCCCGCACACGCCCCGGAGTGACACCCATGCAGCCGCCCAGCCGACGCACGCTCCTGGCTCTCGGGCTGCTCGCCCTCACCACCCTCACCGCCTGCACCGGCTCCCACGGCGGCGACGACGCCGCGCCCGGCAACCGCGGCCCACTGCCGAACCCGGACGAACCGGTCATCCTGCGCTCCATCGCCGCCACCGACACCCTGCTGGCCGGCTACGACGCCCTGCTCGCAGGCCCGGGCGGCGCCCAGGCCGCCGTGCTGCAGCCGCTCCGCGCCGAGGTGGCCCAGCACCGCGCCGCCCTCGCCTACGGGCTGCCGGCCGCCTCGATCCCCCCGGCGCCCCCGGCCACGCCCTCCACCACGCCCTCCACCGCGCCCTCCACCACGCCCTCGACCAGCCCGAGCGGGACACCGAGCGGAACGCCGGTCGGCACCCCCGCCGCGCTCGCCGCACTCGAACGGCAGACCGCCCAGGCCCGCCTCGCCGACCTGGCCGCAGCCCGGCCGCCGCTGGCCCGGCTGCTCGCCTCGGTCGCCGCCTCCGACGTGCTGCACGCCGTCGCCCTCGGCGACACCACCCCGCTGGTCGCCCCGCCCCCGGCCGCCACCCCCACCGAGGCGCCGACCGCGCCCCCGAGCGACCAGCCCACCGGCTCCCCCTCCGCCGGCCCGTCGGCCGACCCCGCCGCCACCGCAGCGGTCACCGCCCTCCAGGGCGCCCTCGGCGCCGAACACGCCGCCGTCTACGGCTACGGCGTGGTCGGCGCCCGGCTCCCCGAGGACCAGCAGCGCACCGACGCCCGCACCGCCTACGCCGCCCACGAGGCCCGGCGGGACGCCTGGCAGCGGCTGATCGGCTCCCTCGGCGCCACCCCGGCCGCCGCGGCCGCCGGCTACCAGCTCCCGTTCGCCGTCACCGACGCGGCCGGCGCCACCAAGCTCGCCGCCCACCTCGAAACCCGGCTCACCACCGTCTACGCCGACCTGGTCGCCGCCGTCCCCGGCCCCCAGCGGGGCGCCGCCGCCGACGCCCTGCGCGACGGCGCCCTGCGCGCCCACCGCTGGGGCGCGGCCGACCCCGCCTTCCCCGGCATCCCCGAGCCCCTCCCCACCCCCACGGCCACCACCCCCTAGGGCCCGCGGCGCTGACCTGCGGTTTCCCGTTCATGGCCGACAATGGACGGGTAACACCAACGGGGGAGCGTCAACCGGAAGGTCGGCATGTCGGGAGCAGCACCGCAGATCACCGTCCCCGCCTGGCTGGCGCGCGGCGTCGCGACGAGCGAGGGCGAACCGGGCCAGCAGTGGCTGGCCGGGCTGCCCGCGCGGGTGGCCGCCCACCTGGCGCGCTGGGACCTCACCCTGGAGCGGGTGCTCGACCCCGGCGGCAGCCTGAGCCTGGTCGCCTACGTCCACCGCGACGACCTCTCCCCCGCCGTCCTCAAGACCGGCCTGCGGACCCCCGAGACCGCGCTGGAGCACGCGGCGCTCGCCCACTGGGCCGGGCGCGGAGCCGTCCTGCTGCTGGACGCGGACCCCGCCGAGGGCGTCCTGCTGCTGGAACGGCTGCACGGGGACATCCCGCTGCGCTCGCTCGCCGAGGCGAAGGCGATGCTGGAGGCGACCAGCCTGCTGCACCGGCTCTGGACCGCCCTGCCCGAGGACCACCCGTTCCCGACCCTCGCGGCCCGGACCGCCGACACCGCGGTACGGCTGCGCGGACACCGCGCCCTGCCCGGCGCCGCCGAGGCCGAGCCCCTGATCGCCGAGGCGCTGGACACGGCCGACGGCCTGGCCGGCTCCGCCGCCGAGACCCTCCTGCTCCACGGGGACTTCCACCACGGCAACGTGCTCGCCGCCGACCGGGCGCCCTGGCTGGCGATCGACCCGCGCCCGCTGGCCGGCGAGCGGGCCTTCGACCTGGCCCGGCTGGCGCTGGACCGGGCGGACACCCTGGTCGGCTCCCCCGGCGTGGCCGCGGCCGTCCGCCGCCGGCTGCACCAGCTCGCGGACGCGCTGGAGGTGGACCGGGAACGGCTGCGCGGCTGGACGCTGTTCCGGGCCGTCGACCTCGCCCTGCGGGCCCTGGCGGCCGGCCGCCGGGAGGACGCCGAGCTCTACCTGGAGTTCGCCGGGGCGCTGTAGCGCGAGCCCCGGGGCACGCCCTACGCCTCGCCCGGCCCGCGCAGCGGAAGCCGGGCCCCCATCACCGCGTACAGCCGGTCCGTGGCGGGAAAGCGCACCGCACGGGCGAGGTCCTGGTAGCCGAGCGCCCGGTAGAGCCGCCGGGCGGGGGTCTCCGCGTCGATCGCGGAGAGGATGCTGCGCTCCAGCCCGGAGCGCTCGCAGAGGGTGCGGATCAGCCGGGAGCCGACGCCCTGGCCCTGGTACTCGGGCAGCACGTGCAGCTCGGTGACGGCGAACACGTCGTCCAGCCAGGCGTCGTGGCCGCGCGCGTCCAGGTAGGGCTCGATCACCGTGCTCCACCAGTGGTCGCGCTGGTTGGGCATCCCGTAGCCGAAGCCGACCAGCCGGCCGCCGCTCATCGCGCCGAGTGCGATCACCCCGGGCTGGTGGGCGTGCCGGCCGACGATGTGCAGCCGGACGGCGACCTCCTCGGCCGTCAGGCCGAACGCCACCGCCTGGACCTCCAGCGCCTGCGGCGCCCAGGCCGCAAGGTCGATGGCCTCGATCGTCACCCCGGTCAGCTGATCCATGCCTCGGACGTTACTACCCGTGGGCCGCCGGCGCGGGCGAAGATCGGAACCGAACTCCCGGGGGGCGGGCTCAGAACAGCACGCTCATGAACGCGCCGACCTCGCGGAAGCCGACCCGCCGGTAGGCGGCCCGGGCCCGCAGGTTGAAGTCGTTGACGTAGAGCGAGACCACCGGGGCGATCTCGCGCAGCGCGAGGTCGAGGACGGCGGCCATGCCGGTCTCGGAGAGGCCCCGGCCCCGGTACCCGGGGGCGACCCAGACGCCCTGGACCTGGCAGGCGCCCTCGGTGACGGCGCCGATCTCGGCCTTGAAGACGACCTCGCCGTCCTCGGTGAAACGCGCGAACGACCGCCCGGCGGACACGAGTTCGGCGACCCGGGCCTGGTAGAGCAGGCCGCCGTCACCGGCCAGCGGGGAGACCCCGACCTCCTCGGTGAACATCGCCACGCAGGCGGGCATCAGCGCGTCGATCTCCTCCCGCCGCACCCGCCGCACCAGCGGGTCCGGCGCGATCTCGGCGGAGGGCACGGCGGTGGCCAACAGCGGCTGGTGGGCGCGGACTTCGCGGGCCGGCCCCCAACTGCGTTCCAGCAGCGCCCAGAAGGCGGCGGTGGCCCCGGCCGGGCCGACGATCGAGGAGCAGCGGCGGCCCTGCCGGCGGGCCCGCTCGGCGAAGGCCGCGACGGCCTCCGGCCCGGCGTCGACCAGGACGAGGTTGGCCCCGGCATAGCAGAGCGCGGCGAGGGCGCCGTCCCCGTCGTACCAGCCCCACATCTCGCCGCCGAGCCTCCAGGGGTCCAGGCCGACGGCCTCGACCCGGGTGGCGACGAAGGAGTTGGCGACCGGGTCGCGGTGGAGGATCTCCAAGGCGTCCGCGAGGTCGGGGGGCTCCAGCACGCGGGTGGTGGCCAGGGCGCGGGCGGCCTGGAACGAGCCGGGGAGCATCACACCTCGATCGAGCATCGAGACAGCACCTCACTGAGACGAATCTGGCCGCACCCTACTCCGTGGCCCCACCCGGCTACGACCGTGGCCCCACCCGACTACGGCCGCGGGCCACCCGACTACGGCCGCGGGGCCGTCCGCGAACGGACGGCCCCGCTTCCGGAAGACTGCGCGCGGCGCACCGCGCGGACCCTGCGTGGTCAGTCGGCGGCGACGACGGTCGGCGTACCGGCCTCGACGCCCGCCTCCTGCATCTGCTCGGCGAGCTTGAGCGCCTCCTCGATCAGGGTCTCGACGATCTTCGACTCGGGGACGGTCTTGATGACCTCGCCCTTGACGAAGATCTGGCCCTTGCCGTTGCCGGAGGCGACGCCGAGGTCGGCCTCGCGGGCCTCGCCCGGGCCGTTCACGACGCAGCCCATGACGGCGACGCGCAGCGGCACCTCCATGCCCTCCAGGCCGGCGGTGACCTCCTCGGCCAGCTTGTAGACGTCGACCTGGGCGCGGCCGCAGGACGGGCAGGAGACGATCTCCAGGCCGCGCTGGCGCAGGCCGAGCGACTCCAGGATCTGGTTGCCGACCTTGATCTCCTCGGCCGGCGGGGCGGAGAGGGAGACCCGGATGGTGTCGCCGATGCCCTCGGCGAGCAGCGCGCCGAAGGCCACCGCGGACTTGATGGTGCCCTGGAAGGCCGGGCCGGCCTCGGTGACGCCGAGGTGCAGCGGGTAGTCGCAGGCGGCGGCCAGCTGGCGGTAGGCGTTGATCATCACGACCGGGTCGTTGTGCTTGACCGAGATCTTGATGTCGCGGAAGTCGTGCTCCTCGAACAGCGAGCACTCCCAGAGCGCGGACTCGACCAGGGCCTCGGGGGTGGCACGGCCGTACTTCTCCAGCAGGCGCTTGTCGAGCGAGCCGGCGTTGACGCCGATCCGGATCGGCACGCCGGCGCCCCGGGCGGCCTTGGCGATCTCGCCGACCTTGTCGTCGAAGGCCTTGATGTTGCCCGGGTTGACGCGGACCGCGGCGCAGCCGGCGTCGATCGCGGCGAAGACGTACTTCGGCTGGAAGTGGATGTCGGCGATCACCGGGATGTGGGACTTCTTGGCGATGATCGGCAGCGCGTCGGCGTCGTCCTGGGTGGGGACGGCGACCCGGACGATCTGGCACCCGGACGCGGTGAGCTCGGCGATCTGCTGCAGCGTGGCGTTGATGTCCGCGGTCACGGTGGTGGTCATCGACTGCACCGAGACGGGAGCGTCACCGCCGACCGGTACGTTGCCGACCATGATCTGCCGGGATACACGGCGCTTGGCGAGCGGCTTGAGCGGCAGGGACGGAATACCGAGCGAGATCGCGGTCATGTGCGCAGGGTTCCCCGGGGTTGAGGTGTGGTCGACCGCCCGGCCAGTGGGACGGCCGAGGCCGGGCGCGCCTGGATCGCGCACCCGGCCTCCACGGTACGGCACGGCGCCGGACCCCAGCACACCCGCCGTACCCGAACGCTCTAGCTGATCTTCACCGGGTTCACCAGGTCGGCGACCATCACCAGCAGGGTG
This sequence comes from Kitasatospora sp. NPDC058492, assembly GCF_042720685.1. Classification (NCBI taxonomy): domain Bacteria; kingdom Bacillati; phylum Actinomycetota; class Actinomycetes; order Kitasatosporales; family Streptomycetaceae; genus Kitasatospora; species Kitasatospora sp. NPDC058492. Next base: position 14,238 of record NZ_JBHXMU010000079.1, read on the forward strand.
AAACCGATGAAGACGCTGGCCACGACGTACGCCACCGGCATCAGCTTGGCGACGTCGAAGGGGCCGGGATCGGGCCGCTTGAACAGCTGAGCGAATCGGCGGCGGACCGATTCCCAGACCGCGCCCGCGATGTGGCCGCCGTCCAGCGGGAGCAGCGGCAGCATGTTGAACAGGAAGAGCGAGAGGTTGATCCCGGCCAGGAGGTTGACGAACATCGCCACCCGCTGGCTGGCGGGCAGGTCCATGCTCACCAGTTCACCGCTGACCCGGGCGGCGCCGACCATGCCGATCGGCGAGTCCGGGTCACGCGGGGAGTCCCCGACGACGGCGTTCCACAGACCGGGGATCTTGCCGGGCAGCGCGGCCAGCGACTTCACCCCGTTCTCGGCCATGCCGACCATCCGGTCCAGGGACTGCCCGAAGCTCTGCTGGACGACCCCCTGCTTGGGGGTGAAGCCGAGGAAGCCCGCCTGCACGGTCTGGCCCTTGAGCGGCACGCCGTTGCCGTCGTACTTCTGCACGTCGTTGACGGCGATGACGGGCTTGAGGACGAGTTGCTGCCCGCCCCGGTCGACCAGGATCTCGACCTGCTGGCCGGCCGACTTCCGGATGTCCGCCTGGAGCTGGTCGTAGTCGCGGATCCGGTCCCCGCCGAAGGAGAGGACCTTGTCCCCCTGCCGCAGCCCGACCTCGTTGGCGGGGGTCTTGGGCGCGTCCGCGGGGCACACGTCGGTCGGCGAGCCGGCCTTGACCACGCACTGGGCGACCGAGCCGATGGTCGGCACCGCCGTCGAGACGCCGAAGCCCATCATGACCGTCAGGAACAGCCCGAAGGCCAGGACCAGGTTCATGAACGGCCCGGCGAACATGACGATGACGCGCTTCCACGGCTTGCGGGTGTAGAACAGCCGGTGCTCGTCGCCCTCCTGGAGCTCCTCGTAGGAGGCTTCCCGGGCGTCCTCGATCATGGTGCGCCAGGGGGAACTGCTGCGCTTGGTGATCCGGCCGTCCGCACCCGGCGGGAACATCCCGATCATCCGGATGTAGCCGCCCAGCGGGATCGCCTTGAAGCCGTACTCGGTCTCGCCCTTCTTCCGCGACCAGACCGTCGGGCCGAAGCCGACCATGTACTGCGGCACCCGGATGCCGAACAGCTTGGCCGTCGAGAGGTGGCCGAGCTCGTGCCAGGCGATCGAGACGAGCAACCCGACCGCGAAGACCAGGATGCCGACCACCGTCAAAACCATTGCCACCGCTGGCCCTCCGTCATGCCGCTCTGCTCGTCGTCTTGTCTTACCGCAGTCACGCCCAGCCGGACACCCGGTACGGGTGCACCCGGCCGGAAACGGCCCACGCCGTCAACCCGCCGCCGTCAGCCCGCCGCCAGCTCGCGGGCCCGGGCACGGGCCCAGTCCTCCGCGTGCAGGACGTCCTCGACCGTCAGGGAAGTTCCCGGCACGGGCGTGCCGTGCTCGGCGACGACCTTGGCAACAGTGTCCACGATTCCCGTGAAAGCGAGGCGCCCCTTCAGGAACGCCTCCACGCACTCCTCGTTGGCCGCGTTGAAGACCGCCGGCGCGGTACCGCCCAGGGTGCCCACCTCGCGGGCCAGCTCCACCGCCGGGAAGGCCTCGTCGTCCAGCGGGAAGAACTCCCAGGTCGCGGCCTTGGTCCAGTCGCAGCCGGGGGCGGCGTCCGGCACCCGCTCCGGCCAGCCCAGACCCAGCGCGATCGGCATCCGCATGTCCGGCGGGCTGGCCTGCGCCAGCGTCGAACCGTCGGTGAACTCCACCATCGAGTGCACCACCGACTGCGGATGGACCACGACCTCGATCCGGTCGAAGGGCACGTCGTACAGCAGGTGCGCCTCGATCACCTCCAGGCCCTTGTTCACCAGGGTCGCCGAGTTGATCGTGACCACCGGGCCCATCGCCCAGGTCGGGTGCGCCAACGCGTCCTGCGGCGTCACCCCGGCCAGCTGCTCACGCGTCCGGTTGCGGAACGGACCGCCGCTGGCCGTCACCACCAGCTTGCGGACCTCGGCCCGGGTGCCGCCCGCCAGCGCCTGGAACAGCGCCGCGTGCTCGGAGTCCACCGGCACGATCTGCCCCGGCCGCGCCACCGCCTTCACCAGCGGGCCGCCGACGATCAGCGACTCCTTGTTGGCCAGCACCAGCACCCGGCCCGCCCTCAGCGCGGCCAGCGTCGGCCGCAGCCCGATCGACCCGGTGATGCCGTTCAGCACCGAGTGGCACTCCATCGCGGCCAGCTCGGTCGCCGCGTCCGGCCCCGCCAGCACCGTCGGCAGCGCAGCGCCCGCCGCCTTCGCCGCCAGCGCCGCGCGCAGCGCCGGCTCGGCCGCCGGGTCCGCCACCGCCACCGTGTGCACGCCCAGCCGCAGCGCCTGCTCGGCGAGCAGCTCCACCCGGCCGCCGGCCGCCGACAGGGCGACCACCCGGAACCGGTCCGGGTTGCGGAGCACCACGTCGATGGCCTGGGTGCCGATCGACCCGGTCGAACCGAGGATCACCAGCTCCCGGGGGCCGGAAGGGTCCTGCACGGTGGGCGTGAACCGCAGCTGCGGGTGGGCGAGCGAAGTCATGCGCCCATTGTGTCCTGCCCGGGGCCCCGCGCAGGACGCCTCCCGGCAGGACGCCGCCCCGCGCCCCGGGCTGCCGTCGGAGCCATGCGTACCGTCATCGCCGGGGGCCACGGACAGATCGCGCCGAAGCTCGCACGGCTGCTCGCCGGCGACGCCACGGTCGAGGAGGCCGTCTCCGTCGCGGACGGACAGCGCGGCTGGGCCGACCTGGCCCCGGAACGGGCGAAGGGCCCGGTCACCGGACCGGGCCCTTCACTCACGGGTTCGCTCAGAGGTCGAGGCCGCTGAGGACCAGGACCTTCTCGACCGTGTAGTCGTCCATCGCGTACCGGACGCCCTCACGGCCGACACCGGAGTCCTTGACGCCGCCGTACGGCATCTGGTCGGCGCGGTAGGACGGCGCGTCGCCGATGATCACACCGCCGACCTCCAGCTCCCGGTGGGCACGGAACGCGGTCTGCAGGTCGTGCGTGAACACGCCCGCCTGCAGGCCGAACGCCGAGTCGTTGACGGCCGCGAAGGCCTCGTCCACGCCGTCCACCCGGTGCAGCGACAGGACCGGGCCGAACACCTCGGCCTTGGCCAGGATCGCGTCCGCGGGCAGCTCCGCCAGCACGGTCGGCGCGTAGGTCGCACCCTCGCGGCCCCCGCCGGCGAGCACCTTGGCGCCCTTGGCGACCGCGTCGTCCACCCAGGACTCCACCCGCTTCGCGGCGTTCTCGTCCACCAGCGGGCCGACGTCCGTCGCGTCGTCGTTCGGGTCACCGGTGACCTGCGCCTTGACCTTGGCCACGACCTTCTCCACCAGCGCGTCGTACACCGACGCGTCGGCGATCACGCGCTGCACCGAGATGCAGGACTGGCCGCCCTGGTAGTTGGCGAACATCGCGATCCGGGTGGCCGCCCAGTCCAGGTCGGCCTCCGAGGACCAGTCGGCGAGCACCACGGCCGCGGCGTTGCCGCCCAGCTCCAGGGTGCAGTGCTTGCGCGGCACCGAGTCCATGATCTGGTAGCCGACCTTGTCCGAACCGGTGAACGAGATCACCGGCAGGCGCTCGTCCTGCACCAGCGCCGGCATCCGGTCGTTCGGCACCGTCAGGATGCTCCACGAACCGGCCGGCAGGTCGGTCTCGGCCAGGATCTCGCCCAGCACCATCGCCGACAGCGGCGTCGCCGGGGCCGGCTTCAGGATGATCGGGGCACCGACCGCGATCGCCGGGGCGACCTTGTGGGCGACCAGGTTCAGCGGGAAGTTGAACGGGGCGATCCCCAGCACCACACCGCGCGGGAAGCGGCGCACCACCGCGAAACGGCCCACGCCGCCCGGGTCGGTGTCCAGCCGCATCGTCTCGCCGTTGGTCCGGCGGGCCTCCTCGGCCGCCCAGCGGAAGACCGACACCGCGCGGCCGACCTCACCACGGGCCCACTTGATCGGCTTGCCGTTCTCCGCGGTGATCAGCTGGGCGAGCTCCTCGGTGCGCTCGGCCAGGCGCTTGGCCACGTGGTCCAGCGCGGCGGAGCGGACGTGCGCCGGGGTGGCGGCGAACACCGGCAGCGCGGCGACGGCGGCGTCCAGCGCCTCCTCGACCTGGGCCTCGGTCGGGATGCTCACCTTGCCGACCAGACGGCCGTCCCAGCTGTTGTGCACCTCGAAGTCGGCGTCGCCGCTCGCCCGTCGGCCGGCCAGCCAGAAATCGTACGTGGTGGTCACCGTGGTACCGGCCCTCTCCTCGTCGTCATCGGGCCCACGGGTGTGGGACCCGAACCCGAGGGTAGGTGGGGCGGCGCACCGACCGGATTGGCCGACTCGGAGCGTTCGCCCCCGACGCTGCTCCATCCCGTCCAGGGCCTCCCGGGCCGAGCCCGGACGGGGCCCTGCCCGGTACGGCTCGGTGCGGCCCGGGTGCGACCTACTCCTCGCCGGAGCGCAGCGCCAGCCACAGCTCCATCCGCACGTCGGTGTCGTCCAGCGAACGCCCCAGCAGCTCCTCGACCCGCCGCATCCGGTAGCGCAGCGTGTGCCGGTGCACCCCGAGATCGGCCGCCGCCGCGTCCCACTGCCCGTGCCGGGACAGCCACGCCCGCAGCGAGGCCACCAGATCGCCGCGGGCCGTCCGGTCGTGCTCGCGCAGCGGCCGCAGCAGCCCCTCGGCGAACGCCGTCACCGCGTCCTCGCCGAGCAGCGGCAGCAGCGACCCCGCGCCGACCTCCTCGTGGTCCACCGACCGCCGGCCACCGCGCAGCGCCACCGCCAGCGCCCGCTCGGCCTGCGCGTGCGCCGTCCCCGCGTCCTCCAGCGCGGCCGGCGCCGACACGCCCAGCGACAGGCCCTCGTGCTCCTCCACCACGCCCAGACAGGCCCGGTGCACCGCCCCGTTGTCCAGCGCCAGCACCATCAGCCGCGCCCCGTGCGCGCCGTCCTCCCGCGCCACCAGCAGCTTCTCGCCCACCCGGGCGCCCGCCTGCTCGGCCCGGTCGCCCAGCTCCCCGAGCGCCTCCGCGGCCTCCGCGTTCGGCCCGGCCCCGGCCACCAGAACCCGTATCGTCCCCTCCGGCATACCGCCGAACAGCCCCAGCGCCACCTGGCGGGCCGTCGCCACCTCGCCCGCCAGCACCATCCGCAGCAGCGCCGCGCCCATCCGCTCCTCGGCCTGGCGCAGTTCGCGCGAACGCTCCAGCGTCAGGGTCAGCAGCGCCACCGCCGCGTTCAGCACGTACCGCTCGGTCGGGGTGATCCGGTCCTCGGTGCCCACCGCCAGGAAGCCCCGGGCCCGCCGGTCCGCCCCCAGCGACTGGACCACCACGTAGTCCTCGTCCGCCGTGTCGATCCCCGGCGCCCGCCCCTGCAACGCGGCGCTCGACGGCGCCGGACGCCGGCGCAGCCGGTCCACCTCCGCCGCCAGCCGCCCAGCCCGGCGCGCCGCCCAGTCCGGCGCCACCACCGACAGCGCCCCCGACCCGTCGTACAGCGCCGCCCAGCCGCCCAGCCGGGCCGCCAGCCGGCGCACCACCGCCGTCGTGCCGTCCTTGCCCAGCGCGGCCCGGGTCAGCTCCTCCTGCGCCTCGAAGGAGGTCGTCACCGCCTCGTACTGCTCCGCGGCCAGCGCCGCCGACACCACCTTGCTGATCGCGATGAACGGCGTCGGCTCCGGCACCCGCAGCAGCGGCAGCCCCCGCTGCGCGGCCGCGTCCACCAGCGGCTGCGGCACCTCCGTGTGCGACAGCCCCACCCCCAGGCCCAGCCCCACCACCCCGGCATCGGCCAGCCGGTGCACGTACGCCTGCAACTGGGCCGCCGTACGGCCCAGCTTGATCCCGGTGGTGAGCAGCAGCTCGCCACCCTCCAGGAACGGCGTCGGGTCGTCCAGCTCGCTGGTGTGCACCCAGCGGACCGGCCGCTCCAGGTGGTCCGCGCCGGCGAGGACCGTCAGATGGAGCGAACTGTTACGGACAACGGAGGCGAGTGTGGGGGGCATGGCACCTTCGGGGGATCGACCTGACCGCGCCGTTGCGGCCGGGCGAGGAGAGGGCAATGGGACAAGTGAGAGTCTCTCCCCCTCATTATGGACGCTCCGGACAACCGGCACTGCCGAATCCACCGTGAAGGCGAGCTTCCGCCCCGCGCCCCGTCAGCCCCGAAGATCCACCAGCAACGGCGGCACCTGCTCCCCCGACACCGCGGTCAACGACACCACCGCGTGCCCCGCCGGCAGCGCGTGCGCCAGATCCGACGGCGACCAGCGCAGGCGCTCCACGTCCCGCGTCGTCACCGACTCCGTCTGCGCCGCCGTCCCCGACAACGCCCGCCGCCCCAACCGCCCGGCCCGCCGCACCACGCCACCCGAGGTGTCGGGCGTGTGGGTCACCGCGGTCTCCTGCACCAGGTGCGTCCCCCAGGCCTCCGAGAACAGCCGGCCGTCCCACGGCGCGATCCCCGGGAACGCCATCCGGCAGCCGACCGCACCGAACAACGGCGCCCGCAGCGCCTCCGGCAGATCCACCAGCGTGCGCAGCAGCAGCACCGCGCCCGCGTTCGCCCCCCGCATCCGCTGCACCCCGCGCACGGCGGTCGCGTCCAGCGCCGCCGAGGCGTCGTCCACCACCAGGCCGGCGAACAGCGAACGGTCCGTACGGGCCCCCGCCGCCTGCACGAACTGACCCACCACCAACCGGGACAGCATCCGCGCGGCCTCCGGATGGCTGCGCTCCGGCAGCTTCACCCGCACCCGCAACGGATGGTCCAGCACCCGCATCGCGAACGGGGGCCGCCCCGTGCCGTCCGTCGCGAAGGCGCCCTCGAAGGCCGGCCGGTCCAGCAGCGCCAGCCGGTCCGCCAGCAGCGCCCCGGGATCGTCCGCCCGGCCGCGCTGACGCTCCCGGTGCTCCAGGTCCCGCTCGTACACGGCCAGCCGGCCCGCCACCCCGAGCGCCTTCACCAGAGCCGCCAGCACGTCCGGCTCGCCGGCCAGCAGCGCCCGCAGCTCCCGCACCCCCGGATAGCGGGCGTACGCGGCGTGGAACGGGCCCACCACCTGCTGCAGCGCCGTCCGGGCGTTCTCCGCGCGCGCCATCAACTCGTCCGGCAGCAGCGCCTCAGCCAGCCGGGCGGCCGCCTCGTCCGGATCCTGCGCCGCACCGTAGAGGTCCAGCCCGTACACCGACGCCGGATCACCGGGCGCGATCACCACGTCGTACCAGGCGTCCGGGCCCAGATCCGCGTCCGCCGCCCCCACCACCACCACACACGCGGTACCGGCCAGCGCCTGCAGACACAGCGCCTCCGCCACCGGCCGCGCCAGCCGCGCCGTCTTCCCCGTCCCCGCCGGACCCACCGCCAGCAGCGACGTGCCCAGCAGCGCCGGATCCAGCGCGAACCCGGCCGCCCGATGGCTCAGCGGGTTCTTCGGCACGTCCTGGGCCGTCCCCAGGCAGACCTGGCCCAGCAGCAGATCGTGCTGCTCAGCCCGGTCCGCCAGCTCCCGCGACTCCGAAGGGTGCGCGAAGGCCGCCCCACCGCGCGCCACCACCTGCTCGACGAAGGCCGGCACGAACGCCGGATCCGCCTGCGCCGACTCCCACGCCCGCTGGATCCGCACGTAGTCGACGTCCCCGACCGCCTCCCGCTCCAGCCGCCCCGCCGCCTCGGCCGCCCCGCCCTGCCGCAGCCCGCCCCACGGGTCCAGCCGCCGCACCACCTGGGCCACCGCCACGCCCTCCTCGGCAGGCTGCTCCTGCGTCACCGCCCGCGACAACAACGGCGACACGTACCGCCGCCACACCTCGGGCCAACGGCCCATCCGGCCGAAGAGCTTGATGACGACGCCGATCACCAGCGCGTTGACCACCAGCAGCGTGAACATGGCCTCGGACTCGGACGGCGACGCGAGCGGGCCGATGCCGGCCTGTCCGCCGAACCACACGAGCACGTACATCAGAAGCTGCGTGCCGTAGAGATAGGCGAACCACCCCACCACCGCGTTGAGGCCCGCCCGCAGGAGCAGCGGCCAGGCCGCGACCTGGGCCGCCTCCGCCCGTTCCGGGTCGAGCGGGCGGTAGCCCAGCCGGTAGACGCCGGGTTCGGCTTCCGGGCGCGGGGCCGCGGCCCAGGTGGGGAGGTCGAAGGCGGGGGCACCGTCGGTGCGGGTGCCGGGCCGTTGGCGGGGCATGGGGGCCGGGGGTCCGGTGGTGGTCCGATCGGTGTGGTGGTGTGCCCCGTCGTGCGCCATGTACGGCCCCGCTCCCTCGCCCGCCCGGCCCGATCGCCGTCGGTGCCGCCATACCCATGCCGCCGTACCGGCGACACGCCCGCGCTCAATGTAGTGGAGCGGGGCCTGCTGGTAGTCGCACCACCCGCGCTGGCCGTGCCGGACAAGTCGGACGGCTCAGTGCTACCGAGTGGCGCATGCCCGGCCGGGGAGGGCGGCCGTAGCCTGCGAAGCACCGAGCCGAGAAGTCTGGAGAACCCCATGAGCGCCGCAACGCCGCTCCCGCAGGAGCGCCGCCTGGTCACTGCGATCCCCGGTCCGAAGTCGCAGGAGCTGCAGGCCCGCAAGCTGGGTGCGGTGGCGGCCGGTGTCGGCACCACCCTGCCGGTGTACGTGTCCCGCGCCAACGGCGGCGTGCTGGAGGACGTGGACGGCAACTCGCTGATCGACTTCGGCTCCGGCATCGCCGTGACGAACGTCGGCAACAGCGCCGAGGCCGTGGTGGCGAAGGCGAGCGAGCAGCTGGCCGCTTTCACCCACACCTGTTTCATGGTGACCCCGTACGAGGGTTACGTGGCGGTCGCCGAGCAGCTGAACGAGCTGACCCCGGGTGACCACGACAAGCGCACCGCGCTGTTCAACTCGGGCGCCGAGGCGGTCGAGAACGCGGTGAAGGTGGCCCGCGCCTACACCAAGCGCACCGCCGTCGTGGTGTTCGACCACGGCTACCACGGCCGTACGAACCTGACCATGGGCCTGACGGCGAAGAACATGCCGTACAAGCAGGGCTTCGGCCCGTTCGCCCCGGAGATCTACCGGGTGCCGGTGGCCTACCCGTACCGCTGGCTGACGGGTGCGGAGAACTGCGCCGCCGAGGCCGCCGCGCAGGCGATCGAGATCATCAACAAGCAGATCGGCGCCGAGAACGTCGCCGCGATCATCATCGAGCCGATCCAGGGCGAGGGCGGCTTCATCGAGCCGGCCAAGGGCTTCCTGCCGGCGATCGTGGAGTACGCGAAGGCGAACGGCATCGTGTTCGTCGCGGACGAGATCCAGACCGGTTTCTGCCGTACCGGCCAGTGGTTCGCCTGTGAGGACGAGGGCATCGTCCCGGACCTGATCACCACCGCGAAGGGCATCGCCGGCGGTCTGCCGCTGGCGGCGGTGACCGGTCGCGCCGAGATCATGGACGCCGCGCACGCGGGCGGCCTGGGCGGCACCTACGGCGGCAACCCGGTGGCCTGTGCGGCCGCGCTGGGCGCCATCGAGACGATGAAGGAGCAGGACCTCAACGGCAAGGCGCAGCGGATCGGCGAGATCATGCTGGGCCGCCTGCGGGCGATGCAGGAGAAGTTCGACATCATCGGCGAGATCCGCGGCCGCGGCGCGATGATCGCCGTCGAGCTCGTGAAGCCGGGCGGCAAGGAGCCGAACGCGGAGGCCACCGCGGCCATCGCGAAGGCCTGCCACGCCGAGGGCCTGGTGGTGCTGACCGCCGGCACCTACGGCAACGTGCTGCGCTTCCTGCCGCCGCTGGTCATCGCGGAGCACCTCCTGGCCGAGGGCCTGGACATCCTGGAGGGCGCTTTCACCGCCGTCTGAGCGGTGTCGCCCGTCGGGTCGTGAACCCCCTCCGGAGGGTTGTCCGGACAGCGCTGAACGGCCCGTGGGGACCTCTGGTCCTCGCGGGCCGTTCGGTTGTCACCGGCCGGTCGGACGGGCCCGACGCCCGGCCGGGCCAGGTCGTCGGGGCTCCCGGAGGGCCGCCCGGGGCGGGGTGAAGATGATGTGGGGAATCGCTGAAGGCGCTCGGCGCGGAAGGGGTGTTGACGTAGTGTCATCACCGATGGACAGCGAGCCGCAGCCGTGGGCGGAGCCGCTTGCGGGGTCGCCCCCGACGGCGGGTCCGCATGCGTGCCGCGAGGACAACCAGGCCGCCCCGGGAGGGGTGGCGCCCACCGAAGACCGATCGACCGACCGTCCGACCCACACCCCCCGGGGCGCACGGAACGGCGATCATCAGAGCCGCCCCGGAGCTCTCCCCCCTGCTCCGGGGCGGCTGTCCGGCGTTCCGGGCCGGGTGGCCCGTTCGGTGGCCGTGCCGCTGACGGCGGCGGTCGTCCTGTTGTTGGTGTCGTGGCAGGTGGCGGCGGACGGCCCGCTGCTCGGATGGGACCGCGCGGTCCGCGGAGCCGTCCGGAGCGCCCACCGGGACCACCCCAGCGTGCTGCTGGACCAGCTGGGCCAGGTCCTGTCCGACCTGGGCGACAGTGTGCCCGCGATCCCGGTGCTGCTGACGGTCGGCGTGCTGGCCGCGTGGCGGTGGCGCCGGACGGGGGCGGCGGGGCGCTGGTGGCTGCCGCTGCCGGTGGCGGCGCTGACCGCCGGACTGATCCCGCTGCTGGTGGTGCCGGCCAAGGCGGCGTTCGCCCGGCCGGGCCCGCTCGGTGATCCGCTGACACCGGGGCAGTGGGGCTGGTACCCGTCCGGGCACACCGCCACCGCGTCGCTCTCGTACGGGGTGGCGGCGCTGCTGCTGGTGCGGGTGGCGGGGCCGTGGGCGGCGCGTCTGCTGACGGCGGGCGCGGTGCTGCTGGCGGTGGGCGTCGGCGCGGGGCTGGTGTGGAGCGACTTCCACTGGCTGCTGGACGTGGTGGCCAGCTGGTGCCTGGCCGCCCTGGTGCTGTGGGGGCTGGCCCGGTGGCTGCCCCGGCCGGGCGGCGGGGGCGGCGGCGGTCAGGCCTCGGGGTCGTCGTTGCGGTGAACGAGGCCGGTCTCGCCGTTGTCGCGGTGCCATTCGATGACGAGTTCGTCGCGGGCGCCGAAGCGGACGAGGTGGCGGCCGACGACGTCCTCCAGGCCGGGCAGGTTCTCCCGCTCGCCCTCGACGGTGAGCAGCAGCGCGTCGGGCTGGGCTTCCAGGGTGGCGGTGCCGGCGCCGAAGACCAGGGTGCCGCGGCCGGTCTCCTCGGAGAAGGTGGCCTCGATCTTGCGGCCCATGTGGGCGGCGAGCTGCTTGGCGTAGCGGGTGGGGCGGTCGGTGGTGACGCGGGCTTCGGAGCGGGGCACGGGCCCTCCAGGATCCTGGGAGGGAACTTAGGGTCCCCTCAGTTGGAGCTACGCTAACCCAGGTACTGAGCCAAGCTCAACATTTTTCTCCGGGTGCCGTCCGCTGTCGGCCGCCGGCCCCGGACCGGCCGATACCCTGGGGCGGACGCCTGCCGAGGAGACCGCCGATGACCACCACGCCGACCGACCCGGCGGACCCCTCCCTCGGCCCGCCCGGCGCCCCTGCCGAGGCGACCGCCTCGGACACCACGGCTTCGGACGCGGCCTCGGACACCGCCGCCTCGGACACCACGGCCTCGGACACCGCCGCCGAGCTGGCCGACACGATGACCAGGGCGATCAAGCGGATCCGTCGGCAGACCGGGTGGCGGCTGGAGCCGTACGGCATCACCCCCGGCCAGGCCCGGGCGCTGAACACCCTGGCCCACGCGCCCGGCTGCGAGCTGCCGGACCGCGCGATGCGGCTGAGCGACCTCGCCGAGCGGCTGCACATCGCCCCGCGCTCGGCGACCACCGTGGTCGACGCACTGGAGGAGGCCGGCCTGGTCGAGCGCAGGCCCGATCCGGCCGACCGGCGGGCGGTCCGGATCCTGCTGACCGAGGCGGGCCGCGCAGCGGTGGAACGGATCGGGCAGGTCCGGCACGAGGTGGCCCAGGAGTACTTCGGCGAGGTCGGTCCCGACGAGCAGGAAGTGCTGCTGCGAGTGCTGCGCGCCGCCGAGGCCCGCTTCCTCGCAGCCGGTCCACCACCGCGGACGGCGCCCCCGGGCGCAGCGCGGTGACGCGGGAGCGGTCGGCGACGCGAGGCGGCCCGCCGCGTTAGGCCCCGTCCCGTTTCGGCCCGTTCCGTTTCGGCCCGTTCCGGCCTGCCCTGCCGGGCCTAGGTGGCGAGGCCGATCACCAGCCACATGAACCCCACCCCGGCGACGGTGCAGAGCAGGGTGCTGCGGGAGGGGTGCGGGCTGTGGGCCTCCGGGAGGATGTCGGAGGTCGCCAGGTAGAGCAGGAACCCGGAGAAGAAGCCGAGGTAGAGGCCGAGCAGGTGCTCGGGGATGGTGAAGGCCAGGGTGATCGCGGCGCCGGACACCGGGGCCAGCGCGTCCGCCGCGAGCAGCGTCAGCGCCCGCCGCCGGTTGTTCCCGTAGAGCCGGGTGATCGTGTACGTGTTGAAGCCGTCGGCGAAGTCGTGGGCGACGACGGCGATGGCGACGACCGTTCCGACCGTGGTGCCGGCCTGGAAGGCGGCGCCGATCGCGAAGCCGTCCATCACGCTGTGCCCGACCAAGGCCAGCGCGGCGGTCAGGCCGACGCCCTGGCGCCCGGCGTGGTGGGCGTGCGCGTGCTGGTGGCCGTGGGTGTGCTCGGCGTACTCGCTCTCGTGGCCGCGGTGGATGGCGACCGCGCGTTCGACCACGTGGATGGTGAGGAAACCGACCGCGAACATCAGCAGCGCCTGCGGCACGCCGTGCACCTCGTCCGGTGCCTGGCGCATGGCCTCGGGCAGCAGGTCGAAGGCGACCACGCCGAGCATGAGGCCGGCGGCGAAGCCGAGCACGAGGTGGCGGCGGTCGCCGGTGCGCTGGGCGACGAAGCCGCCGATCAGGGTCATCAGGAACGCCCCGGCGGCGACCAGGACGGCGGTCACCGGGCCGCCTCCGGGTGGGTCGATCCGCTGTGCGGGCGCCGGCGGGTGCCGCCGTGTGGTCTGCCGGGCGCTCTGCCCATTCCTCTCCCCCTGGGGTCCGCCCGTGGCCGGGCCGACCGCCGACCGTATCGGACGACCGTTCGACGGTGATCGCCCGGGGTGCCGCTGCTCCGCCGGTGCCCGTTCCCCAGCCTCGGGTCGGGTGCGGGGGCGCGCCCGCCGGGCGGTCCGTCGGGGTGAGCTGCGAGGACGGGAACGGGGACGAGGGTGGGGGCGGGGACCGGAGGTGGGGTCAGCGGCCGGCGGCGAGGGGCAGGCCGAGGTGGGTGCGGGCGAGTTCGCTCACGCCGTCGCCGTCGACCAGGTGGATGTGGCGGTGGCTCTCCTCGCCCGTGAGGTCGAGGGCCTCGTCGGCGAAGCGGCCGGTGGTCAGCCGCAGGCCGCGCTCGGCGGACTCCTCCTGAACGGCCTCGGCCAGGGTGACGATCTCCTCCGCGCTGACCGGCGCGGCGCCCCGGGAGGCCCAGACCACCCAGCGGCCGGGCAGCGCACTGCCCGGGGCCCCCTCGCCGGTGGCGACCAGTCCGGCCGGGCCGCGCAGCCGCACGCTCCACTCGGCGAGCCCGCCGCGGGTGAGCAGGTCGCGCACCAGCTGGGCGAACTCGTTCGCGGACAGGTCGGGTGCGGCCGGTACGGCGGCACCCGCCTGCGCGGCGGGCTGCACGCCCACGCGGCCGTACGGGTCCGGGGTGACGGCGGCGCCGAGCTGGCGCAGCCGGACGAGCGCCTCGTCCTGCTCGGCGTCGGCGTAGACGCCTTCGTCGTCGCGCTCCTCGTACGGGGTGGCGGGCGGCAGCAGCCGGGTGCGGGCCAGTGCGTCGCGGTCGGCGTCCACGCTGACCAGGCACAGCGGCTCGGCGGTGCCGGGCTCGCGCAGCCAGCCGTTGAGCACGACGCCCGCGAGTATCTCGTCGGTGTCGACGGCGTCGGCGGCCTGGAGGGCGCGCAGGGCGAGCCGGGCGACCAGGCGCAGATAGTCGGTGGCCCGGTCCGCCGGCGGGCGCGGGACCGGGACGATGTCGCCGTCCGGGGCGAGCCGGTAGCCGGTGAGCGAGGGCACCAGGTCGAGCGGCGGCAGGTCGAGGTCCAGCACGGCGGTGCGGGTGAGCGGGCGGAAGACCGCCCGGCAGGGGGCGGGCAGGTCCTGGGTGGCGGTCTCGGCCGCGGCGAGCGCCCGCTCCAGCAGTGACTCCACGGCGGCCGGCTCGGACAGCCGGTAGGCCCGTCGGCACTCCTCCAGGCTCTCGTTGTACTCGCGCACGGCTCGGGCCCGGGCCTCCTCGGCCGCCTCGTGGACGCGCCGGGACTCGTCTGCGGCCGGGTTGTCGGCCTCGGCCCGGCGGGTGCGCCACTCGCGCAGGGAACGCTGGTGGGCCAGCCGGGCCTGGGCGAGTTCGCGCTGGTAACCGGAGTCGAGCAGGCGACGGGCCGGGGCGCCGTCGGGGTCGGCGGTGGCCGGCCCGGCGGGCGCGAAGTCCGCCCAGCGGGGCTCGGCCTCGCTGCCGGTCTGCGGCCCGTCGGCCGGGTAGGGGCGGGGCTCGTAGTGGCGCAGCTGGCTCTCGAAGTCCATGGCCGAGACGGGCAGTGCGGCCCGCCGGAGCAGGTCGGCCAGCCGGTCGTGCTCGGCCTGGACGGTGAGCGTGCGGTGGTGGGTCAGGGCGGCGGCCCGGCCGTGGGCGGCGATGGACTCCTCAGGCTCGGCCGGGCCGCCGCTGGACACACCACCGCCGGACCCGCCACCACCGGACGCGCCGTCATCGGGCATGCCGTCACCGGGCGTACCGGGGGCGACCGGGCCGGGGTCGGCGGCGTCCGGGTCCAGGCCCTGGCCCTGTCCCTGGTCGGTGTTGAACTCTCTGAAGACCGAGGCGAGGAAGCCCGGCCGGGGGAACTGGACGGTGGCGGTGCCGTCGGGCTGGCCGTCTGCTGAGTGCTGCATCGGTCGTCGTTCCCCCATGCTCGTCCGGCGCCTGCCCGGGGCGGCCGGCGACCCTGCGGCCCGCCCCTGCCGGACATTGTCCACCGAACGGGCGGCAGTGGTCAGCCCAGCCTCTCAGTTGGTCCGGGTGTTGGTCAGGTGCAGGCCGATGTAGCCGACATAGATCCGGCCACTGCCCGAGCAGTCGTCCAGGTAGTGCAGCCGGGGCGCGGTACGGCCGCCGCCGATCCGCAGGTGTGCGCCCATGAAGGCGCGCCGGGAGGCGTCCACGCTCTCCGGGACGGGCAGCATCCGTTCGCGCTTCCACTTGGTGTGGCTGAACACCGTCCGGGACTCCCCGCGCACCGCCTTGCGGGGCGGGAAGTGGTGGCAGCCCTCCGGGGTGTGCTCGCACCACTGCTTGAAGTCGCCGCCGGCCGCGCCGCGGACCGCCGCCTCGGCGTACTCCTGAAGGGCGGTCAGCCCGTCCCAGGCGAGCCGGGCCCAGCCCGCGCCGGAGCACCGGAGACCGTCCAGGGCGAGCGCGTTCTTCTGGTCACCGGTGAAGGTCAACAGCGTGAACTCGTCGATCCTGGCCATGAGTTCGGTGAAGGTCTCCGGTTTTCCGGGCCGGGCGGACGGCTTGGCGGCGAAGTGCCCGGCGGTGCCCTGGAGGATGCAGTGGCGCCCGGTGAGGGCGCGGGAGCCGGCCCGTACGTGGCCGTCCCGGCCGTCCCGGCCGTCGTGGCGCTCGCGGAGCTCCGGACGGTCGCGGCCCTCATGACCCTCGCGGCCGTCCTGCTTGTCCCGGCTGTCCCGACCCACGCGGTTGTCCCGGCGCTCGTGGCGCAGGGTGCGCCGGACCCGCTCCAGCTCGTCGGCCCTGGCCTGCTGCTCGGCGCGGTCCTGCTGCTCCTCCCGGACGAGCGCGGCCAGCTCGGCGCGGGCGGCGGCCTGGTCCCCGGCCGGGCTGACGGCCGCACGGGGCGGCGCCGGGGCGACCCGCAGCACCGGGACGGCCGCCAGCGGGGGCGGCAGCGGCAGGTCGGCGGCGAGCCGGCGCGGCTCGCGGGCGAGCAGCCCGGCCGCGCGGCGGAGGTCCTGCTCTATTCGCCCCCGGGCGAGCACCGGGTGCCGGGCGCCGTCGCACCGGGAGGCGGGGTCCACCTCGGGCAGGTAGGTGCGCACCGCTCCGCCGTAGACGCTGTGGTACTCCAGCGCGACGTTGAACCCGGTCCGGGCGCCCGGGTCCAGGACGTAGGCGGTGGCCAGGCCGGGAAGCTGGTGGCAGAGCGGGCGGACGACGTCCTCGACCCAGCGGTCGAGCGGGAGGTTCACCGGGACGCTGGCGACCACGACGGGCAGCCGGCGCTCCGGGTCGCAGAGTTCGTCGATCAGGCCGTCGACCTCGCCGACGGTGATCACCCGGGGGGCCGGGTGGACGGCGGCCGGGCCGTCGGTGGCGTCGAGCAGCGGCAGGAGGGTGCGGGCGAGTTCGGGCACCGGCACCCGGCAAGGGGTCCGCACGCCGTTGCCGGTGCTGTGCGTCTCGGCCTCCAGCCGGACCCAGGTGGGGCCGTCGGCCGCGGTGGCCACGGTCAGGGTGAGCTGCTGGGTGCCGTGCGGGGTCGGGGTGCGCAGGCGTCGGCGGTCGTAGCGGCCGGCGGCCGGGCCGCCGCGCAGCGGGCCCTGGTCGCGGTCGAGCAGGACGCGGTCGCCCAGGCGCAGTCGCTCGGCGGCGGGGGCCGATCGGGGCTGCGCCGGTCCGGACGTCGTCAGCCCAGGGGGCGTCAGTTCGGGCGGTTTCGGTCGGGTTGGAGCCGTCCCCGTCGAGGTCGCTCCGGCCGGGGGCGGCCCGGTGAGGGCGCGGGGAGCCGGCGGGGGCTCCTCGCAGCCTTCCTGTTTCAGCCAGGCGGCGAGCTGCTCGTCGGCCAGGGCGACGGCCTCGCGGTGCGGGAGGGCGGTGGTGACGGTCATCCGGTAGGGCGTCGCGGGGCCGGTCAGGTCGGCGCCGGCGGGCGACGAAAAGCGGTCTGAGGTCATGCGCATACCTCCGTGGTACGGGGTGGGGTCTGGTGTCCTCCATCGATGGGTTATTCGTCCGGTTCGGCCGGATCCTTGCCCAGGAAACGCCACGGCCCGGAGCGGAAGTTCCAACTCCGGGCCACGTCAATACGTTCGGGTGAATCTGCTCAAGCCGTGCACCGCGTGGCGCGGCTCCCGGGCCCGACCCGCCCTCGCCGCCAGACGGCGGACGGCGGGCGACGGGGCACGGGCGACAGCGCCGGAGCAGCCCTGGTCAGACCTCAGCAGGTCAGGCCTCGGCGGGCCGGGCGCCGCTGCGACTCCACGCGGGCTCCACGACCGGCACCGCCAACGGGCAACCGGCCGGGGCGGCGTAGCTCGCGATCAGCACCACGGGCTCGTCCCCGAGGTTGCGCCCCACGTGGACGTGGACCGGTCCGGCCTCCTCGACCAGCGAGTCCCCGGCCCGGCTGACCTCGACCCGGCCGTCGTGCAGGGTCCGGGTCAGCGTCCCGGACAGCACCACCACGTCCACCCGGCCCGGGTGGTAGTGCCAGCCGGTGCTGGCCCCCGGCGGCAGGGTGACGGTCTGGACGACGGGCATCTCGGGGCGGCTTCCTGCTCGACGACCGGACCAGGCTAGGCACGCCCCGCAAGGCTCCGAAACGGATCGGCCGCGATCTGGCCGAATAGGTGGCCGAAAGCGCCGCCGCCCGCCTGCTCCGGCATCAGACCGGCACCTCGACGTACGTCCGGCCGGCCGGGACCGCGACGGCGGTACCGCCGGTCGCCTCGGCCAGCCAGGCGTGGAAGGCCGACACCTCCGGCTGCGGCACACCCACCTCGATCCGCACCCCGGCCGGCTCGTAGGCCAGGTCGCTCACCGTGTAGCCGGCCGCCCGCAGGTCGTTCTCCACCCGCCCGGCGCGCACGTGGTCGGCCGTCACCGCGAGCAGGGCCACCGGCCGCCGCTCCAGCAGACCGATCTCGTCCACCGCCTCGGACACCGCGTTGCCGTACGCCCGCACCAGGCCGCCCGCACCGAGCTTGATGCCGC
Source organism: Kitasatospora sp. NPDC058492 (assembly GCF_042720685.1). Lineage (NCBI taxonomy): Bacteria > Bacillati > Actinomycetota > Actinomycetes > Kitasatosporales > Streptomycetaceae > Kitasatospora > Kitasatospora sp. NPDC058492. The sequence goes on from NZ_JBHXMU010000079.1 coordinate 32,319, forward strand.
CGAAGTACCTGGTCACCACGGCGGCGGTGTCGGTCAGGCCGCGCCGGCGCAGCACCTCCAGCATCGGCACCCCGGCGGTGCCGCCGGGCTCGCCGTCGTCGCTGGAGCGTTCGCGGCGCTGCTCGTCGCCGACCACGAAGGCGGTGCAGTTGTGCCGCGCGTCCCAGTACTGCTTGCGGATGCCGGCGATGAAGGCCTGCGCCTCCTCCTCGTCGGCGACCCGGGCGAGGTGGCAGATGAACCGGGACTTCTTGATCTCGGTCTCGTGGCTGCCGGCCCGCCGGATGGTGAGGTACGGCCTGGCGGTCGGTTCCGGCGTGGCGGACATGACGCGGTGGTTCTCCCGGAAACGGCGACGGCTGGCGGCGCGCACCCCGGGCCTCCCGGGGCGGCACCGCCAGCCTACGGCGTGTCGTGTGGATCAGGCCGAGACCGCGGCGTCAGGGCACGCACCTCGCCGCGTTGTCGTCGGTCGCCGATGGCCCCCAGCCTCCGGCCGGGAGGTGCCCCCACCGCATGGACCCCCTCCTCCGCCTTGCGATGCACGCACCCTGACGCCGCAGTCCGATCCGGCCTGATCCACAAGACACGCCCTAAGCCCTGGCCGGGCTTCGTCGGCCGGTCGCGGGGTCAGCGCCCGGCCAGAGTGTCCAGCCGGGCGCGGTCCAGGCCGGTCAGCGCGGTGACCTCGGCCGGGTCGACGGCGCCGCAGTCCAGGCCGCGCAGCAGGTAGCCGCTGAGCGCCCGGGCGGTGGCCGGCTCGTCCATCACGTCGCCACCGGCCTTGGCGACGTACGCGGCCAGCCGGGCTGCGGCGGCCGCCAGGCCCTCGCGGTAGAAGGAGTACACCGCGACGTAGCGGGTCGGCAGGTGCGCCGGGTGCATGTCCCAGCCCTGGTAGTAGGCGCGGGCCAGCGAGCGGCGGACCAGGTCGTGATGCAGCTTCCAGGCGGCGTGCACCTGTTCGGTGGAGCCGGTCGGGATGACGTTGGTCGAGCCGTCGGAGAGTCGGACGCCGGTGCCGGCTGCGGCCACCTGCATGACCGCCTTCGCGTGGTCGGCGACCGGGTGGTCCATGCTCTGGTGGGCCGCGCTGACGCCGCAGGAGGCGCTGTAGTCGAAGGTGCCGTAGTGCAGCCCGGTGGCGCGGCCTTCGGCGGCCTCGATCATCCGGGCCACGGTGGCCCGGCCGTCCGGGCCGAGGATGGCCTGCGTGGTCTCGATCTGGATCTCGAAGCCGATCCGGCCGGCGGGCAGCCCGGCGCGGCGCTCGAAGTCCTCCAGCAGCCGGACCAGCGCGGTGACCTGCTCGGCGTAGGTCACCTTGGGCAGGGTGAGGACCAGGCCGTCCGGCAGGCCGCCGCCGGCCAGCAGGGTGGCCAGGAACAGTTCCAGGGTGCGGATGCCGCGGTTGCGGACGGCCGCCTCCATGCACTTGATCCGGATGCCGAGGTACGGCGGCGCGGCGCCCTCGGCCACGGCGGCGGCGACCAGTTCGGCCGCGCGGACGGCGGCGGCGTCCTCCTCGGCGTCCGGGCGGGGTCCGTAGCCGTCCTCGAAGTCGATCCGCAGGTCCTCGACCGGCTCGCGCTCCAGCTTGGCGCGGACCCGGGCGTGCACGTCGGCGAGCAGCTCGTCGTCGGCCAGGCCGAGGGCGCGGGCCAGCTCGGCGGGGGTGCCGGCGTGGGTGTCGAAGGCCTCCAGAGCCTGGCGGCCCCACTCCCGTACGGTGTCGGCGGCGAAGGCGTCGGCCGGGACGTAGACGGTGTGCACCGGCTGCCTGGTACCGGTGTCGCCGGGATAGCGGCGCGCCAGGTCGGCGTCGACCGGGGCGAGCAGCGCCTCCACGGCGGCGCGGGCGGTGGCGGAGAAGGAGGCCCCGCCCGTCGGTCCGTTACCGTCGACCTCGACCTGCGACATCCGCACTCCTCCACGCCGGACCAGCACTTCAACAATTTGTTGAGGAGAAGGTAGCTCCGGCCGGATCGGGCGTCAACGGCCGACCGAGCGGTGGACGGAGAAGCGTTCGACGGAGGAACGTTCCACGGGGCGTCCGGCCGAGGCGGCCCGGGTCAGTCCCTCCCGGCGGCGGCGTAGCGGTCGCGCAGCTGCGGGTAGAGCTCGGCGACGTCCTTGGGGTGGACCGAGCCGTCCGGGCGGTTGCCGGTGACGCCGTACTGCTTGGTCAGCCACTCGGCGAGGCGCTGCGGGTCGGGCTGGTGCTCGTGGTTGTCCATGTAGCTGACCAGGGCGTCATAGGCCAGGTCCGGATCCAGCCGGGACGGGGCCGAGCGCGGCGCGGACTCCTCGTCGTGGACGGGGGGCTGCTCGGCCGCAACGAACTGCTCGCCGTGGACGGGCTGCTCGGCCGGAGCGGGCTGCCCAGCCGGAAGGGGCTGCCCCGGGTGGCGGGGCTGCGGCTCGGCGGCGAACCCCGCATCCTGGGCGACCTGGGCCTGGGGCTGCTGCGGGAGGACCGGCTCCTCGGCGACCGGACGCGGGGGTTTGAACCACGGCGAGGCCTGGCCGGGCACCCGCCCGCCGGGGGCGGCGTCGGACGGGTGGCCCGTGGTGCGCACCGGGCGCTCGGTCCACACGTTCAGCTCCTCGCGGTGCGGCTGCGGGGCCTCCTCCGCCACGCCGTTCGGCTCCTGCGCGGCACGCAGCCGGACGGCTGCCAGCTTCGCCAGCATCGGCGCGGCCACCTCGGCGGACATCGGCGCGACGGCGACCGGAGCCGGGGCCGCGGCCGGTTCGGGCTGGGGCTGGGGCTGGGGCTGGACGTGGGTCTGAGCCTGGGCCTGGGATTGGGGCTGGACCTGCGGTATCTGCTGCGCCTGCCGGGCCGGCTCCGGGCGGGCCGAAGCCGAAGCGGGGGCGGCGGCGACGGGAGCCGCGGGGGCGGCGGCCTCGGCCGGGGCGATGGCCGTGGCGGCGCGGCCGTCCTGCCGCTGGAGCTCCAGCGCCTCCTTCTCCGCCAGAGCCTCCCGGGCCTCGCGCTCGCGCGCCTCCTCGTCCAGACGGTCGAACAGCGTCGGGTCGAGCGGCACCCCGTACTTGGCCAGCTTGAGCGGCAGCAGGGCCTGGATCGGCGCCGAGCGGCGCCAGCCGCGGCCGTACCGGAAACGCAGCTGCGCCCGGTAGACCAGGCGGTTCTGCTCCAGCCGGACGACCTCGTCGTAGGAGCGCAGCTCCCAGAGCTTCATCCGGCGCCAGAGCTTGAAGGTCGGCACCGGGGAGAGCAGCCAGCGCATCATCCGGACCGAGTCCATGTGCCGGTCGACCGTGATCGCCGCGATCCGGCCGACCGCGTGCCGGGAGGCCTCGACCACGACCACGAAGAGCACCGGGATGACGGCGTGCATCCCCATGCCGAGCGGATCGCCCCAGGAGGCGGCCGCGTTGAAGGCGATGGTGGCGACGGTCAGCACCCAGGCGGTCTGCCGCAGCATCGGGAAGGGAATCCGCAGCCAGGTCAGTACCAGGTCGAGCGAGAGGAGCACGACGATGCCGGCGTCGACGCCGATCGGGAAGGCGTAGGAGAAGGCCCCGAAGCCCTTCTCCTGGGCCAGTTCGCGCACCGCGTTGTACGAGCCCGCGAAGCCGATGCCCGAGATGATGCAGGCGCCGGCCGCGACCAGGCCGAGCAGGCCCCGATGGGCCTTGGTGAGCGTTGGGCGTGCCATTACGTCTATCAACCCCTGGATGTCGGCTGCTGCCGTACGCTGCCTCGGCTGCCGGTTCCCGCTTGTCGGGGCGCCGGACGGCTGAGCGACCTCCGGGCTCGGCCCACCGGAGTTTACTCGTACACCTGTTTCAGCGTTTCCGCAGCCTGGCGTGTCACCGTCCGGGGCTGACGACCCGCCCGCCGTGGACCGGGCGGATCGTCAGCCCTTCGGCCCGGCCGTTCCGTTGAGGTAGGTCAGCACCGCGAGCACCCGGCGGTTGGCATCCTCGGCGGGGGCCAGTTCGAGCTTGGTGAAGATGTTGGCGATGTGCTTGGCCACCGCACCGTCGCTGACCGCCAGGCGGGCGGCGATCGCCGAGTTGGAGCAGCCCTCGGCCATCAGCTCCAGCACCTCGCGCTCGCGCGGGGACAGCCGCAGCAACGGGCCGGGCCGACGCGAGGTGATCTGCATCAGCTTCGCGATCACGTCCGGGTCCATCGCCGTTCCGCCGGCCGCCACCCGGCGGACCGCGTCGATGAACTGGTCGGCGTTGAACACCCGGTCCTTCAGCAGGTATCCGATCCCGCCGGTGCCGTCGGCCAGCAGCTCGCGCGCGTACAGCTGCTGAACGTGCTGCGACAGCACCAGCACCGGCAAACCCTGGATCTCCTTGCGGGCCTTCAGCGCCGCCTGCAGCCCCTCGTCGGTGAGCGTCGGGGGCAGCCGGACGTCGACCACGGCCACGTCCGGCCGGTGGGTCAGCAACGCCTCCAGCAGTTCGGGGCCCGTCTCCACGGCCGCGGCGATGGTGAAACCGTGCGCCTCCAGCAGTCGGATCAGGCCTTCGCGAAGGAGGTAGAGGTCCTCGGCGAGGACAACTCGCACGGCAGCTCCAAGGTGATGGTGGTCGGACCGCCCGACGTGCTGTCGATGGCGAGGACACCGTCGAAGGTACCCAATCGCCGCTCGATCCCGCGCAGGCCGGTGCCCCGGGACGGATCCGCCACACCCACCCCGTCGTCCGTCACCGTGATCCGCAGGAGCCCGGCCCGGTACAGGATGTCCACCCACACCTGCTCCGCCCCGGAGTGCTTGGCCGCATTGGCCAGCAGCTCACAGATGCTGAAGTAGGCCGCCGCCTCCACCGGCGCCGGCGGACGGTCCGGCAGGCTCACGCACACCTCGGTCGGCAGGGCGCTGTCCAGCGCCAAGGCGCGCACGGCGTCGCCCAGTCCACGCTCGGCGAGCACCGGCGGGTGAATGCCGCGGACCAGGTCCCGCAGTTCCTGGAGCGCCCGGGCCGAGGACTGCCGCGCCTCGGAGAGCAGTTCCCGAGCGGCCGCCTGGTCGGTGTCCATCAGGTGCTCGATGGTGCCCAGCGTCATCCCTATCGCGACCAGTCGCGCCTGCGCGCCGTCGTGCAGGTCCCGCTCGATCCGCCGCAGCTCCGCCGCCTGGTCGCCGACCGCGTCCGCCCTGGTCTCGGTCAGCTCGGCCACCCGCCTGGTCAGCTGGGCGTGCGTCGCCCGGCCGTCCTGGTCCAGTACCCGGCGGGCCGCCTCGGCGTACCCCCGCACCGCGTACGGCGCCACGAGCACCCCGACCGCCACCATGCCGAGCCCGAGCACGGCGCTCAGCAGGACCGACACCAGGCGTGCGGGCACCGGCCCGAACCCGTCCACAGACAGCGGCGTCAGGATGCAGGCCACGCCCAGCACCATCAGGACGGCCACCGGGCCCGCCAGCGCCACCACCAGGGCGGGGCTGATGGCCAGCCAGGCCACCTCCGACCGGGTCGTCCGGTCCCGGGCGCCCCAGTGCAGCAGTTGCGCGTACTTCGCGACCATCCGGGAGCGGTGGTACGAGTAGCCCGTCCACCAGTGCCCGCGTTCGTCCAGCTCCAACGCGGGCCGTGGCTGGTACACGGCCGGCAGGCGGATGCCGTACCAGCGCTCCAGCTGCTGGCGCGTCCGGCTCGCCGTGCGGCGCACGAACAGAGCCGCCACCAGGGCGCCGGCGACGGCCGCCACCGCGAGGCCGAACAGGACCACCGGGTAGTAGGAATCCTGGAAGACCGAGGCCGTGACCCCACCCGCCGCCATCGCCGCCCCCACCGGCAGCATCAGCCCCGGCACCGCGCCCACCACCAGGAGAGCCAGCCGCGCCAGCCCCTGGCCGCCCGACGCGACGGCCGCCTCGGTCTGCGCGCGCACCGTCGCACCGCTCGTTCGACTCGCTGTTGCCACGGAAGCTCCTGATGCCGGTCTCGATCGTCCTCCACAAGTGTTCACGAACGACCCGCTCCAGGCACTGGCCATGCCACCCCAATTGCGAGGTGGTCCTAGCACCACCTGCGGGTGGACATAGCCCGAGCGGATTTTTGAGATTGTCTGGAAATGCAAAGAACCCCCATCCGGTTTCCCGGATGGGGGTTCTCTGTGAATGATTGTTCGGCGGCGTCCTACTCTCCCACAGGGTCCCCCCTGC
>NZ_JBHXMU010000080.1:0-37733 GCF_042720685.1 Kitasatospora sp. NPDC058492
GTGTATCAGAGACCGGGCTCCGATCGCCCGGTATGGCCAGGTCGTGGCCTGCCACGAGCGTGCGCAGTCGGTCGCGCAACTGGTCCCAGCCACCGCCGACCCGGTCCCGCCGGCCCCGACCAGGGGCGGCGGGACCGGGGCCCCAGCCGTCAGCCGTTGGGGAGGATGACGGCGCGCCCGTTGATCCGGCCGCTGTGCAGACGCTCGTAGGCGAGCGGCGCCTCGTCGATCCCGTAGGTCTCGACGTGCACGTCCACCGCGCCGGCCCGGGCGAGGTCGAGGACCTCGATCAGCTCGGCGCGGGTGCCCCAGTACGGGGAGGACACCGAGACCTCGTACGGCAGGGCGCCGAAGCCGACGGCCAGGGTGCCGCCGCCGAGGCCGACGATCGTCACGTCGCCCTCCACCGCCACCATCGCGCCGGCCGCGGCCGCCGTGGGCGGGGCGCCGACGAAGTCCAGCACCACCTGGGCGCCGATGCCGCCGGTGAGTTCGCGCACCCGGGCGGGCGCGGAGGCGTCGGAGCGGACCGTCTCGTGCGCGCCGACGCTGCGGGCCAGCGCGAGCTTCTCCTCCGTCACGTCCAGGGCGATCACCCGGGCCGCGGTCATCGCGCGCAGCAGCTGGATCGCGACGTGGCCCAGGCCGCCGGTGCCGATCACCACCGCGGTGCTGCCGGGCGTCAGCTTGCCGAGCGAGCGCTTGATGGCGTGGTACGGGGTCAGGCCGGCGTCCGTCAGCGGCACGGCCCGGACCGGGTCGAGGCCGCCGAGCGGCACCAGGTGCCGGGGGCTGTCCACCACCATGTACTCGGCCATCGCCCCGGGGGCGCCCAGGCCGGGCGGGCGGATGCCCAGTTCGGCGGCGCGCAGGCAGTAGTTCTCCTTGCCCTCCGCGCACTTGGCGCAGTTGCCGCAGCCCCACGGCCCGTAGACGGCGACGGGTTCGCCCTCGGTCAGGCCGGTCACGCCCGCGCCGAGCGCGGCCACGGTGCCGACGCCCTCGTGCCCGAGGGTGAGCGGCAGGGGGAAGGAGAGCCGCTCGGCGGGCATGCTCATCACGGCGATGTCGGAGTGGCACACCCCCGCCGCAGTGACCTTGAGCAGGACCTGGCCGGGGCCGGGCTCCGGATCGGGGACGGTGACCACCTCGGGGGCGGCGCCGACGCTGCGGTACTGGACTGCCTTCATGGGTTTCGGACTCCCTCTCTCTGCCCCCGGACTCGACTGTCCCCCCGGTTGCGCTGCCCCGGCCACCGGACGGGCCTGGGCAGCGGGCCGGTCAGCGGGCCGCGTAGGCGCCGTCGACCAGGTGGTAGCTGCCATGGATGAAGGAGGCCCGGTCGGAGAGCAGGAAGGCGGTCAGTTCGGCGACCTCCTCGGCGCGGCCGAGCCGGCCGGCCGGGTGCAGGGCGACCAGCGCCTGACGGGCCTCCTCGTCGGCCGCGCTCAGCAGCGGGGTGTCGATGAAGCCCGGACCGACGGCGTTGATCCGCACGCCCTGCGCTGCGTACTCCAGGGCGGCGGTCTTGGTCAGGCCGACCACGCCGTGCTTGGCGGCCGCGTAGGCCGGCGAGCCGGCGAAGCCGTTGGTGCCCAGGATCGAGGCCATGTTGACGACGGCGCCGCCGCCGGCCGCCAGGATGGCGGGGATCTCGTAGCGCAGCGAGTAGAAGACGCCGTCGAGGTTGGTGGCCAGGACCCGGCGCCACTGCTCGGGCTCGTACGCGCCGGTGGGGGCCTTCGCGCCGCTGATGCCGGCGTTGTTGACGGCCAGGTGCAGGGCGCCGAGGCCGTCCACGGCGGCCTGGACGGCGGCCCGCACCGACTCCGGGTCGGTGACGTCCGTCCCGATCGCCAGGGCCCGGGCGCCGGCGGCCTCCAGTTCGGCGGCGGCCCTGCGGGCGCCCTCCAGGTCGAAGTCGGCGACGGCGACGGCCGCGCCGCCGGCCGCCAGGCGGCGGGCCACGGCGAGGCCGATGCCGGAGGCGCCACCGGTGACCAGTGCGGCCTTGCCGGTGAACTCCTGGGGGTGGTCGGTGCCGGTCATGGCGTACGTCCTTTCGTGCGGGTGCGCCGGGTGGGCGCGGTGGTTCAGGCCGCCGGGCCGTCGGGGGGCGGTTCGGCGGCGAGCAGGTCGAAGGCCCGTTCCACGAGGTCGGGCAGATCCGGCTCGTCGGCGCCGACGGGGTGACGGACCCAGGCGCGGGAGGCGGCCTGGAGGGCCGCCACGCCGAGGCCGACGGCGACGGCCGGGCGCAGGTCGTACTCCGCGTCCAGGCCGAGGCGGGCGGCGGCGATCCGGATGGAGGCCTCCTCCTCGTCGACGCAGATCCGCCGGTAGGCGGCGGTCAGCGAGGGCTCGGCGGCGATCAGGCCGAACAGCTCCCGCACACCGGGGCGCCGGTGCCAGGCCGGGTCCCGCTCGTCGCCCAGCCAGATCCGCAGCGCCGCGCGGTAGGCGGCCACCGGGGTCTCGGCGGCGGGGCGGGCCGCCAGCGCCGCGTTGATCCGGCCGAAGTCGGCGCGCAGGCAGTCCAGCACGGCGTCCTCGCGGGAGGCGAAGTACCGGCTGAAGGTGCGGCGGGAGACGTCGGCCCGGTCGGTGACGTCCTCGACGGAGACGGCGGCCAGGCCGCGGTCCAGCACCAGCTGGAGGGCGGCGGCGGCCAGTGACTCGCGGGTGCGGCGCGCCTTGCGGTCACGCCGTCCCTCGGTGGTGTGCTCGGCCTTCTCGGTGGTCACGGGAGCCACCGTACACCCGGAAATGTCCCATTGGGACATGAGTCCCTCTGGGACACGAGCCCGCCCCGGCCCCCACGGGAAGGCGGGGGCCGGGGCGGGCTCGCAGACGGGCTCGCAGGCGGGTCGAGTGGAACGGGTCAGGCCGGCCGAATCAGGCGGGGACTATCGCGAAGGAGCCGTTGCTGAGCGGGGTCTCGGTGTAGGGGCCGCTGTCGATGGCCTGCGGGGAGTAGCCGTCGAAGACCTGGCCGTTGACCGTGACGCCGGAGAAGTCCAGGCGGCTGAAGGAGGGGTAGCTCTGGCTCGGGGACTCGATCACGGCCTCGGCGCTGACGTTCTGGCCGTCGAGCTGCTGGGTGGTGGTCTCGGTCCAGCCCTTGGTGTTGTCGGTGATCTGCAGGGCGTAGCTGGAACCGCCGCTGTTGACCACCGAGGCGGTGAAGCTGTCACCGGCGTCCACCGGGTCGCTGAAGTACTGCGGCGGGGCCGGGTACATCTCGTACCAGGCCGAGTAGACCGGGGAGCCGCTGGAGCAGTCGGCCTGGACGCCGGTCTGCTCGACGGTCTGCGAGCCGTAGCCGTCGATCCCGACCCAGGGGGCGAACAGGTCGTTGGCGGTGTTGCACTGCACGGCGGGCATGGTCCAGGAGCCGGAGACGCTCTGGAAGCCGCTGCCCTGGGCGACGTAGCCGCCCCAGACTCCGCCGTCGTAGCGGGCGCCGTGGCCGAAGCGGTGCGCGCTGCCGTAGCCGTGCGCGGCGGCGTGGGTGGCGGGGGTGGCGGGGGCGGCCGTCGCGGGGGTCGCGGCCGCGGCGGCCGGGAGGGCCAGCAGGGCGGCGAGCACGAGCCGGCCGGTGCGGGAAAGGGCCATGGGGGGCTCCTTCACTGGGAGTTGAGGGGGTGCCGCCCAGCTTGCGGGCGCCGCGGGCGGGCCGGGAAGGGAACCGCGTGGGCAGGAACCCGACATGGCGGGAACATGTCGACCGATCAATCCCTTGATTTCGGGCACCGAGTGGCGCACAGTCGGCTCGTCCACTGGCGGTGCAGGACGAGGAGGACGCAGTGTCGGGGACGGGCATGCTCGCCGGACTCGGCCTCGGCGCGGTCGAGGAACAGCTCTACCTGCGGCTGCTCGGCGTCCAGGCCGCCGACCCGCAGTGGCTGGCCGCCCAGCTGAACCTCCAGGCCTCGATCGTGCTCGCGGCGCTGGTCTCGCTGGCCGCGCAGGGGCTGGTGGAGGCCTGCGCGGCCGGGGCCTGGGCGGCGGTGCCGCCCGACGTGGCGGTGGAGGAGCTGCTGCTGCGGCGCGAGGTCGAACTGCGGCGCGCCCGGGGCCGGATGGGCGAGCTGATGCGCACCTACCGGCAGGGCCGGGACGGCACCGGGTCCGACGCGCCGGTCGAGGTGATCTGCGGGCGCAGATCGGTCGCCGAGCTGTGGCGCACCCTCCAGTTCGGGGTGCGCGAGCGGCTGCGGGTCCTGGACCGGCCCCCGTACATCCGGCGCAGCGATCCGCAGACCGAACTGGCCCTGCTGGCACGGGGGGTGACGACCAGGGTGGTGTACCACAGCCGGGTGCTGCGCGATCCGGAGCGCCTGGCGGAGATCCACTCCTTCGCCACGGCCGGGGAGCAGGCCCGGGTGCACACCGAACTGCCGCTGAAGCTGGCGCTGTTGGACGACCGCTGGGCGCTGCTGCCGGTCAGCGCGGGCACCGAGTTGCAGAGCGTGCTGCTGATCCGGCCCTCCACCCTGCTGGACGCGCTCGCCGGACTGTTCGAGCTGTACTGGGCGCAGGCGATGCGGCTGCCCGCCCTGCCGGAGGAGAATCCGGAGGACCGGCACCGCCAGCTGCTCCCGCTGCTCGCGGCGGGGCTCACCGACGAGTCGATCGCCCGCCAGCTGGGGGTGTCCACCCGGACGGTGCAGCGCTGGGTGCGGGAGCTGATGGACCGCTTCGGGGCCCGGACCCGGTTCCAGGCGGGCATCCAGGCCGCCCGGGCCGAGCTGCTGTGAGCCGGCTGCGCCGCCCCCGGGCCGCGCGAGTGCGCAGGTCAAGGCCGGGCCGGGTGCGCGCGGCAGGCCCGGTGACCGGGAGAATGGTGCGGACAGTTCACCGGAAGTACAGAGAAAGCGAACCCCCACCATGGATCTCGGCGTGCGCTGGAAGCTGCACGGTGACGGGCGTACGCCCGCGCCGGGGGCGGTCGTCCGCCCCGACGAACGGCTCTCCTGGCCCCGCACGGCAGGGCTCGGCGCCCAGCACGTGGTGGCCATGTTCGGCGCGAGCTTCGTGGCGCCCGTGCTGATGGGGCTCAACCCCAACCTGGCGATCATGATGTCCGGCGTCTCGACGATCATCTTCCTGCTGGCCACCCGCGGCCGGGTGCCCAGCTACCTCGGCTGCTCGCTGTCCTTCGTGGGCGTGGCCGCGGTGATCCGGGCGCAGGGCGGCACCAGCGCGACCGTGACCGGTGCGGTGTTCGTGGTGGGCGCGGCGCTGTTCCTGGTGGGCCTCGCGGTCCAGCGGTTCGGGGCGCGGATCATCCACGCGGCGATGCCGCCGATCGTGACCGGCGCGGTCGTCATGCTGATCGGCTTCAACCTCGCCCCCGTCACCGCGTCGACCTACTGGCCGCAGGACCAGTGGACGGCGCTGCTGGTGATGCTGTTCACCGGTCTGGCCGTGGTGTGCCTGCGGGGCTTCTGGTCGCGCGTGGCGATCTTCCTCGGGCTGCTCTTCGGGTACGGGATCTCCTGGCTGTTCGACCGGGTCTTCGGCAAGATCCACTCGGTGGACGCGGGCGGCCACCTCACCGACCACTGGCGCCTTGACCTGTCGGGCGTCGGCAAGGCGGACTGGATCGGCCTGCCCGACTTCCACGGCCCCTCCTTCCAGTGGTCCGCGATCCTGGTCGCCCTGCCCGTGGTGATCGCGCTCGTCGCGGAGAACGCCGGGCACGTCAAGGCCGTGGGCGAGATGACCGGCCAGACGCTGGACGACAAGCTCGGCGTCGCGATCTCCGCCGACGGCGTCGGCTCCATGCTCTCCACCGCACTCGGCGGCCCGCCGAACACCACCTACTCCGAGAACATCGGCGTCATGGCCGCCACCCGGGTCTACTCCACCGCCGCCTACTGGGCCGCGGCCGGCTTCGCGCTGCTGTTCGGCGTCTGCCCGAAGTTCGGCGCCGTCGTGGCCGCGATCCCCGGCGGGGTGCTCGGCGGCATCACCGTCATCCTGTACGGCATGATCGGCCTGCTCGGCGCGCAGATCTGGATCAAGTCCAAGGTGGACCTGCGCAACCCGCTGAACCTGGTGCCGGCCGCCGCGGGCATCATCATCGGCATCGGCAACGTCACCCTGAAGTTCACCGACACCTTCAGCCTCAGCGGCATCGCGCTGGGCACCCTGGTCGTCATCACCGGCTACCACACGCTGCGGGCGCTGGCCCCCGCGCACCTCAAGACGCAGGAGCCGCTGCTGGACGAGGGCACCTCCTCCTACGACGAGGACTCCGAGGGCTCCGAGGGTGCTGAGGGGCCGCGCAACCCGTAACGGACGGGCCCGGGTTCGGGTTCAGGTCGACAGGACGGCCGGCGGAAGTGTCCGAAAAGGCTCTTCCGTCGGCCGTTCCGTCTGGCCGGACGGGCCGGGCGGTGGTCGAATCGCCGCGTACACCCGTCCCCCGCCCCGCGCCACTCATCCCCCCGGGAGAGGCATGTCCCTTCTGACCCAGCGCCGCAAGACCGCCGCCGCGGCCGCCGCCCTCGCCACGTTCGCGCTCACCTGCGGCGGCCAGGCCTCCGCCGCCGACGCGGGCAAGGTCCTGTGGACGCCGAGCACCAGCACCGGCCCGTCCTCGTTCAAGGCGGTCCAGTGCGCGGCCGGCAACTTCGGCGTCGTCAAGGACTCCGTCAAGGGCAGCGTGTGGCGGGCCTTCCAGGCCGCCGGCGAGGAGCGCTGCGAGACGCTCAGCCCGGACCTGAAGGAGGGCGACACCTTCTACCTCGGCTGGTCGTCCAAGGTGGACATCAAGGACACCAACAGCCGGTACGTCTTCCAGCTCAAGTGCTCGCCGAGCACCGGCACGGCCAACCACCCGATCGAGATCGACATCGTCAACGGGCGCGTCCGCCTCCAGGAGTGGGACACCGACCACGTCGCGCACTCCCTGTGGACCGCGCAGACGACCAACAACACGTGGCACTCGTACGCGCTGAAGATCCGCCTGGGCCGCACCGACGGCACCATCGACTTCTGGTTCGACGGCGTGAAGCAGACCTTCACCACCGGCTCGGACACCTTCAAGGGCACCACCTGGGACGGCGACCGCAACTACCTCAAGTGGGGCTCCTACCACCCCTCCACGGGGGATGCGACGAACACCTTCACCAGCCCGGTGATGGCCACCACGCTGGAGGCGGCCACCGCCGGCTCGTGACGGCGCGCAGGCCCGGACCGGTGAGCGGTCCGGGCCTGCGGTTTCAGACGTCGCCGAACTCGCCGCTGCGGACGGCGACGACGAGTGCAGGCTCGGCCCTGACCGCTGGTCAAGCGGTCGAAGACGCCTGGGACTCCTGGGAGCATGGCGACGGCATCCCCCTTCTCCTTCAGGGCGCCCCGGTCCCGATCGGCTGATCAAGCCCGGCCCTTCTCCCCACCGGGACTCCCCCGCACAATCCTTCTTGAGGCACCCGCCATGCTCACAACCCGCCGCCCCGCACCTTCGTCGCCCGTCACCCCCGCCACCGTCTGAAAGCCGCACCACCCATGCACCTCACCAACCTCGCCAAGCACACCCTCTCCCGCGGCGCCACCCCCGCCGCCACCTACGCCCTCCTCGCCCGCCTCGGCCACCAACCCCGACCCGCCGCCCAAGCCGTCTGCCTCGCCCTCGCCATCCCCCACACCGAGACCACCCGCCGCCTCGACGACTGCCACGACGCCCTCCTCGCCAACCCCCGCCCCAACTCCGAAACCGACACCGGCGAACTCCTCGAAGCCCTCGGCATCTTCGACATCCCCGCAACCCTCACCCCCACCCAACGCGCCGTCATCGACCACCTCCTCACCGCCGTCAACGCCCACGGCGACATCCGACCCGGCCACCACCACGGCCTCAACCGCTGGTTCACCACCGGCAACCTCACCACCGCCTACCTCTCCCTCACCACCACCCCACCCCTCCCCCGCACCGGCGACCCCACCGCCTACTGGACCACCCTCACCACCGCCGGCGAACTCCTCACCACCACCAACCCCGACCCCCGCCTCAAGTGCGCCCTCACCCACTGCCGCACCCAAGCCACCCAAGCCACCCGCCCATGAGCGCAGGAAGTCGACCCCACCGACTTCCTGCGCAGCACGATCACCGGTGGTACAGGGGTGGCGGCCGCCGGATAAATGCCGTGCGTGCCTGGCAGCCGGTGGCTGCACTTGCGCGGACTTCGACCGTCCGTATACCGAGGAGACCAGACGTGGTGGTGGACGACGACATCTCCGGGTGAGTCCCGGACCCGGCAGGCCACCGACCGGTGCGTGGAAGCACCGTCGGCGTGGCCCCGTCGTCGTGCCCTCCTCCCATCCGTCTGCCCCCGGGCGCCGGCTGTCTGCTGCGCCGCGCCCTGCCCCCCTCCCGCAGCCCCTGAGCGGCGACCTCACCGTCGCCGAGGTGCTGGGCATCGCCGAGATCCTCCGGGCCATCGACGCCGTGGAGTCCGGGGACGTCGACGAGCGGCACTTCGCCGTCATCGGCGACGACTGGGACATCGAGGAACGCACCCGCGCCCAGCTGGAGCGCCTCGGCCTGGCCCACCTGGCGCTGGACCGGCGCCTGGGCACCCTCAGCGGCGGCCAGATCGTCTCCCTCGGCCTGGCCGCCCAGCTGCTCAGGCGCCCCGACGTGCTGCTGCTCGACGAGCCCACCAACAACCTCGACGCCGACGCCCGCGGCCCAGCTGGAGAGCGCCCTGAACTCCTACCGGGGGGCCTTCGTGGTGGTCAGCCACGACGAGCGGTTCCTGCACGGGATCGGCGTGCAGCGGTGGCTGCGGCTGGCCGACGGCGGGCTGGCGGAGGGCGCGCCCGCGTAGCGGACGCGGGGTGCGCACCGGGCCGCGCCGTTCGGCGGGCGCGGGCCGGTGCGCCCGCCGGCGGCACGGCCGGATGTGGCGCCGGTCACACGATCGGGGCCTCCGGGGGCCTCCGGGTGAGAAGGGTCACGCCCGGCGGGCGGGCGGGCGCCCGGGCGGCGGCAGGGCCCGGCAGGACTGGGCGGGCGGGGTCGCGACACGGTCCGAGGTCCTGTCCGCTTCGGGACCTTGGTCGCGACTCCGGCCGACCTTCGGCCCGGTGGCGGCCCCCTCGTACCCGGGCAACCGTGGACGGTCGCCCGGTGTGAGCGGGTGATGGCGCCGTCCGCCGGACGGCGTCTTTTCTTGCCGTCTACCCGGCGCACGGTGAGCGGGCCATCCGCCGCCGTACGCTCCGGAGGACCCCCAGCACATGTCCCAGACCATCGACAACGCCCCGTATACCGCCTTCCACCGGAGACTGGCCCTCGCCTGTTCCGGTGGGCCGCTGCTCGACGGCTACATCCTGAGCATCGTCGGCGTCGCCCTGATCGGGATGCGACCCGAGCTCGGCCTGTCCACCGCGGAGGTCAGCCTGATCGGCGCCGCCGCGCTGGTGGGCATGTTCGTCGGCGGCGCGCTCTTCGGCGTGCTGACCGACCGGATCGGCCGGGAGGTGATGTACACCGCCGACCTGCTCGTGATGGTCGCCTGCTCGGTGCTCTCCTTCTGGGTCGACACGGTGTGGGCGATCGCCGTGCTGCGCTTCGTGCTCGGCATGGCCGTGGCCGCCGACTACCCCATCGCCACGTCCCTACTCGCCGAGTGGCTGCCCGCCAAGCAGCGCGGGCGGCTGCTCGGTCAGCAGATCATCGCCTGGTACGCCGGCTCCGTGCTCGCCTACGTGGTGGGCTACGCGTTCCTGGAGCTGGCCGGGCCCGGCAGTTGGCGGTGGATGCTCGCGAGTTCCACGGTGCTGTGCGTGGTGTTCCTGGTGATCCGTCGCGGTACGCCGGAGTCCCCGCGCTGGCTGGCCGCCCACGGGCGGGTCGGCGACGCGGTGCGCGTGGTCGAGAAGCACCTCGGCGTACGGGTGGACGGCCGCGAGCTGATGCCCGACCCGGCCGAGCGCGGCCGCCCCGGCGGGCTGCGCCTGCTGATGACCCCGCCCTACCGGCGCCGCACCCTGTTCTGCGGCCTGTTCTTCCTCTGCCAGGTCGGCCCGCTGTTCGCGATGCTCACCTTCGGCCCGCAGATCCTCTCCTCCTTCGGCATGCCCGGCGGCACCGTGATGGAGACCCTGGGCACCGGGCTGATCAGCCTCGTCTTCCTGCTCGGCTGCTTCCCGGCGCTGCGCCTGATCGACACCCGCGGCCGGCGCCCCGTCATCATCTGGTCGTTCGCCCTGATGGCCGTCCCGCTGGCCCTGCTGGGCGTGTGGCCCACCGCCCCGGCGGCCATCGCCCTGACGGCGCTGTGCGCGTACGCCTTCCTGTGCGGCGGGCCCAACGTCCTCGACTGGACCTACCCCAACGAGCTCTTCCCCACCGAGATCCGGGCGACGGCGGTGGGCGTGGCGACCTCGGTGAGCCGGATCGGCGCGGCCGTCGGCACCTACCTGCTGCCGCTGTCGCTGTCCGGGCTGGGCACCGGCCCGACCATGCTCATCGCGGCCGGCACCACCGTGGTCGGCCTGCTGGTGTGCGTGCTGTGGGCCGAGGAGACCCGGGGCACCGCCCTGGGCGCCGCCCCGGCCGCCGGCCGCAAGGCCGCCAGGCCGGCCGTCCCGGGGCAGCGCGTCCCGCAGACGGCGCGCTGAGGGTGCGCCGAGCTGCGCTGCGGGTGCGCTGAGCTGCGCTGACGGCCACCGCGTGACGCACCGGCGGCGCTGCCCGGGACCTCCCGGGCAGCGCCGCCCGGCCGGCCGGGCGGCGGGGTGTGACGCTCGCCACAGATGCCCGGAACGGCTCGCCGGCGCCCTCGGTGCGATGCGGGGCGGCCGGCGGCCGAGCGCCGCCGCCTGTCGCGCCGGAGGGCGGGCGGGCTGCCGCGGGAACGGGCCCCGGCCGCCGCCGTCGACCGCCCGACCTGGGGGTCGGGACGCGCCGACCGGGGGACGGTGTCGGCGCCGCTCGCCCGCTTCACCCCTCGACCCGTCCGCCCGGGGCGGGCCGCCACGGCGCATCGCGATTGCCGCCCCGCGGCGCGAAGCTGGCCGATCCCGGGCTGGTTGGCGGATTCTCGCTGAACCGGACTCAGATGTTCATCCGTAGGTTATGCGACGGTCGACCGGTGGTGGGCCGCTGGACGGAGGGATGGACGATGGGACGAGTTCTGACCGAATTGGTGGGCGACGCGGCGACGTTCGCCAAGGCGCTGGAGGAACGTCGGCCGCAGGTGTTCCGCACCGCGGGCTGGCCGGCGGGGCTGCCCCGGCCGGGCGAGTTGGACGAGGCGCTGCGCGGCGGACTGCTGCGGGTGCCCTACGTCGAGATGGTCCGGGCGGGTGAGGTCGTCCCGCCCGCGGAGTTCTGCACGGCCCGGGTGGTCGCCGGGCGCCGGGAGGAGGGCTTCGCCGATCCTGACCGGATCGCCGCCCTGCTGGCCGAAGGCGCCACGCTGCTGCTGCCGCAGCTGGACCAGTGGCACGCGCCGGTGCGCGCGCTGGCCACCGACATCGCGGTCGAACTGGGCCGCCGGACCGAGGCGTTCTGCTTCGCGACGGGCGCCGGCCGGCGCGGGCTGGACGTGCACCGGGACGACGCGGACGTGCTGGTCGTCCAGCTCGCGGGGAAGAAGGAGTGGACGGTCCACGAGGCTCCCGCCGACGGGCGCTGGCGCCCGGGGCTGGCCCCCGAACCCGGTGCGGTGGCGCTCAACTCGGTGCTCGAACCGGGTGAGGTGCTGTACGTGCCGCGCGGGGCACCGCACACCGCGACGGGCCACCAGGGCCTGTCGGTGCACCTCTCGTTCACGATCCGGGAGGCGGGCAAGGGGCAGCTGCGCGGCGCCGTCGGCGAGTGGCTGGCCGGCGGCGGCTGGGCGGACGGGCTGCCGGAGCGCCCGGCGACACCGGCGGAACTGCTGGACACGGCCGCGGAGGTGCTGCGACTGGGCCGCGCCCGGCTGGCCGAACTGACCCCGCAGGAGCTGCTGCGGCTGGCCCGGGGGCCGCTGCCCGCACCGGTGGCGGACGACGGTCGGGCGGTGCCGGGTCACGGACCGCTGGCCGCCGGCGGCTGAGCCGGGCCGAGACCGGGCGGGGCCCGGACGCACGAGGGCGCGGTTGCCCGGACCGTCTGGTCCGGGCAACCGCGCCCCGTAGTGCCGGTACTGCTACCGGACTAGATGCACCACGGACGGGTGCAGGACCCCTCACAGGAGATGCTGAACGCGGACTCCTCCTGCTCGCCGAGCTCGGTCGAGACCAGGTCCTGCACGTCAAGGTCGAACAGCTCCAGCATGTCGTCGGCCATGAGGGCCTCCTTTCGTCAGTGCCACGGTTGACCGCGGCGGGCTGCAGCGGACGTTAGGCACTCCTGCATGGGCCCAGCAATGGTTCTGCACGGATGAATGGATTAACTCAGCCAAAAATCGAAACAGTTCGATCGATGGTGGACAGTTTTCGATCGCCGGGGTAGACACGACCCGACCCACCGTCAGGAGTGCGAACCGCGTGGCGGCACCGGCACGAGGCGTGTGGCACGAGGCACCGAGGCACGAGGAGCACAGTGGTCGAGACGCACGGAGCGCCCCAGGACGGACTCTTCACCGCGACCGGCCCGGTCCTGCTGCGGACACCCGCGCTGCCGCGCTCGCACCGTCACACCGTCCCGGCCGACCCCGCGCACCCCGCGTCGGGGTCCGCCGACACCGCGCTCCTGGCACACCTCGCCGAGGCCGCCGCCGACCCGGCCCTGCGCGAGGCGATCGAGCTCTCCAGCCCCTCCCTGGCCGACCTGCTCGACCAGGTCGCCGCAGGCGCCGTGCCCCGCCCGGCCGCGCTGCGCCGGGCGGCCGAGGCGGTCAGCCGCTACCGGCTGCGGATGGCCACCCGGCCGACGCCGTTCGGGCTGATGGCCGCGGTGGTGCCGGCGCGCTTCGGCGCGGCGGCCAAGGTCCGCTGGGGCGGGGCCGACCACCGCGCCCTGCGGCCCGACCTGGGCTGGCTGCTCCCGCTGCTCGACCGGCTGCGGACCGACCCGGCGGTGCTGCCCGGTCTGCGGCTGGCCGTGGACCAGCAGGCCCGGCTGCGCGGCGGCCGCCTGGTGCTGCCGTACCTGCCCGAGCGTCGGCCCGCCGCCGGTGCCAGCGCCGGTGCCGGTACCGAGGTGGAGCCGGTCGCCGAACGGACCGTACGGGCCACCGCCGTCGTCCGGGCCGCGATCCGGACCGCCGCCGAGCCGGTCCGGCACGCCGACCTGCTGGCCGCGCTGACCGCCGACTTCCCCACGGCCCCGGCCGAGGCCGTCGCGGCCCTGGTCCGCTCGCTGGTCGGCCAGGGGTTCCTGCTCACCGACCTGACGCCTCCGCCGGACAGCACCGACCTGCTCGGCCATGTGCTCGACCGGATCCCCGCCGACCACCCGGTGCACCCCGAACTGACGGCCGTCCGCACCGCGTTGACGCAGGCGGCCGCCCTGCCCGGCGGACAGGCCACCGACCTGCTGCGCGAGCTCCGGGCCCGGATGACCCGGCTCGCCCCGGCCGACCGCCCGCTCCACGCGGATCTCGCCCTGGACGCCGAGGTGGTCCTGCCGGACCAGGTCCGCACCGAGCTGGAGCGGACCGCCGCGCTCCTCTGGCGCCTGTCGCCGCAGACCCCCGCACCCGAGCACCTGCGTTCGTACCACGCGGAGTTCGTCGAGCGGTACGGCACGGACAGCCCCGTCCCGCTGGCCGAACTGCTCGACCCCGACACCGGCCTGGGGCCGCCGGCCGGCTACCGGCGCCCGGCCGGCCCCCGCGGCACGGCCAACCCCCAGCCCGCCCGGGCCCGCACCGACGCCGACGCGGCCCGCGACCGGTTGCTGGCCGAACTGGCGGCGGGCGCCCTCGCCGACCGGGCGCCGGACGGCACGCTGCCCGAAGTGCTCCTGGACGACGGCCTGCTGGCCCGGCTGACCCCGCCGCGCGACGAGGCGGGCGGCGCCGCCGACACCCCGCCCGCCTCCCTGGAGCTGTACGCCGAACTCGCGGCGGACTCCCTGGAGGCGCTGGACGCCGGGGACTTCCGGCTCGTGCTCTCCCCCGTCGCCGGCAGCGACCGCGCCGGAGCCAGCTTCGGCCGCTTCGCCACCCTGCTCGCGGGCGCGGGCAGCGACCCCGACCCGGCTGCCGACACCGGGACCGGCCCGGGCCGGTCGGCGGGTGACCCCGCCGCGGCCGGCGGGGCGCTGCTGGCCGAGGCCGCCGGGTCCGTGCGGTCCGCCGGGCCCGCCGGGCCCGCCGGATCCGGCGACGACAGCGCACTCGAAGCGCACCTGGAGTTCACCCCGTACCGCGCACGCCATGCCAACATCGCCCTGACCCCGCGCTGGCTCGACCACCGGGTGGTGGTCAGCGCCTTCGCCGACCCGGGCGGCCCCTCCGTACTGCCGCTGGACGACCTGGTCGTGCTGGCCGACCCCGACCGGCTCGCGGTGTACTCCCGCCGTCTAGGCCGGGAGGTCCGCGTCGCCACCCATCACGTGCTCAACCTGCGCAGCGGTGCGCCCAACGCGGCCCGCTTCCTCCAGGAGGTGACGCTGACCGGGCAACGGCCCTGGCAGCCCTGGGACTGGGGGGCGGCGAGCAGCGCGCCCGTGCTGCCGCGGGTCCGCCGGGGCCGGGTGGTGCTGGCCCCGGCCACCTGGCGGCTGACCGCGCCCGTCCCGGCGGCCTCCGCCCCGTTCGAGCAGTGGGACGAGGGCCTGGCCCGCTGGCGCCGACGGTGGGGAGTGCCGGCCGCCGTCCGCCTGATCAGCGGCGACCAGCGGATCAGCCTGGACCTCGACCTCCCGTGGCACCGGCGGCTGTTGCACAGCCAGGCGCGGTCCGCCGAGCCCACCGTGCTCCAGGAGGAACCCAACCCGGCCGGCGACGGCGGCTGGCTGTGCGGACCGGATGGTGCGCGGACCGCCGAACTGGTGGTCCCGCTGCGCCGCAGCACGACCGGGCCGTCGACGGCCGGACCGCGCCGCCCACTGCCCGCCCGACGCGCCCGGACCGTCGAACTCCCCGGCGGATCCTGGCTGTTCGCCCGACTGGCGGCCACCGAGGCACGCCAGGAGGAGATCCTGGTCGAGCACCTGCCCCGGCTGCTCGACGCCCTGCCCGCCGACGTGGACCGCTGGTTCTTCGTCCGCTACCAGGACTCCGCGCCGCACCTGCGGCTGCGTTTCCACGGTGCGCCGCCGGTCCTCGCCGCCCAACTGCTGCCCACCGTGCACGACTGGGTACGGGAGCTGCACCGGGCCGGGCTCGCCGCCGACCTGCGCCTGGAGGGCTACGCGCCGGAGACCGACCGCTACGGCGGCGCCGAGGTGCTCGCCGACGCCGAGCGGGTCTTCCAGGCCGACAGCCTGGTCGCGCTGGCGGCACTGCGACTGGCCCGGGCGGAGCGCTCGCTCTCCCGGGACCTGCTCGCCGCCGTGAACCTCGCCGGCACCGCGCAGGCCTTCCTGGCCGGCCGCGCGGGGCAGTCGGCGGGGCAGTCGGGGGGCCAGTCGGCGGGGGGCCGCGTTCCTGACGGCGGGCCCGAGAGCCGCACCGACCTGCCCGCCGACCTGCCCACCAGCCTCTCCGCCGGCCGGCAGGCCGTACCATCGGCCGTCCCCGGCGTGCCCTCGGTCGGGGCCTGGCTGGCGGGGGTGTATCCGAAGTCGGAGCGCCACCACCAGGCGTTCCGGGCCCAGCGTGCCGCCGCGTTGCGGGCGATCGGCCCCGACGGGCCGGCCGCCCCGGCGGGCGGCCTGCTGCCCGCCGACCCCGCGCTGGCCGACGCCTGGCGGCAGCGGGCCGTCGCACTCGCGCGGTACGCGAGCCGGGTGGAGCCGTCGTCGGCCGACCCGGTGCTGGCCTCGCTGCTGCACATGGGCCACAACCGGCTGATCGGGATCGACCGCGAGGCCGAACGCCGCGCCTACGCACTGGCCAGGGGCGCCGTCGAGGCCCACCGGGCCCGCCGCTCCAGCCCGCGGGAGGCGCGATGAACACGACGGATCCGATCCGCGCGGTGGCCGAGTTGCTCAGCAGGCCCGGTGCGCTCGAAGAACCCGCCGCCGACGCCACAACGCCCTCGGCGTCCGCGCCGCCCGCAGCGGCGCACGCGCTCGGGGCCGGCCGCAGCGGCGCCGCGCTCACGCTCGCCGTACTGGCCGACCGCGAGGACGACGCCGCGCTGCGCCGCGCCGCCCACGGGCACCTCGCGGCCGCCGTGAAAGCCCCCGGGGCGATGCGGGGCGGCGGACTCTTCTCCGGCGCCGCCGCGATCGCCTTCGCCGCCCGCACCATGGCGCGGCGCCCCGGCGAGTACCGCACGCTGCTCGACGGGCTGACGCCCCGGGTCCGGCAGGCCGCGGCCGGGCGCGTCGCCGACCTGCGCGCCGATCTGGCCGCCGGCACGGGCCTGCGCGCCCACACCTTCGACACCGTCTCGGGCGCGGCGGGCCTGGGCCGGCTGCTGCTCGCGCTGGAGCCGGCCGGCCCGGCGCTGGCCGACCTGCTCACCGCGCTGGTCGCGCTGGCCGAGCCCACCGGCGACGTGCTGCCGCGCTGGTGGACCGCCGGTGGACCGGGACTGCCCGGCGCGGATCCCGGGTTCCCCCGGGGGCACCTCAACCTGGGCCTGGCACACGGAGTCCCGGGCCCGCTCGCCCTCCTGGCACTGGCCAGGCTGCGCGGTGTGCAGGTGCCCGGACAGGACGAGGCGATCGAGGCGCTGGCGAGCTGGCTCGCCGCCCGGCGGATCCCCGGCCCGCTCAGCCCGGTCGATCAGGGCGCCCCGGTCGACCCGGCCAGGCCCGCCCCGACCGAGCCGGCGCCCACGGGCCCCGACGCCGCTGGGGGTCGGCCCGGTGTGGGCGGTTCCTGGCCGATGACCGTGCGCGTCGAGGACGAGGAGGCCGGCCGGCCGCCGGCCGACCAGCCGACGCGGGCGGCCTGGTGCTACGGAACCCCTGGTGCGGCCCGCGCACTCTTCCTGGCGGGCGCGGCCCGCAGCCGCTCCGACTGGCGGACCACCGCCGTCGCGGCGCTGACCGACACGCTGCGCGACCCCGCCGGCTGGAACCTCCAGGGCCCCGGGCTCTGCCACGGCACCGGCGGCCTGCTGCGGATCGCCCAGCGGATGGCCGAGGACTCCGGCTCCGCCGAACTGACCGCCCTCCTGCCCGCGCTCGCCGCCACCGTCGCGAGCCGGCTCGACACGGCACTCGGCGCCGGCGACCCGCCCGGCCTCCTGGAGGGGACGGCAGGCGCGGCCCTCGCCCTGCACGCCCATGCCCATGCCCGTACCCATGCCCGAGCCGCCGCGCAGGCATCCTCGGCGGGCACCGGCGACGCCGCCGAGGAGTGGGACGCCTTCCTTCTGATCTCCTGATCTCCTGATCTGCCGAGCTATTGAGCTGCTCAGCTGTTGATCAGCAGGAAGGCCGTCCCACCCGCCAGGCCGTCACATCTTCGGGGCGCCCTACTCCACCGTCACGCTCTTCGCCAGGTTGCGCGGCTTGTCGACGTCGCGACCGAGGGCCACGGAGGCGTGGTAGGCGAGGAGTTGGAGCGGAATGTTGAGCAGCAGCGGGTCGAGCTCGGGCTCGCTCTTGGGGACGAGGACGCAGTGGTCGGCGAGCTTGTCCTCGGGGCGGCGGTGCGCGATGGCGATGACGCGGCCGGAGCGGGCCTTGATCTCACCGAGGGTGGTGAGGTTCTTGTCGAGCAGTTCGTCGTCCGGGACGAGTGCGACGGTGGGCAGTTCGGGGCTGATCAGCGCCAGCGGACCGTGCTTCAGCTCGCTCGCCGGGTAGGCCTCGGCGTGCACGTAGGAGATCTCCTTGAGCTTCTGCGCGCCCTCCCGGGCGACCGGGTAGCCGCGGACCCGGCCGATGAACATCATGCCCGCCGATCCGGCGTACTCGGCGGCGAGTTCGGCGATGGCCTCGGTCTGCGCGAGCACCTCGCGGATCTGGTCCGGCAGCGCCTTCAGGGCCGCGACGATCCGGCGGCCGTCGGCGGGCGAGAGGTCGTGGATGCGGCCGAAGTGCAGGGCGAGCAGCGCGAAGGCGACCACGGTGGAGGTGAAGGCCTTGGTGGAGGCGACCGAGATCTCCGGACCGGCGTGCAGGTAGATGCCGCCGTCGCACTCGCGGGCGATGGCGCTGCCCACGGTGTTGACGACGCCGAGCACCCGGCCGCCCTTGCGCTTGATCTCCTGGACGGCGGCCAGCGTGTCGTAGGTCTCGCCGGACTGGCTGACCGCGATGTAGAGCGTGTCCGCCTCGATCACCGGGTTGCGGTAGCGGAACTCGGAGGCGGGTTCGCTGTGCGCGGGGATGCGGGAGAGCTCCTCGATCAGCTGGGCGCCCATCTCGCCGGCGTAGTAGGCGGATCCGCAGCCGAGGATCTTCACCCGGCGGATCTCGCGCAGCTCCCGGGCGTCCAGGTTGAGGCCGCCGAGGTGCGCGGTGGAGAAGCGCTCGTCGAGCCGGCCGCTGAGCGTGCGCTCGACCGAGCCGGGCTGCTCGTGGATCTCCTTGAGCAGGAAGTGCTCGTAGCCGCCGGTGTCGTAGGAGTCGATCTCCCAGTCCACGGTGGACGGCTGGTGGTGGGTGGTGCGGGCGTCGGTGGTGAAGGTGCGGAAGCCGTCGGCGCGGACGGTGGCCAGCTCGCCGTCCTCCAGGTGGACGACCTGGCGGGTGTAGCGGACGAGGGCGGACACGTCGGAGGCGACGAACATCTCCTTCTCGCCGAGGCCGAGCACTATCGGGCTGCCGTTGCGGGCGGCCACGATCCGGTCCGGCTGCTCGGCGTCGAGCACCGCGATGCCGTAGGTGCCCACCACCCGGCCGAGGGCGGCGCGCACCGCGTCCTCCAGCTCGACGCCCTCGCCGACGTGCGCGGCGATCAGGTGGGAGAGCACCTCGCTGTCGGTCTCGGAGCGGAACACGACGCCGTCGGCGGTGAGCTTGGCGCGCAGTTCGTCGGCGTTCTCGATGATGCCGTTGTGGACGACGGCGATCCGCTCGGCACCGTCCAGGTGCGGGTGGGCGTTGGCGTCACTGGGCACGCCGTGGGTCGCCCAGCGGGTGTGGCCGATGCCGGTGCCGCCCTTGAACCGGGCCGGGACGGCGGCGGCCAGGTCGGCGACCCGGCCCTTGACCTTGCGGACCTTGAGCCCGCCGGTGCGCCCGGTGACGGCCACGCCGGCCGAGTCGTAGCCGCGGTACTCCAGCCGGGCCAGGCCCTCCAGCAGGAAGGGGGTCGCGTCCTTGGGGCCGATGTAGGCCACGATTCCGCACATGCGTGGTCTCCTCTTCGTGAATGCCGTGAATGCCGTAAGTGCTGCAAGTGCCGTAAGTGCCGTAAGTGCCGCGAATGCGCCGGTGCCGTGGATCCGCCAGTGCCCCGCCCCGGCAGCGCTCAGCCGTAGACGATCCGGCGCAGCTGGCGGGCCGAGAGCTCGGGTGCCGCGACCCGGCGGGCGGGGAGTTCCTCGGCGAGCCGGGTGAAGATCCGTTCGTTGGTCAGTCCGCGTGCCTGGAGCTCGCCGTGGCGGCGGCGGACGTACTCCTCGGTGCTCTCGGAGAAGTACGCCAGCACCTCCGCCACGACCCGCGCCGCCTCCCGGGGCCCGAGCGGGCTGGTCCGGGTGAGGTGGGCGAGGAGGTCGTCGTGAGGGTGGGGTGAGCTCGGCACGAGTGAGGAGCCTAGGCCGCGCCGCCCGCCGGGGCCAAGAATCTTGCCCGAATTCGGGCAGACTTTACGACTTTCAGCTCAACCAACCAGTCACATGGTCATCCCCAGCCCCTCCCGACCCCTTCCCGACGCACCCTTGTAGCCACACCCCTCCGACACGTAGCGTCATTTTCCGCATACGTAGCGGAAGAACCGGAGGCTTGCTGATGTGCGGGATCACCGGATGGGTCGCCTTCAATCGTGACCTCACCGCCGAACGGGCCGTCCTCGACGCCATGACGGCCACCCAGATCTGCCGCGGCCCGGACGCCGGCGGCGTCCACCTGGAGCGACACGCCGGCCTCGGCCACCGCCGCCTCGCGGTGATCGACCTGGAGGGCGGCGTCCAGCCGATGACCGTCGAGCACGACGGCCGGCTGCTGGCCGCGCTCACCTACAGCGGCGAGGTCTACAACCACCGCGAGCTGCGCGCCGAACTGAAGGCGGCCGGACACCGCTTCCGCACCCGCAGCGACACCGAGGTCGTGCTGCACGCCTACCTGGAGTGGGGCGAGGGCCTGGCCGAACGCCTCAACGGGATGTTCGCCTTCGCGATCTGGGACGCCCGAAGCGAGGAACTGCTGCTGGTCCGCGACCGGATGGGCGTCAAGCCGCTGCACTACCACCCGACCCCCGACGGCGTGGTCTTCGGCTCCGAGGTGAAGGCCATCCTGGCCCACCCTTCGGTCCACCCGGTGGTCGACCTGGACGGGCTGCGCGAACTGCTCGCCTTCACCCGCACCCCGGGCATCACCCCCTACCGGGGCATCGTCGAGGTCCGGCCCGGGCACGTCGTCCGGGTCCGCCGCGAGGGCGTGTCGGTGCGCCGCTACTGGGCGCTGGAGGCGCGCGAGCACACCGACACCCTGGAGGCCACCGTCGCCACCGTCCGGGCCCTGCTGGACGACATCGTCCACCGCCAGCTCGATTCGGACGTCCCGCTCTGCTCGCTGCTCTCCGGCGGCCTGGACTCCAGCGCCGTCACCGCCCTCGCCGCCCGGGTCCTGCGCGCCGAGGGCGCCGGCCCGGTGCGCTCCTTCGCCGTCGACTTCGCCGGCCAGAGCGAGAACTTCCACGCCAGCGAGGTCCGGCCGACCCTGGACGGCCCGTACGCCCGGATGCTGGCCGAGCACGTCGGCGCCGACCACAACGTGATCGAGCTGGACGCCGCCGCGCTCACCGACCTCGCCCAGCGGGACGCCGTCCTGCGCGCCCGCGACCTGCCCGGCGGCTTCGGCGACATGGACATCTCGCTGCTGCTGCTCTTCCAGGGCGTGCGCCGCCAGTCCACCGTCGCCCTGTCGGGCGAGTCCGCGGACGAGCTGTTCGGCGGCTACCGCTGGTTCCACGACCCGAAGGCCGTCGCCGCCGACGACTTCCCCTGGGCGGTCTCGCTGACCGGCCTCGGCGGCCAGGGCGCCGGCCCGCGCGAACACCTGCTCGACGCCGGCCTGCTCGCCGAACTCGACCTGGCGGGCTACCGGAAGGCCCGCTACCGCGAGGCACTCGCCGAAGTCCCGCACCTGCCGGACGCCGATCCGCTGGAACGGCGGATGCGCGAGATCTCGTACCTCCACCTGACCCGCTTCGTCTGCATCCTGCTCGACCGCAAGGACCGGATGAGCATGGCCAACGGCCTGGAGGTGCGGGTGCCGTTCTGCGACCACCGGCTGGTCCAGTACGTCTTCAACACGCCGTGGGCGATGAAGCACTTCGACGGCCGGGAGAAGAGCCTGCTGCGCGCCGCCGTCCGGGACGTGCTGCCGGACGCCGTCGCCGACCGGGTGAAGAGCCCGTACCCGGTCACCGAGGACCCGCACTACCCGGCGCTGCTGCGGGCCGAGCTCGCCCGGCTCGCCGCCGAGCAGAAGTCCCCGGCGCTCGCCCTGCTCGACCGGCGGCGCCTCGCCGACGCGCTCGATCCGGACACCGACCCGCAGTCCGTCCGGCTGGCCGTCGACCTCGCGCTCGAACTGCACACCTGGCTGACGGACTACCAGGTGACGCTGGACATCTGACGGCCGCCACCCCGGGCGGCGCGGCGGCTGCGACGGCGGGCCGCTGCGCCGTTCGGGTGATTGATCCGGGTGACGGATCCCGGGGTGATCATCCGGAACCAACCCGCCGCGCCCGGGCGTCGGACGGTGCGGTAGCGTCGCCGACACCTCCCGAATGGCGGGCGAAAACGCGGATTCCCGCCGGCGTGCCGTCAGGATGGGAGCGAACCGTCCACCTCGATCCGCCGGGGGATCACCTCATGCAACCGCGGGTATTCGCGATTCTCACCGCCCTGCTCCTGGGCGTCCTGGGCCTCGGGTCGGTGGCCGTCACCGACTGGTCGCCCGCGCCCGGCGTCGCGGCGACGGCCCCGGCCGTCACCGCGGGCACCGGCGCCGCCGCACCCGGTGTCGCGCCGGCGGCCGCGAGCGCCACCCCGACCGGCGACCCGGCGGTGTGGACCCGCTCGACGCTGCGCAACAAGCTGATGGCCGAGATGGACGCCACCGACCCCGGCGTCGCGCTCGCCGACCTCGACAAGATCACCAAGGAGAAGCCGTACACCGTGCGCTTCTGCCACCCGATCGCGCACGAGCTCGGCCACGCGGCGGTCAAGCGCTTCAACGCCGACTTCCAGAAGGTCATCTCCTTCCCGCACGAGACCTGCGCGGCCGGCTACCTGCACGGCGCGGTCGAGGAGATGCTCAACGCCTCCGCCCAGCCCGAGGTGGACCTGCTCAAGCTCTGCGCGCCCAAGAACACCGGCCCGTGCATCCACGGCGTCGGCCACGGCACCATGTTCGTCGCCAAGCAGGACGTCCCCAAGGCGCGCGAGCTGTGCAGCAAGTTCCCCAGCGACCAGAACAAGATCCGCTGTTCCGAAGGGCTGTTCATGCAGCTCTTCGGCCCGGACGAGGAGGACGAGAAGGCCAAGGCGAACCTGCCCGCCGACAAGCTCGCCCAGGACCCGCTGTACCCGTGCAAGGACCAGCCGGGCCTGTTCCAGTCCGCGTGCTTCTTCTACGCCCCGACCTTCTACCTCTCCTCGCACGACTACCCGAACCACCCCGAGGTCTACGCCGACGCCCTCAAGTGGTGCCTCAGCGGCAAGGCCAGCGGCGGGGCGACCGACTGCAGCCGCGGCGTCGGCTCGCGGACGATGAAGTACAACCTCGACCGCGAGGACTGGGCCGCCCAGCAGTGCGGCACCGCCGCCGACGGCTGGCAGCGCAAGGCCTGTGCCGAGGGCCTGGTCAGCTACTACACGGTGAACTACACGGACGACGGCGCGGCCGGCCGGCTCTGCGCCAAGATCACCAACAAGGAGATGCAGGGCTACTGCCGCTCCGCCAGCGGCCTGTCCAGCTCGCTCGACTGACCCGCCGGTCCCACCGGGACCGACCACCCCGTCTCACCTGGAGGGCCCGCGCCGCACGGCGCGGGCCCTGTCCGTAGGATCGGCCGACCGGTCCACCGGACCGAACGATCAGGGTGCGCCGAGGACGCCGCGCCTCCCCCGCCCCTGGAGAGCCGCCATCATGACCACCGAGGACTTCCGCGCCGCCGCGCACACCGCCGCCGACCTCGTCTCCGACTACCTCGCCGAACTGCCCGGGCGCCCGGTCTGGCAGCCGATGGACGACACCGCCCGCCGGGCCCTGCTCGACGCCCCGCTGCCCGCCGACGGCCGCCCGCTCGCCGACCTCCTCACCGCCATCGGGCAGGACGTCCTCCCCCACCCGATGGGCAACGGCCACCCCCGCTTCTTCGGCTGGGTCAACTCCGCCCCCGCACCCGCCGGAGTCCTCGCCACCCTCGCCGCCTCCGCCATGAACCCCAGCTCGGCCGGCGGCGACCACGCCGACGTCCACCTGGAACGCGCCGTGGTCCGCTGGATCGCCGAACTCGTCGGCTTCCCGCACCCGGCCGGCGGCGGCCTGCTCACCTCCGGCACCTCGATGGCGACCATCGTGTGCCTGGCCGCCGCCCGCAACCGCGCCGCCCGCCGGGCCAGCTGGGACGTCCGCGAGGACGGCCTGGCCGGCCTGCCGCCACTGGTCGGCTACGTCACCGGCGAGACCCACTCCTGCGTCCGCAAGGCCGCCGAACTCCTCGGCCTCGGCAGCCGGCACCTGCGCACCGTCGCCACCGGGCCGGACGGCCGCCTCGACCCCGCCGAACTGCGAGCCGCCGTCGAACGCGACCGGGCCGCCGGACTGCTGCCCTTCCTGGTCGTCGCCTCGGCCGGCACCGTCGGCACCGGAGCCGTCGACGACTTCGGCCCGATCGCCGACCTCTGCGCCGAACAGCGCCTGTGGCTGCACGTCGACGGCGCGTACGGGGCCTTCGGCAGGCTCGACCCGGCCATCGCCCACCGCTACGCCGGCCTGGAGCGCGCCGACTCCCTCGCCCTCGACCCGCACAAGTGGCTGGGCGTGCCCGTCGACTGCGGCTGCGCGCTGGTGCGCGACACCGAGGAACTGCGCGCCACCTTCAGCCTCGTCCCCTCCTACCTGCGCGACGAGGCGGCCGGCGCGCTCGGCTGGTTCTCCGAGTACGGCACCGAGCAGACCCGCCCGTTCCGCGCGCTCAAGGTCTGGGCCACCATCGCCCACAAGGGCCGCGACGGCATCGCCCGGGACATCGCCCGCTGCACCGCCCTCGCCCGCCGCCTCGGCGAACTGATCGAGACCGACGGGGAGTTGGAGCTGCTGGCCGAGGTACAGACCTCCATCGTCGCCTTCCGCCACCGCACCCCCGGGCACGACGAGGCCGCCGTCGACGCCCTCAACCGCGAACTCCCCTCCGCCGTCCAGCGGCGCGGCCGGGTCTTCGTCACCGGAGCCCGTCTCGGCGACCGCGAGATGCTCCGGGCCTGCCTGCTCAACGCCGCCACCACCGAGGCCGACCTGGAGCTCCTGCTCGCCGAGGTCAAGGCGGCGGCCGCGGACCTGCAACCGTAACGCGGGCCCGGCGACCTTAACCACCAGGTCACGGCGGGTTCGTGGACAGGAAACACCCGTCGGGCAGGGTGCTGTCATGGAGCAGACGGAGCACACGGAGCACCCGGCCATGCAGCCGACGCCCACCCTCCCCCGGGCCCGACGACGCGGCGCCGGCACCCACCGCTGGCGCCGCGACAGCGTCGAACTCGCCGCCGTCTTCGTCTCGGTCACCGCGGCCGACCTGGTCGCCAAGATCGTCGTCCGCGGCCCCGACGGCCCGGTGGTCCTCGCCGCCGCCGCCCTCGCCCTCCTCGCCACCGCCCTCTTCCACACCTGGTGGTCCCAGCGCCACCACCCCCACTCCCCCGCGCCCCCGACCACCCTGTGGCGCGTCCGCACCGCCGCCCGCAGCACCCCCGACGGCCTGGCCCGCGTCCACACCGCCCTGGCCGACCAGCACGTCGCCATCCTCTCCCGCCAGCCCCACCCCCTCCCCGGCACCACCGTCGACGAGCTCTACCTCCGCGCCTCCCACACCCTCACCCCCACCGACCTCACCACCCTCCTCACCACCACCGGCCACCCCCTCCTCGACACCCCCACCCGCATCGGCTGACTGCGACGGCGACGCGGCGACGCTGCGGGTTCCGCAACTCCGCCACGCAGGAGGGGGTTTGACGACCCTCCCGCGAGCCTTCCCGCCGCCTCCGGCTCAGGACTGCGGGCCGGCCGGAGTGACACGGTAGGCGGGCAGGCCCCGGCGGCGGATGAGGAATTCGGCGACTATCAGGTTGGGCAGCCAGCAGAGGAACGGGACGGCGGCGTAGGCGTTGTCGAAGAAGCGCTGGCCGTCGACGTGCCCCTGGGCGGTGAGCGTCTGGAGGAGGATGAGGACGCCGAGCCAGGACCGGAGGGTGACGGCGGCGTAGGTGAGGGCGAAGCTGCGGATCATCCAGGCGCGGTGGCTCGGCAGGTCGCGGTCACGGACGGCGCGGTAGCCGCGCCAGGTGGTCCAGGCCCAGAGCAGGGCGAGGCCGCCGAAGCCGAAGAAGCCGTTGAAGGCCACCGAGTTGAAGAACGCCATGACGAACGCGGCCAGGGATCCCACCGCGACCCCGAAGACGTAGACGCGGCCCGTCCAGCGGTGGACGGCGGGGGACCGCCGGCGCAGCGCGGTGGAGAACTGGAACGGGCCGACCAGCAGCGCGAGCGCGGCCGTCACGATGTGGACGTAGAAGGTGACTTGGACGGCCATCGGGCGCTCGGCGTAGGTGGCGGGCAGGCCGCCCTTCGACGCGGCGATGGGCAGGTCGGCCTGGGCGTACGTCCCCACGGCGTACCCGACGATCGCGAGCGAGGTCAGCAGGACGACGGTCCAGCGGAAGCGCCCTCCCCTCCTGCTCGTCGGGTCGGGGGCGGGGGCGGTCGCGGCGTGGGCGGCGGTACTGGTCATCGGTGGACCCCGATCGGCTGGAGGTGGGACGGCATCACGTGCGCGGTGCGGCGTCGCGCGGTCGGCCGGCGCTCTGCTCACGGCGCCCATCACCCCGGAACGGGGGCCTACCACCACGCTGTTCGAACCGCTGCCAGTGTGTCCGGGCCCGCGACCCCGGGCCATGGAGCGGCCCCCCGGACCGGGAGGGGGGTTACCCCCACGACCCGACGGGGCGTCAACCGGACGGCCTCCCACCGCACGGGCACCGCCGCCACCACCCCGGCCGCAACGGGCCCCCGGGGTTCGTTACGCAGCCGATGGGCGGCCGTGACACGACCGGCCGGGGACCGCGACACGGGCCTCCTACCGTCATGGACGACGCACCGGCCGCCCCGGCCGGGAGGCGTCCATGACGAAGGAGAACACCGTATGAGCAGGAGCCGTACCCACCGCTCCCCCGCCCGCCGCGTGCTGGCCGTCTGCGCCCTGACCGGGGGCGCGCTGCTGACCGTCGTCACCGGCGGACAGGCCTTCGCCGACGGGACCCCGGCCGCCACGCCTGCTGCGGGTGCCGGCGTGTCGGCCACCCCCACCTCGACGCCCAGCCCGGCCAAGCCCGCCCCGGCCGCCCCGGGTGCCCCCTCGGTCGCGGGTGCCACCCCCACGGCGAAGCCCTCCGCCGGCGCCGGCACCGGGCCCGCCGTGCAGCCCGCCGCCGGTGGCGCCGGGGTCTCCAGTGACGGCAAGGCCCAGGTCCGCGAGGTGCCCAAGGGCGCGGCCCAGGCCGGCGACGGATCCGGCGAGACCGACAGCAACGGCCTGATGCTGGCCGGTGGCGGGGCCGTCGCGGCCGTCGGCGCCGGTGCGCTGGGCTTCGCGATGCTGCGCCGCCGCTCCGGTGCGCGCGGCTGACACCGGCCCCGAGTCCGCCGGGCACCCCGGCGCCGTTCCCCCGCCCTTGACCGGGTGGGGAGGCGGCGCCGGGGGCCCGGTGGGTACCGGGGCCCCGGCGGGCGGCGGGCAGCCCGACAGGACGCCCGGCGCCGACGGGCCGGCCCGCCACGGCATCCCGCGCGGTGGCCGCAACCGACGGCGCCGCAAGGCCTCCCCCGGCCCGGGCACACTGCGCCGGACGGCGTTCGGTGCGGCGGGCCTGGCCTGCCTGGTGCTGGGCACCACCGTGGCGTTGTCCGGCCAGCACACCCCGGTGGTGCGGGTCGAGCCCTCGGTGCACGGCAGTACCGACAACCCGGCGGCCGCGCCCTCGGGAGGCCCCGGAACCGCGGGGACCACCCCGGCGGCCGGGACCGCCGGGAGCCCGGCCGGCGCGCCGAAGCCCTTCGCCGCTTCGGCGCCGACCCGGCTGCTGGTGCCGGCCGCCGGGGTGGACGCCCCGGTGACCGGCCTCGGGCTCAATCCCGACGGGACGGTCGAAGTTCCGGCCGCCGACCGGGCCGACGAGGTCGGCTGGTACCGCAACGGGCCGACGCCCGGGGAGGCCGGCCCCGCCGTCCTCATCGGGCACTACGACACCGCGCACGGCCCGGCGGTCTTCCACGGCGTGCCGAAGCTGCGGCCGGGCGACCTGATCCAGGTGCGGCGCGCGGACGGCAGCACCGTGGACTTCAAGGTCCGCTCGCTGCTCCAGGCCGCCAAGGACCGCTTCCCGACCGAAACGGTCTACGGTGACACTCCCGAACCCGCTCTCAGGCTCATCACCTGCGGCGGGCGGATCGGCTCGGACGGGCACTGGACGGACAACATCATCGTCCTGGCGGACCTGGCCGGTCCGGGCGGCGCGACCGGCTGAAGCCACCGCGCCGTCCCGGTCGTCCCGGCCGTCGGGTCGTTTCGACTGTCGAACCGGCGCGGCGGCCGGGACGGCGGGACGGGAACCACCGACCGCCGTCCACGCGACCTACCACCGAGGCCGGAGCGGGGACGAACCGGCACATCGCCGCAGACCAGGAGGACGAGCACCGACCGTGGCAGCAGCATCCCCACCCCGCCGCCGGCCCGTCGCCGTGCCGGTGGCGGCCCTCGCCGCCCTGGCCGTCCTCGTGACGCTCGCGGCCCTGGCCCTCGGCCGTGCCACCCCCGGCGGGCTCCAGGACCACGGCGCCACCCAGCCGGTGGCGCCGCCGCTGGTGGCCCAGCCGCTCTGGCCCGACCTGGCGGCCTCCCCGCCGCCGCGCCCTCCCGCCACCGGCGCCGGGGCCGCCACCCAGGCCGCGCCGCAACCCGTCCCGGACGTGACCGTCCCCGGGCACGACATCAGGACGGTCGACGTCCGCACCGTCCTCGCCAAGGACTCCACGGTGGGCCCGGAGGAGCGGCGCGCCCTGGACTCCTGCCCCGCCTGCGACGTCCGCAGCCCCGAGTTCCGTGACCTCACCGGCGACGGGCGGGAGGAACTGGTCGTCGCCGTCGCCACCCCCGGGCCCGTGGTCCTGCACGTCTACCTGCTGGCCGACGACCGGCTGCTGCCCATCCTCCAGGTCGAGGTGCTGAAGGGGTTCAGCGCCGCGACCGTGGGATCCGACCTGTGGCTCTACGAGCCGACCGGCGCGTTCGTCCGGACCAGCAGCCACTACCAGTGGGACGGCGTCCGGCTCGGCCTGCTGGAGCGGAAGGTCGAGGACACCGGCCCGATCGCCGGCCCGATCGCCGGCCCGGCCGGCGGAGCCACGAACGGCGCCGCACAGACGCCCACCAGCACGCCCTCCGCCGGCCCCGCCGTCGCCCAGCGCAGCGGCCGCCCATCCGCCCAGCCGCAGCCCTCCCTGCCCGAAGCCGGCGCGGGCGTCTCCTCCCCGAAAACGGCCGTCCCGATCCCCATCCGCCCGCCCTCGGCTCCCTCGGAAGCGAAGCCATGACCCCCGCAGCCGCGCCCGCCCACCCGCACATCCTGCTCGTCGAGGACGACGAGGTGATCCGGGAGGCCACCCGGATGGCCCTGGAGCGCTACGGCTTCCCGGTCACCACGGCCGCCGACGGCCTGGAGGGCCTGGAGGCCTTCCACGCCGTGCGCCCCGACCTCCTCCTGCTGGACGTCATGCTGCCGCTCCTCGACGGGGTCGGCCTCTGCCGCCGGATCCGGGAGGAGAGCCAGCTGCCGATCCTGATGATGTCGGCGCGCACCGACCCGGTCGACGTGGTGTCCGGTCTGGAGGCCGGGGCGGACGACTACGTCGTCAAGCCCTTCGAGAGCGCCGTGCTGGTCGCCCGGATCCGCACCGTGCTGCGCCGGGTGCGGGTGGTCCCGGCCGAACCCGCGCTGCCCGAGGAGCCGGTGGACCCCGCCGTCCCCGTCGCAGCGTCTGCCGTCGCCGTTCCCACCGCCGCCGTGCCTGCGGACGCCCCTTCCTCCGCGCTGCGCAGCTTCGACGGCATGCAGGTGGACACCGACAGCATGGAGGTGCGCGTCGACGGCCACCTCGTCCCGCTCACCCCCACCGAGCTGCGGCTGCTGCTGGAGTTCACCGCCGCGCCCGGCATCGTGCTGGAGCGCTCCACCCTGCTGGAACGCGTCTGGGACTACGACTGGGGCGCCGACACCCGGGTGGTGGACGTCCACGTGCAGCGGCTGCGCGCCAAGATCGGCTCCGGCCGGATCGAGACCGTCCGCGGGTTCGGCTACAAGCTGCGGCGTCCGGCATGACCCTGCGCCGTCAGATCGCCACCGCCGTCGCCGCCATCGCCGTCCTGGTGGCGGTGGCCGTCGGCCTGCTGGTCCACCAGGCGATGATCCGTCAGCACGTGGACCAGGCCCGCGCCGCCGCACTCGCCGCGCTCGGCTCGGCCGTGGACACCTACAAGCGCGGCGAGGTCACCGACCGGTTCGCCCTGGACGACCCGGCGCTGCCCCAGGGGCTGCGGACGCTCGCGGCCGACGGCCGCGAGGGCTCGCTGCTCGCCGGCGGTCCGCAGGGCGAGTCGATGTGGGCGGCCCGACCGGTCCAGACCGGGGTGCTCTCCGTCCGGGTGGACTTCACCCAGGACCGGCAGGCGATCGCCGACCTCGACCGGATCATCCTGATCACCGTCGTCGCCGCGGTCTTCACCACGGTCCTGGCCGGCGTGCTCGTCGCCGACCGGATCAGCCGCCGACTGCGCACCGCGGCGACGGCCGCCCGGGGCATCGCCGCCGGCCGGACGGACACCCGGATCGGCGAGCTCGTCGACGGGAAGGACGAGGTCGCCGACCTCGCCGCCGCCGTCGACCTGATGTCCCGCACCCTGCACCAGCGGCTGGAGGACGAGCAGCGCTTCACGGCGGACGTCGCCCACGAACTGCGCACCCCGCTCACCGGCCTGGTCACCGCGGCCGAACTGCTCCCGCCCGGCCGCCCCACCCAACTCGTCCAGAACCGGGTGCAGGCCCTGCGCTCGCTGGTCGAGGACCTGCTGGAGGTCTCCCGCCTCGACGCCGACGCCGAGATCCCGGACTTCGCCCCCGTCCCGCTGGAGCGCGCGGTGCGCCGCACCGTCACGCTCACCGGCCTGGAGGTCGACGTGGACGTGGCCGCGGCCGCCGACCGCCAGGTCCGCACCGACCTGCGCCGCCTCGACCGCATCCTCGGCAACCTGCTGCTCAACGCCCACCGGCACGGCACCGCGCCGATCCGGCTGCACGTCGACGGCCACCGGATCACCGTCCGCGACCACGGCCCCGGCTACCCCGACGGCCTCCTCGCCCGCGGCCCCCAGCGCTTCCGCACCAACGCCCCCGAACGCGGACGCGGCCACGGACTCGGCCTCACCATCGCCACCGGCCACGCCCGGGTCATCGGCGCCGACCTCACCTTCACCAACCACCCCGACGGCGGCGCCCTCGCCACCCTCACCCTCCCCGACGACCCGTCCCACCCCTGACCGCTCAACCGCAGCCGTGAGATACGGCCGCCCATGTGGCAGCGGTGGCCGGGGCCTGAGGCGGTCCCTCGGGTGGCCCCGGCCCGCCGGGTCGCTCGGCCGTCACTCGGCCGTCGCCCGGCCACCGCTCAGTTGTCGCTCAGCTGTCGCTCGGCTGGACGACGCACGCCGAGTTCGCGAGCATCGACCCGAAGCCGCCGAGCAGCGTGGAGACGACAGCCTTGCAGGCGGCGGCCTCCTGGGGCGTCTTGGGCCCGTCCGCGGCGGCCGCCGGCTGGGCGAGGGCGATCGGCGCGGCCAGCAGCAGTGCGCAGCACACCGCGCCCAGTACGGACCGCCGCACGAGGGCGGACTTCTTCAGGAGGGACGAGGGGAAGGACATGTGGGCCCCTTCGGGGGAGGTGGGATCGGCGGAAAGCCGAGCCATCCCTATCCGAAGGGGCTCGTCCGTTCCCGGATTCTGCGCCATCCGTGAGCGTGTTCAGGTCAATGATCCGGTCGGGGCCGGGCGAGCACCCCAGGCCCGTCGGCCACCCTGGTGTCCGAGCCCGGTCGAGTCCGGTCGAGCCCGGTCGAGCCCCGTCGAGCCCCCGGAACATGGCCACGCTCGTCACGCTCCGGAACCGCCCAGGTCATTCCTGCGTTCACGATCACGTAACCGGCCGGAAGCGCGGCGTCGGTAGCGTCGGCGGCATGACGGCATCACGCACTCGCCCCGAACGGCTCTGGCACCGGCCTTTCCGCAGGTCCGACCGCAGGTGCGCGGCGCCCGAGGGCCAGGCCGCCCGGCTGCCCGCGCTCACCGGGGGCCCGTTGCGGCCCGCCCGTCCGCACCCCCCGGTCGACCGGCCGCGAGCCGTGACGGAGCCGGACCGGGCGGCGCCGTCCCGCCTGACGCTGGCGGACGGGACGGCGCTGACGCTGCGCCCCGCCGGACCGGCCGACCGGGCCGCGGCCCTGGCGATGCACCTCCGCTGCTCCCCCGCCTCGCTGCGGCTGCGCTACCACGGGCCGGTCCGCGACGCCGGCCGCTACCTGGACCACCTGCTGGACGCCCGGCACGGCCACAGCCTCGCCGCGACGGCCGCCGACGGACGGATCGTCGCCCTCGGGCACCTGATGTGGGACGACGACGAGGCGGAGCTGGCGGTGCTGGTCGAGGACGCCTGGCAGCGGCGCGGACTCGGGCCGGCCCTGCTGCGGCAGCTCTCGGCGGCGGCCCGGGCGGCCGGTGTGACAACCGTGTACGCGGTGACCCACGCCTCCAACACCGGGCTGATCACCGCGATGCGTCGGCTGGCCGCGCCGCTGGACTTCCGGGCCGAGGACGGCACCCTGGTGATCACCGCCACGCTGGCCGCGGACGAGCCGGTCTCCTGCGTCCGTCCGGGCCGCTGATCTTTTCTTCACCACATCCTCACCCGGGAACCCCGCGAGCCCGGAGAGCGTCCCAAGCGACGAAGGCCCCCTCCGTACACCGTCTTCCCCGACGATCCGTCAGGGCGCCCGAAGCGGCGCCTCCGGCCGCGTCGCAGCAGGCTGCCTGGGGTCCGGATCGTCGAGCCGGGCGGCGGAGTCGGTAGGCTGGCCCCGTCCCCGCCGCCCGACGGCCCGTTAATCCGGACCCGGGTGGTGCCGCAGCAAGGAGGAACCACTGAGCATGGCAGGCACCGAATCGGAGCCCACAGGCGCACGCGACACCTCGCTGCCGGCCCGCGCCAAGATCGCGGTCACGGCCGGTCGGGTCGCTGCCGCCGTGTCCCGCAAGGCCGGACGCGGAAGCGGCTCGGTGATCGGCGGCAAGGTCGCCCTGAGGCTCGACCCCGACCTGCTCGCCACCCTCGCCGACCACCTCGACGTCGTCCTGGTCAGCGCCACCAACGGCAAGACCACCACGACCCGCCTGATCGCCGAGGCGCTGCGCGCCGCCGGCCCGGTGGTCTCCAACGCCCTGGGCGCCAACATGCCGGCCGGCATCACCTCCGCCCTGGCCGGCGGCTCGGACGCCCGCTTCGGCGTGATCGAGGTCGACGAGAAGTACCTGGCGGGCGTCGCCCGCGACACCCGCCCCAAGGCGATCGCCCTGCTCAACCTCTCCCGCGACCAGCTCGACCGCGCCGCCGAGACCCGGATGATGGCCGAGAAGTGGCGCGAGGGCCTTCAGGACACCGAGGCCGTGGTCATCGCCAACGCCGACGACCCGCTGGTGACCTGGGCCGCCTCCTCCTGCAAGAAGGTGGTCTGGGTGGCCGCCGGGCAGGCCTGGAAGGAGGACGCCTGGTCCTGCCCCGCCTGCGGCGGTGTGATGCAGCGCCCCGGCGACGACTGGTTCTGCCAGGAGTGCGGCTTCCGGCGCCCCAACCCGCACTGGGCGCTCCAGGGCACCCACGTGATCGACCCGCAGCGCGGCGCCTGGCCGATCCAGCTCCAGCTGCCCGGCCGGGCCAACCTGGCCAACGCCACCAGCTCGGCCGCCGTCGCCGCCGTGTTCGGCGTCTCCCCGCAGGTCGCGCTGGAGCGGATGCGCTCGGTCTCGGCCGTCGCCGGCCGCTACGACGTGGTCCAGTACCAGGGCCGGGACATCCGGCTGCTGCTGGCCAAGAACCCGGCCGGCTGGCTGGAGACCTTCTCGCTGATCGACGGCCCGCCCGCGCCGGTGATCCTCTCCGTCAACGCGCTCGACGCCGACGGCACGGACACCTCCTGGCTGTGGGACGTCGACTACGAGCGCCTCGCCGGGCACCCGGTGTTCGTGATGGGGCAGCGCAAGCTGGACCTGGCCGTCCGCCTGGAGGTCGCCGGACTGCAGTTCCACGTGGTGGACACGCTGGAGCAGGCCGTCCGGATGGCCCCGCCCGGCCGGATCGAGGCCATCGCCAACTACACCGCCTTCCAGCAGCTGCGGAAGGTCGTGGCCGGCTGATGCCGCGCCTGCAGCCCCATCTGATCGTGACGGAAGGCCTTCGAGGATGAGTGAGAGCAGCCTGCGCGTGGTCTGGGTCTACCCGGACCTGCTCAGCACCTACGGCGACCGCGGCAACGCCCTGGTCGTGGAGCGCCGGGCCCGCCAGCGCCATCTCAACGTGACCCGGATCGACGTCCGCTCCGACCAGTCCGTCCCCACCAGCGGCGACATCTACCTGATCGGCGGCGGCGAGGACCGTCCGCAGCGGCTCGCCGCCGAGCGGCTGCGCAACGACAGCGGCCTGATCCGGGCCTCCGAGAACGGCGCGATCATCTTCGGCGTCTGCGCGGGCTTCCAGATCATGGGCCACGAGTTCGTCAACGACCTCGGCGAGCGCGAGCCGGGCCTCGGCCTGCTCGACGTCTGGACCACCCGCGGCGACGGCGCCCGCTGCGTCGGCGACGTCCTCGCCGACGTCGACCCGCGCCTCGGCCTGCCGCAGCTGACCGGCTTCGAGAACCACCAGGGCGTCACCCACCTCGGCCAGGGCGTCCAGCCGCTGGCCACCGTGGTCGCCGGCCGGGGCAACGGCACCGGCGACGGCACCGAGGGCGCCTGGCGGGACACCGTGTTCGGCACCTACCTGCACGGCCCGGTGCTGGCCCGCAACCCCGCCGTGGCCGACATGCTGATCAAGCTGGCGCTGGACGTCAACGCCCTGCCGCCGGCCGACACCACCTGGTACGACGCGCTGCGCGCCGAGCGCATCGCCGCCACGACGCGCCCCGCGTAGTACATCCGCCCGCCCCGGAGCCCGGGTGCCCGCGATGCGGTCACCCGGTTCAGGGGCGGCCCCGGACGTACCACAATGGGGCTGCCTACTGCACACCCTCCTCGGCA
This sequence comes from Kitasatospora sp. NPDC058492, assembly GCF_042720685.1. NCBI lineage: Bacteria > Bacillati > Actinomycetota > Actinomycetes > Kitasatosporales > Streptomycetaceae > Kitasatospora > Kitasatospora sp. NPDC058492. The sequence continues at coordinate 34,810 of NZ_JBHXMU010000080.1, forward strand.
GCAGGCTGCACTTCCGCGCGGGGGCGCCGACGGCGCCGCTCCCGCGTCGGCTCCTGCCCGGCCGGACCAGGGGCCGTATGCTCGACTTCGCGGCCGTTTTCGGGCGTTCTGTCCGGATCGGCCGGTCCTTCACCCCGCGGCCACCTCCCCGCCACTCCGGCGTGGGAGCGCCCCGCTACGGTGACGGCTCGTCGTCCCAGCCTGTAGTCCGGCCGTTCCTCGGTTCTGCTCGGGAGTTGCAAAGCTAATGCGTATCGGAGTGCTGACCAGCGGCGGTGACTGCCCCGGCCTGAACGCGGTGATCCGTTCCGTGGTCCACCGGGGGGTGGTCGACCACGGCGACGAGATCATCGGTTTCCAGGACGGCTGGCGCGGTCTCCTGGAGGGCGTCCACCGGCCGCTCACCCTCGACTCGGTGAGCGGCATCCTGGCCCAGGGCGGCACGATCCTCGGCTCGTCCCGGGTCCAGCCCAGCCACCTGCGCGACGGCGTCGAGCGCGCCAAGCGACTGTGCGCGGACCTCGGCATCGACGCGGTGATCCCGATCGGCGGCGAGGGCACCCTCAAGGCCGCCAAGCTGATGAGCGACGCCGGACTGCCGGTGGTCGGGGTCCCGAAGACCATCGACAACGACATCGCCTCCACCGACGTCACCTTCGGCTTCGACACCGCCGTCTCGGTCGCCACCGAGGCGCTGGACCGGCTGAAGACCACCGCCGAATCCCACCAGCGGGTCATGGTCGTCGAGGTCATGGGCCGCCACACCGGCTGGATCGCGCTCAACGCGGGCATGGCCGCCGGCGCGCACGCCATCGTCGTCCCGGAGCGGCCGTTCCACATCGACAAGCTGACCGCCGTCGTCCGCGAACGCTTCGACCGGCAGAAGAAGTTCGCCATCGTGGTCTGCGCCGAAGGCGCCAAGCCCGAGCCCGGCACCATGCACTGGGAAGAGGGCACCAAGGACATCTACGGCCACGAGCGGTTCACCGGCATCGCCACCCAGCTCTCCCGCGAGCTGGAGCACCGCCTCGGCAAGGAGGCCCGCCCGGTGATCCTCGGCCACACCCAGCGCGGCGGCACCCCGACCGCGTACGACCGGGTGCTCGCCACCCGCTTCGGCTGGCACGCCGTCGAGGCCGTCCACAAGGGCGCGTTCGGGCACATCACCGCGCTGCAGGGCACCAACATCAACCTGGTGCCGATCGCCGAGGCCGTCGCCGAGCTGAAGACCGTCCCGCAGGAGCGCTACCTGGAGGCGGAGACGGTCATCTGACCTCCCCCGCCCCGTCGAGGGCCCGGACCGCCACCGGTCCGGGCCCTCGTGCGTCCGACGGGCGCCCCCGCGACGGCCCCGCTAGCGTGGCCGGTGGAGCGGACCACTCGCGGAAAGGCAACCGATGGAGATCCTCGCGTACGGGGTGCAGGCCGACGAACGGCCGCTGCTGGAACAGGCCTTCGCCGGCCGGCACGGGCTGCGCTGCCTGAGCATGTTCCTCAACCGCGACACCGCCCCACTCGCCGCCGGCTACCCCGCCGTCAGCAGCAGCGTCAACGCCGTCCTCGACGCCGAGACCCTCGCCGCCCTCGCCGCCGGCGGCACCAAACTGATCGCCCAACGCTCCACCGGCTTCAACAACATCGACCTCGACGCCGCCGCCGACCTCGGCCTCACCGTCGCCCGCGTCTCCTACTACAGCCCCTACGCCGTCGCCGAACACGCCTGGACGCTGGCCCTGGCCGTCAACCGCCGCCTCACCCGCGCCGCCACCCGCACCCGCGAGTTCGACTTCCGCCTCGACGGCCTCCTCGGCCGCGACATCCACGGCATGACCATCGGCGTCATCGGCACCGGCAAGATCGGCGAGTGCTTCACCCGCATCGCGGCCGGCTTCGGCACCGAACTCCTCGGCTGGGACATCACCCCCAACCCCGCCTGCCTCGACCTCGGCATGACCTACACCGAACTCCCCGAACTCCTCACCCGCGCCGACCTGATCAGCCTGCACGTCCCCCTCCTCCCCGCCACCCACCACCTCATCGACGCCGCCGCCCTCGCCCGGATGAAGGACGACGCCATCCTCGTCAACTCCAGCCGCGGCGGCCTCATCGACAGCGCCGCCCTCGTCGAAACCCTCCGCGCCGGCCGCCTCTCCGGCGTCGGCCTCGACGTCTACGAAGAAGAAACCGGCGTCTTCTTCACCGACCGCTCCATCGAAGGCATCACCGACGACACCCTCGCCCGCCTCGTCACATTCCCCCAAGTCCTCGTCACCAGCCACCAGGCCTACTTCACCCACACCGCCGTCACCCAGATCATCGACGCCACCACCCGCAACATCGACGACTACACCGCCGGCCGCACCAACGAGAACACCCTCGTCCCGAGGAACTGCTGAACCTGAAAGCGTGATGTCGGATCCAGTTACCTGACAGCTTCCGGATAATTCCAGTGGCCCTGATCTGTGAGATATGCGCAGGGCGGCGGGCTGACCGACACCGAGAGGGCCGCGCGGAGCAGATCCGGCTGCAGGCCGTGGAACGCTTCGAGAGCGGGGAGAGGAACCGGGAGATCGCTACCGCACTGCAGGTGAGTGACCAGCCGGTGGAGCACTGGCGCCAGCAGTGGCGTGAGCGAGGTGAGGCCGGGCTCCTGTAGGGCTCGCCCCGGGCGCCCCAGACTGACCGAAAGGCAGAGCGTCTGGCTGGAGCGCGAGTTGGAGCGTGTTCCGCTGATGCACGGCTGAGAGGACCAGCGCTGGACACCCTCTCGGATGAAGACGCTGATCGGCCGACTGTTACACGTCAGCGACGCGGCGGAGGAGACCTAGACCCAATGCCAGTGACTTTAGGTTGTGTCGTGCTGGGTGACGGTGACTGTTGCCGGTTGTGGTGGTGGCCAGTTGTGGTGTTGGGCGCGTTTGAGG
>NZ_JBHXMU010000081.1:0-37382 GCF_042720685.1 Kitasatospora sp. NPDC058492
GGGGCGGAACGGCGCGGGCAGCCGGTCCAGCAGCGGCCACGCCGGGCGGCGGGGCGGGGCGTCGGGGCCGGCGGCCCGGGCCGAACGCGCGCCCGCCGCCGTCGCCAGCCCGGCCAGCAACCCCACCACCAGGACGTCCGGCAGCACCCTGGCCCGGAACAGCCCGGCGCCCGTGCAGTGCAGCACCACCGCCACCGCGACCGCGCAGTAGCCCGCCCAGACCGCCGCCGGGCCGCCCCAGCGCGGCCGGGGCCCGCGCCGCGACGCCACCGCGGCGGCGGCCCGGTACAGCTGAGCCACCGCCAGCACGCCCAGCAGCAGCGGGGTGACGGTCAGCGGGGCGCCCGCGTCCCCCCGCAGCACCGGCGCGCCGTGCCCGAGCAACCACAGCGCCCCCGCCAACCGGGTGGCGCCGGTCGCCCCGTTGTCCGCGTACGGCGTCGCCACCCAGAGCCCGAGCACCGGCACCCCGACCACCGCCAGGCCGACCAGCGCCGTCCGCACCCCCGCCAACAGGTCGGCCGGCAACGGGCGTCCGCCCAATTCGCCCGGCAGTTCCAGGATCGGACGGCCCATCAGCTGCGTCATACGCCTCATGGTGCCAAGGCGACTCGCCATGCCCCGTGAAGCGGCAAACCGCCGCCGTGTCCCAGATTATTGGCTTATGCGCATTTTCAGACCCGATCCCCAAGCCGCCGGCGCACCGGCCCGGAGCGTCTGATGACCACGCCACCCACCGCCGAACACCCCGCCGGCGCCGACTCCCCCACCCCCGAGAACCGCCCCCGCAAACCCCGGGCCACCCGCCCCGACCAGGACGCGGCGCGCCCCCTACGGAAACTGACGCCCCGTGAGGCCCAGGTGCTCGCCCACCTCGCCGCCGGTCGCGACCTCCCGCAGGCGGCCGCCGCCCTCGGCGTCACCCCGGCCACCGCCCGCAGCTACGTCCAGCGGGCCATGCGCAAACTCGGCGCGGCCACCGAGGCCGAGGCCGTCGCCCTCACCACCGCCCGCCCGAAGAGCCCCGACCCCGCACCACCCGGCCCCACACCACCCGGCCCCGACGCACCCAGCCCCGACGCGCCCGGCGACGCCCAGGCGGACCCTGCCGCCGACCCCCGTACCCCCGACCCCGCGCCGCAGCGCCCGCCCGTCCTCGGCACCGGAGGAGAGCACCCCGGCCCGGCCGCCCACCCCGCCCACGCCCCCACCCCCGCCACCGACGCCGCTAGCGCCCCGGCGGCCCCGAACGCCCCGGGAGAGCGCATCAGCACACCCGCCGCCACCACGACACCGCCGGGCACCCGCGACACCCCGCCCGCGGCACAGACCCGACCCGACGACCCGGCCACCGGCACCGGGCGGCCCGCCCGCGCGGCCACGCCGGCCGACGACGAGCGGGCCGGGCCGGCCGGGAGCTTCGAGGAGTTGTACGAGCAGGCGCACACCCGGCTGGTGCAGCAGGTGTTCCTGCTGACCGCCTGCCGGCACCGGGCGGCGCACTGCGTCCGGCTGGCGTTCGGGGCGGCGCGCCGGGGCTGGGCGGAGGTGGCCGCGACGGGGGATCCGGAAGGGTGGGTGCGGGTACGGGCGTGCGAGCTGGCGCTGTCCCCGTGGCACCGGGGCGGGCCCCGGCGGATGCACGCCTGGAAGCTGCCGCACCGGCGGATCCGGGTGCGGCCGGCGGACGAGTCGCAGGCGGTGCTGCCCGATCACGACCGGCTGACCGACCGGGACCGGGCGCTGCTGAAGGCACTGCGGCGGCTGTCCCGGCCGCAGCGCCGGGCGCTGGTGCTGCACGACGGGCTGGGCCTGCCGGCGACGGCGGTCGCGGTGGAGGTGGAGTCGACGCTGGCGGCGGCCGAGGGGCGGGTGTGGGCGGCCCGGGTGGCGCTGGCCCGGTGGGTGCCGGAGCTGCTGGGGCCGGATCCGGCGGCACCGGGGTTCGCGGACGGCCTGAGCGGGCTGCTGCACCGGGCGGCGGTCCGGGGCTGCCCGCAGCCGCACCGGCCGCCGGTGCCGGTGCTGCTGGCCCGGCACCGGCTGTGGACGGCGAGCCGGACGGGGGCGGCGGCGCTGCTGACGGCGGCGGTGGGCGGGGCGGCGCTGGCGACGCTGGTGGGGATCCGGCCGGTGACGCTGTTCCGGTCCCCGGAGCCGCCGGAGCCGGCGATGTGCCTGTCGACGGCGAACGCGGGCGTGCCGGGCGCGCCTGTTGTGCCTGGTGTGCCGGCGCTGCCGGGCGGGCCGCCGAACGTCGTCCGCAGCCTGTGGTGCAGCCCGACGCCGGGGGTGGAGGCGGTCGTGGTGGAGTCGGCGCCGCAGGCCGCCGCGCGGTGGGAGCTGCCGGCGGTCGCCCGGGGGGCGGGCGCCCCGCCGCCGCAGGGCCCGGAGGTCTGCCCGCTGTGGTCACCGCTGCCGTGCACGACCGGGTCGACACCGTACTGACGGCGTCCGCGAACGCGCGAGCGCCCCTGCCCGTGAAAGGGCAGGGGCGCTAGGGCCTGTCCGGTGGATCTTGCCGGGCGCGCGACGCCGGGCATCCCGCCTGGACGCACGTCCGAATCATCCAAGTACGTCCAGTACGAGGACGACTCGGACGCACGCCCAGCCGGGCGCCCAACGCCGCGCGCTGATCCGACAAGATCCGCCGGACAGGCCCTGGCTACGCAGTCGACCGACGTCAGCCGGCGATGATCTCGCGCGCCAGGCGGGCGGTCTCGGACGGCGTCTTGCCGACCTTGACACCGGCGGCCTCGAGGGCCTCCTTCTTCGCCTGGGCGGTGCCCGAGGAGCCGGAGACGATGGCGCCGGCGTGGCCCATGGTCTTGCCCTCGGGGGCGGTGAAGCCCGCGACGTAGCCGACGACCGGCTTGGTGACGTGCTCGGCGATGTAGGCCGCGGCACGCTCCTCGGCGTCGCCACCGATCTCACCGATCATGACGATGAGCTCGGTCTCCGGGTCCTCCTGGAACGCCTTGAGGGCGTCGATGTGGGTGGTGCCGATGACCGGGTCACCGCCGATGCCCACGGCCGAGGAGAAGCCGATGTCCCGCAGCTCGTACATGAGCTGGTAGGTCAGGGTGCCCGACTTCGAGACCAGACCGATCTTGCCGGAGGTGGTGATGTCGGCCGGGATGATGCCGGCGTTCGACTGTCCGGGGCTGATCAGGCCGGGGCAGTTCGGGCCGATGATCCGGGTCTTGTTGCCCTTCGAACCGGCGTACGCCCAGAAGGCGGCGGTGTCGTGCACCGGAACGCCCTCGGTGATGACGACGGCCAGGCCGATCTCGGCGTCGATGGCCTCGACGACGGCGTCCTTGGTGAACTTCGGCGGCACGAAGATGACGGTGACATCGGCACCGGTCTTCTCCATGGCCTCGGCGACGCCGCCGAAGACGGGCACCTCGGTGCCGTCGACGTCGACCGTGGTGCCGGCCTTGCGCGGGTTGACACCGCCGACGATCTGGGTGCCGGAGGCGAGCATGCGGCGGGTGTGCTTCATGCCCTCGGAGCCGGTCATGCCCTGGACGATGACCTTGCTGTCCTTGGTAAGGAAGATAGCCATGGTGTGAAAGTCCCCTTCCTTACTTGTTGGCCAGCTCGGCGGCGCGGTCAGCGGCGCCGTCCATGGTGTCCACGCGCTGGACCAGCGGGTGGTTGGCGTCGTCGAGGATCTTGCGACCCAGCTCCGCGTTGTTGCCGTCCAGACGGACGACCAGCGGCTTGGTGACGTTCTCGCCCTTGCTCTCCAGGAGCGCGAGGGCCTGCACGATGCCGTTGGCGACCGCGTCACAGGCGGTGATGCCGCCGAAGACGTTGACGAACACCGACTTGACGTCGGGGTCGCCCAGGATGATCTCCAGGCCGTTCGCCATGACCTCGGCGGAGGCGCCGCCGCCGATGTCGAGGAAGTTGGCGGGCTTGACGCCGCCGTGGTTCTCACCGGCGTAGGCGACCACGTCGAGGGTGCTCATCACGAGGCCCGCGCCGTTGCCGATGATGCCGACCTGGCCGTCGAGCTTGACGTAGTTCAGGCCCTTGGCCTTGGCGGCGGCCTCCAGCGGGTTGGCCGCGGCCTTGTCCTCCAGGGCCTCGTGCTCGGGCTGGCGGAACTCGGCGTTCTCGTCCAGCGAGACCTTGCCGTCAAGCGCGATGATCTTGCCCTCGCCGGACTTGATCAGCGGGTTGACCTCGACGAGGAGCGCGTCCTCGGCGATGAAGACCTTCCACAGCTTCTGCAGGACGTCGGCAACCTGGTCGGCGATCTCGGCCGGGAACTTCGCCGCGGCGACGATCTCGGCGGCCTTCTCCGGGGTGCAGCCCTCGTTGGCGTCGACCGGGATCTTGGCGAGCGCGTCGGGGTTCTCCTCGGCGACGACCTCGATCTCCACGCCGCCCTCGACGCTGGCCATCGCCAGGAAGGTGCGGTTGGTGCGGTCCAGCAGGAACGAGACGTAGTACTCGTCCTTGATGTCCGCGGTCTGGGCCAGCATCACCTTGTGGACGGTGTGGCCCTTGATGTCCATGCCGAGGATCGCCTCGGCCTTGGCGACGGCGTCAGCCGGGTCGGAGGCGAGCTTCACGCCACCGGCCTTGCCTCGGCCACCCACCTTCACCTGAGCCTTGACGACGGCGCGGCCGCCGAAGCGCTCCGCGATGGCGGCAGCGTCTGCGGCGGTCTCGATCACATCACCGTCAAGCACGGGCACACCGTGCTTGGCGAAGAGGTCCCTCGCCTGGTACTCGAACAGGTCCACGTGTTTGTCCTTGTTCGTGGTCGCGGATTGTGTCTCTACGAGCGTGCCACGGCAGGATCTTCGCTGCGGGTCGTCGGGGCGGTGCGGGTACGCAGAGGTACGGCCTTGCGGCCCACACAGCCACGGGCGCACACGTCAATCAACACGCGCGTCACGTCCGTCTGGCAGGTTATCCCCGTACGACGGGACTGTTTCGCCCGGGGCCTGCCCGTCCGTGGTGAGAACCGTCACAGACAGCCTACGGGGGCGGTCGGCGCACCCCCCGTCCGCCGGTCGGCCGGTTCGCACGTCCGGGTGAATCCTCACACTCCTTGGTCAGGCACCGGCAGCGGGCGCTTCTCGATCGCCGCGGCCATGATCTCCGGAAAGGCGTCCGGGGTGCAGGCGAAGGCCGGGGCCCCCAGGGCGGCCAGGGCGGCGGCGTGGGCGTGGTCGTAGGCGGGCGCACCTTCGTCGGAGAGCGCCAGCAGGGCGATGAACTGGACGCCGGCCGCCTTCATCGCGGCGACGCGCTTGAGCATGCCGTCCCGGATGCCGCCCTCGTAGAGGTCGCTGATCAGCACCACCACGGTCTCGGACGGCCGGGTGATCCTCGACTGGCAGTAGGCGAGCGCGCGGTTGATGTCGGTGCCGCCGCCGAGCTGGGTGGCGAACAGGACGTCGACCGGGTCGGTGAGCTGTTCGGTGAGGTCGACCACCGAGGTGTCGAAGACGACCAGCCGGGTGTCCAGCGTGCGCATCGAGGCGAGCACCGCGCCGAACACCGCCGAGTGCACCACCGACGGGGCCATCGAGCCGGACTGGTCGATGCAGAGGATGACGTCCTTCTTCACCGCGCGCTGGGCGCGGGCGTAGCCGACCAGCCGCTCGGGCACGACGGTGCCGTGCTCGGGCAGGTAGTTCTTCAGGTTGGCCCGGATGGTGCGGTCCCAGTCGATGTCGCGGTGGCGGGGCCGGTTGACCTTGGCGCTGCGGTCGAGGGCGCCGCCCAGGGTGGCCCTGGTGCGGTCGGCGAGCCGGCGCTCCAGATCGGCGACCACCTTGCCGACCACGGCCCGGGCGGTCTCCCGGGTGGTCTCGGGCAGCGCGTGCTTGAGCGACAGCAGGGTGCCGACCAGGTGCACGTCCGGTTCGACGGCCTCCAACATCTCGGGTTCCAGCAGCAGCCGCTCCAGGCCGAGCCGGGCGATCGCGTCCTGCTGCATCAGCTGGACGACGGTGGACGGGAAGTACTCGCGGATGTCGCCCAGCCAGCGCGCCACCTGCGGGGCCGAGCCGCCCAGCCCGGCGCTGCGCCGGCCGCCGCGGGCCCCCCGGCCGCCCTCCTCGGGCGCGCCACGGTAGAGCGCGGCCAGCGCGCCGTCCATCGCGGCGTCCCGGCCGCGCAGGGCGCAGCCGGTGCCGTCGGCCTCGCCGCCGAGCACCAGCCGCCAGCGGCGCAGCCGTTCGTCGGTCGTGGTCGCCATCAGGTCCTCCTTCACGGGTGTCAGGTGTTGCGGCCGGCGGCCTGCCGGGGGATCCGGGGGCGGGCGCCGAGCAGCAGGGCCACCACCGGGACGGCGGCGTCGGCCCGGGCCGGGTCGAGGGTGCCGCCCGGGGTCGGGGCCGCCGGGGCCTCGCCGAGCGGGCCGGCCGCGACCCGACCGCCGATGGTGCTGCGGACGCCCGCCTCCAGCCCGGCGAAGGTGCGGCGCAGCAGCGGCAGGACGTCGGTGAAGACCTCGCCGGGCACGCCGGTCAGCCACTCGTCGAGCAGGGCGAGCAGGCGCGGGTCGTGCAGCAGCAGGGCGCCGCCGCCGGTGAGGAAGCCCTCGATCCAGCCGGCCGCGTCCGCCGGGGCGTTGGCGGTGGACAGGACCAGCCGCAGCCGGCCGGCGGCCTCCTCGGAGTCGAGCCGCCCGTCGTCCAGCAGCAGCCGGACGGCGCGCCCGCGCAGCAGGCCGGGGGCGCCGGTGGCCGGGCCGCCGGCCGGCTCGCGGCGGGCCAGCGAGCGCAGGGCGGCGGCCCAGCGGTCGGCCAGGGCCTCGGAACCGTCCGGGCCCGGGGAGGCTGCCGGGGCGTCCGGGCCCGCTGATCCGTCCGGGGCGTCCGGCTCCGGACGGGCGGCCGGGCCGAGCAGGCCGATCGCGCCGTGCACCTCGTCGAGCCGGCCGCGCATCGCCGCCGCCCCCTCGGCGTCCAACCCGACGCAGGCGGGCGGCAGCCCGACGCAGATCCGGTCGGCCAGGCCGGTGGCGACCTCGCCGAGCGCGCCGTGGTCGGTGCCGCGCACGTCGCCGTAGCGCAGCGCCCGGACCAGCGCGGGCAGCGCCCCGGCCAGGTGCGCGACGTCGGTGTCCAGCGCGGCGCAGTCGGCGAGCACCCGCATCACGGCGGGCAGCGCGCCGGCCAGCCCGGCCAGCAGGCAGGTCTCCACCAGCCCGGTCAGCTCGGCGAGTTCGACGGCGGCGCGGGCGGTGCCGACGGCCTTGCCGGTCGCCGCCTCCTCCACCGTGGTGCCCCACTGGGCGGCCTCGGCGATCCGGACCGCGAACTCGGGCTGCCAGCACAGCCGCCAGCTCTCCCGGAACGTCCCGGTCGAGTTGACCGCCGAGCGGGCCGGCACTCCCCAGTCGACGCCCAGCAGCCGCAGCCGGTGCAGCAGCCGCGAGCGGGCCGCGTCGGTGTCCTTGCGCAGGTCGAGGTCGAGGTCCTTCGGCGCGGCCTCGGGCTTGAGCCGCAGCGTGCGCTGCCAGCGGGTGAGGTCCCGCTGGAGCGGCACCGCCGGTGCCGCGTCCGGGACTTCGCCGAGCGCGTCGCCGACCACCAGGCGGTCCCGGACGAGCTCCAGGGCGACGTCCGAACCCTCGCAGAGCACCGCGCGGACGGCGTCCAGGGTCTCGGTCAGCCCGGCCAGCGGGCGGCCGCGCAGCACCGCCAGCGTGCGGGCGAGCCGGACCGCCTCGATGACGTGGGCGGAGGAGACCGGGTGGTCCTCGGCGCGCAGCAGTTCGGCGGCCCGGGCGAGCCAGCGCGGCACCGGATCGCCCTCGGTGCCGAACAGGTGGTGGTACCAGCCCGGTGACTGCACGCCCGCGCCGTAGCCGGTGGCCTGGGAGAGCCGGCGGTGCGTCCACGGCACCCAGGTGATGTCCGTCCGCACCTTCCGCGGCAGTGCGGCGAGCAGCGCCCGGTCGTGCGCGACCGTCGGCAGCACCGCCAGCGCGGGCACGTGGAAGGCCCCGCACACCACGGCGATCCGGCGGTGCCCGGCGCGGCGGGCGGCCCGGATCTGCTGGCGCATGTACGCCTCGCGCAGGTCGTCCCGCCGGGACTCGCCGAGGCCCTCCGCGCGCAGCGCCGCCATCGCCTCCGCGACGGCGGCGAACGGCGCCAGCCCGTCCGGGTCGTCCGCGCCGTCCGCACCGGGCGCGCGGTGCTCGACCACGTCCTCCCACCAGCGCTCCGGGTCGTCGTAGCCTGCCGCCTCGGCGAGCAGCGCCAGCGGGTCGGCGACCGGCCCGGCGGGCTCCCCCGGCTCCCCGGCCTCCCCCGCCTCGGCGGCGGGTCCGAGGCCGTACCCGGCGGGCAGGTCGATGAAGCGGACCGGCAGCTCCCGCTCGACGCCGTAGCGGATCGCCACCCATTCCGGGGAGAACTCGGCGTACGGCCAGAACGCGGCCCTCGCCGGGTCGTCCACCGCGTGGGCCAGCAGCGCGACCGGCGGCACCAGGCCGTTCCCGGCCGCGAGGTGGACGATGCCGTCGGCCTCCGGCGGGCCCTCGATCAGCACCGCGTCCGGCCGCCACCGCTCCAGCGCGGCGGCCACCGCCCGGGCCGAGCCCGGACCGTGGTGCCGGATGCCGAGCAGCGCGACGTCCGCGGTCATCGCACCTCCTCGCGGGCGGCCCGGTAGAAGTCCTTCCAACCGTCGCGCTCGCGCACCACCCCTTCGACGTACTCGCGCCACACCGCGTGGTCCGCCACCGGGTCCCGGACGACGGCGCCGAGGATGCCGGCCGTCACGTCCCCGGCGCGCAGCACGCCGTCCCCGAAGTGAGTGGCCAGGGCGAGGCCGTTGGCCACCACCGAGATCGCCTCCGCCGTGGAGAGGGTGCCGCTCGGGCTCTTGACCTTCGTCCGCCCGTCCGTCGTGATCCCGGCCCGCAGCTCGCGGAACACGGTGACCACCCGCCTGATCTCCTCGGCGCCGCCGGGCAGTTCGGGCAGCTCCAGGGAGCGGCCGAGCTGGTTCACCCGGCGGGTGACGATGTCGACCTCCTCCTCCAGCGAGCCCGGCAGCGGCAGCACGACGGTGTTGAACCGCCGGCGCAGCGCGCTGGACAGCTCGTTGACGCCGCGGTCGCGGTCGTTCGCGGTGGCGATCACGTTGAAGCCGCGCACCGCCTGCGTCTCGCCGCCCAACTCCGGCACCGGCAGCGTCTTCTCGGACAGGATGGTGATCAGGCTGTCCTGCACGTCGGCCGGGATCCGGGTCAGCTCCTCGATCCGGGCGAGCTTGCCGTCCGCCATCGCCCGCATCAGCGGCGAGGGCACCAGGGCGTTCCGGCTCGGGCCGTCGGTGAGCAGCCGGGCGTAGTTCCAGCCGTACCGGACGGCCTCCTCCGGGGTGCCGGCGGTGCCCTGCACCAGCAGGGTGGAGTCGCCGCTGACCGCCGCGGCCAGGTGCTCGGACACCCAGGTCTTCGCGGTGCCGGGCACGCCGAGCAGCAGCAGCGCGCGGTCCGTCGCCAGGGTCGTGACGGCGACCTCCACCACCCGGCGCGGGCCGATGTACTTGGGGGTGATCGGGGTGCCGTCGGGCAGTTCGCCGCCGAGCAGGTACGTCGCCACGGCCCACGGCGAGAGCTTCCAGCGCTCCGGGCGCGGACGGTCGTCCTGCGCGGCCAGCGCGGCCAGTTCACCGGCGAAGGCGTCCTCGGCATGCTGCCGCAGAACGTCGGTCACGGGGGCTCCTTCGGGTCGGCCGCCGGGCACACGGGTGCCCTCGGCGGCAGGGTGATCGGGGGGAGCTGGGGCCGGCGTCCCGGCCTGTGGGAACCACCCTGCACCCCGGCACTGACAAACCCCGGGGCGCTCCCGACGGGCGGTCAGCCGATGTCAGTGCCGCCGCCTACCGTCGGTCGCATGGAGGAACGCTGGAGCACCGAACACGTCCTGTCCCTGGCACCTGACGCCGCGTCGCAGAAGGCCGCCGGCAAGCTCTCCTCGCCCGCGCCCTGGTCCGGGGCGGGCACCGACGGCACCGCGCTCTGGGGCGAGTGCAAGGGCAGCGGCAGCACGCCGTACCGCACCGTGATCGAACTCGCCACGCCCGCCTACCAGTGCAGCTGCCCCAGCCGGAAGTTCCCGTGCAAGCACGCGCTCGGGCTCCTCCTGCTGTGGAGCGGCGCCCCGGAGGCCGTCCCGGCCGCCGAACCCGCCGCATGGGCGGCCGACTGGCTCACCTCCCGCGAGGAGCGCGCCGAGAAGCGCGCCGCGCCCCCCGCCGACCCGGCCGCTGCCCGCCGCCGGGCCGAGCGGCGCGGTGCCCGGGTGGCGGCCGGCGCGGCCGAGCTGCGGCTGCGCCTGGCCGACCGGATCCGGCACGGCCTGGCCGACCAGTCCACCGCCGGGCCCTGGGAGGAGGTCGCCGCCCGAATGGTCGACGCCCAGGCCCCCGGCCTGGCCACCCGGGTCCGCGAACTCGACGCCGCCCCGCAGGACCGGCTCCTGGAGGAGTACGCGATGCTGCACCTGCTCGCCACCGCCGCCACCCGCGTCGACGAACTGCCGGCCGAACTGGCCGCCACCGTCCGCACCCGGGTCGGCTACCCCACCGACACCACCGAGATCCTGGCCGGCCCCACCGTGCGCGACCGCTGGCAGGTGCTCGGCAGCCGCGACTCCGCCGACGAACGGCTCACCACCCGCCGGGTCTGGCTGCGCGGCGCCAAGACCGGCCGCCCCGCCCTGCTGCTCGCCTTCGGCCGCCCCGGCCAGGCCCCCGACCTCGCCCTGCCCACCGGCCACCTGCTGGAGGCCGACCTCGCCTTCCACCCCGGCGCCCGCCCGCTGCGCGCCGCCCTCGGCACCCGCTACGGCGCCCCCGAGCCCGGCCCGGCCGGCCCGCCCGACGGCCTCACCGTCGCCGAGGCGGTCGCCGGCTACGGCACCGCCGTCGCCGACGACCCGTGGCTGGACAGCTGGCCGACCGTCCTCACCGGCGCCGTGCCCGTCCGCACCCCGGACGGCTGGTACCTGACGGACGGCCACCACACCCTGCCCGTCCGCACCTCGGCCCTCCCGGAGGCGGCCCTGTGGCGGCTGGCCGCGGTCTCCACCGGCCGCCCGCTGACGGTCTTCGGCGAGTACGGCCACCAGGGCTTCGCCCCGGTCACGGCCTGGGCCGGCCACGACCGCCCGATCGGCCTCACCACCGTCTAGCGTCCAGAACACATCAGGAGCACCGAAGATGACGATCACCCAGGACCCGTGGGAGACCCTGCACACCACCGCCCTGCTCGGCACCGACCGCCGCCCGCTCCCGGCCACCACCCTGCCGCTCGCCGACACCGTCGACCAGGCCGACCCGGCCACCGCGCTGCTGGAGCTGGCCGCCCTCGCCACCGTCCGCCGCCGGGCCGGCGCCCTGCCCGTCCCCGCCGCCGGACCACCCGGCCCGCCCGCGCCCGAGGACGGGCGCCCCGAGCTGCCCGCGGCGGCCGCCCGCCGGCTCACCGTCCTGCTGGCCGGCCGGTCCGGCGGCAGCGGCGGCGCCACCCTGGCCAACCTCGCCGAACTGCTCCCGCAGTGGCTCGCCACCGCCCGCGCCCGGGGCCTGCGCCCGCCCGGCGCACTGATACCCGGCCTGCTCGACGCCGCCCGCGCCCGCAGCGAACTGCGCTCCGACGCCGTCGCGCTGACCGGACCACTGGGCCGCTGGCTGGCCGAACAGAACCCCGACTGGCGCTTCGTGCTGCGCACCGCCGCCCCCGACCCGGCCGAGCAGCCCGGCGGGCCCGTCGACCACCAGCTGTGGCACGAGGGCCTGTTCGCCGAGCGGGTCACCCACCTCACCCTGCTGCGCCGCCGCGATCCGGCCGCCGGCCTGGAGCTGCTGAGCGGCACCTGGTCCACCGAGCGCGCCGAGGACCGCCTGCTCTTCCTGGACGCCCTCCAGGACGGCCTCTCCGCCGCCGACGAACCCTTCCTGGAGGCCGCCCTCGGCGACCGCAGCAAGAACGTCCGCGCCACCGCCGCCGAACTGCTCTCCACCCTGCCCGGCTCGGCCCTCGCCCGGCGGATGGCCGAGCGGGCGAGGACCGCCGTCCGCCTCGCCGCGGCCGGGACGCACCTACTGGTCACCCCGCCCGCCGAGTGCGACGCGGCCATGCAGCGCGACGGCATACCGCCCAAGTCCCCCACCGGACGCGGCGAACGGGCCTGGTGGTTCGGCGAAGTGATCGCCGCCGCACCGCTGCGACTCTGGCCCGAGAGCACCGGCCTGACACCGGAGCAGCTGCTCGCCCTGCGGGTCGGCGACAGCATCGACGAGACCAGCAGCAGCTGGGCCGACGACCTGCGCGAGGCCTGGGCGCGCGCCGCCGTCCGCCAGCACGACGCCGACTGGGCCCGGGCGCTGCTCGGCCCGGCGCCCGCACCGCCCGCCCGCGGCGCCGGACGGGCCCGCGCCCCCCGCGTCACCGGCGCCCCCGCCAAGCTGCTCGCCGTCCTCCCACCCGAGGAGCGGGCCGCCTGGACGGCCGCGTTCATCGAGGTGCACGGCCTGGGCGAGGCCTTCCAACTGCTCGGCGCCTGCGGCACGCCGTGGACGCCGCCGCTGTCCACCGCCGTGGTGACGGCCCTGGCCCGCGCCGCCGGCTCCGGCGCGTACCCGTGGAGCCACAGCGGGGTGCTCGGGATGACGGAACGCGCGCTCGCCCCGGAGACGGCGGCCGCCGTGGAGGAGCTGGCCGCCGGGGCCGCGCCCGACTCCGCCTGGTCGGAGACCTTCGCCCGGCTGGCCGGAACGCTGCGCTTCCGGGCCGCGATGCTCGCCGAACTCGACGCCTGACGTCCGACGCCTGGCACCTGGCACCCGCTCCCGAGGCGGCAGAACGACGGAACGACGGGACGGGCCGGCCCCGCCGAAGCCTGGGGCCGGCCCGTCCCGCACCGTCAACCTCAGCCGGCCGCCCGCAGGTTGGCCGCGACCCAGGCCACGACGTCCCGGGTGGACGTGCCCGGGGTGAAGATGTCCGCGACGCCCATCGCCTTGAGCTCGGCGATGTCGTCGTCCGGGATGATCCCGCCGCAGAAGACCTTGATGTCCGCCGCGTCGCGCTCCTTCAACAGCTCCAACACCCGTGCGCACAGCGTCATGTGGGCACCGGAGAGGATCGACAGCCCGATGCCGTCCGCGTCCTCCTGGATCGCGGTGTCGACGACCTGCTCGGGCGTCTGGTGCAGCCCGGTGTAGATGACCTCCATACCGGCGTCGCGCAGGGCACGCGCAATGACCTTGGCGCCACGGTCGTGACCGTCGAGCCCCGGCTTGGCGACCACCACACGGATCGGCCCCGACACACTCATGACTGCCTCCTGGACCTCGTCGTCCACCATCCGACCGGACCTCGCGGGCCACGGGTGCGGTTAACGGCCAATAACCAACCTGAGGGGAGGTTAGCGCCACCCGGCCCGGTTGGCCGCGCCACCTCCCAAGAGGAGGGCAAAGTCACAGCCCCCGGCCTTGCTACCAGTGGGTATGCCCGTCCACCCGGCCACCGCACAGACCCCCGGCCGACCTCTTGACAACCGGAGGTTTTTCCGGGGCGTCGGCCTTGCGGCTACAGTCTCGGCTGATTTCTCCCCGCTTCCCCCGTACCGCTTTTCCCTGCCGCTTTCCCCGCCGCTCCCCCTGCCCGACGACGCGCCCCAGGCCCACCGAGGAGGCAGCCCCCGATGGCTCCCGACGCAGCCGCCCGCCCGACCCGTGCGGAGCTGCGCCTCGCCGCCCGCGAGCAGTCCCGCACCCAGCGCCGCGGCGCCGCCAAGGCCGCCACCAGAACCGCACTGCTGCGGGTCGCGCTGCCGTCGGTGGCCGCACTCGGGGTCGCCGCCGCGGCGGCCGTCACCGTGCGGGGCGAGGCCGATCAGCACGCCCAGGCGGCCGGCCGGACGGCACGGACGGCGGTCGACGCCCCGGACGCCCAAGACAACCCGAACAACCCGAACAGCCCGGACAACCCGGCCGACGGCGGCGCCGAGGCCGCCAAGACGGCCGCCCGGCAGGCGGTCGCGGCCGGCGACCCGGCCCAGGCCTCCCGCGGTGACGCCCGCCAGCCGCTGGCCGGCGCCCAACCCGCCGACGCCCAGGGCACCCCGGGCGCGCAGCCGAGCGCCGAGCCCGTCAAGCCCAAGGTGGTCATGCCGGTCGCCCGGCACGGCCTCGGCGAGCTGTTCGGCGAGGCCGGCACCCACTGGGCCAACCGCCACACCGGCATCGACTTCCCGGTGGACGGCGGTTCCGAGGTGATGGCCGTCACCGACGGCACGATCCGCACCCAGTGGAACCCGTCGTACGGCTACATGACGGTGCTGAAGATGCCCGACGGCACCGAGGCCTGGTACTGCCACCTGCGGGCGTACAAGGTCCGCAAGGGGCCGGTGAAGCAGGGCGACGTCATCGCCTTCGTCGGCAGCAGCGGCAACAGCACCGGGCCGCACCTGCACTTCGAGATCCGCCCGGCCGGCAGCGGGCCGGTCGACCCGCTGCCGTGGTTCCTCTCGAACGGGCTCGACCCCCGCTAGGGAAAGCTAGAGCTTCTCCACCGGCGCGTAGCGCAGCAGCAGCTGCTTGCGGCCCTCCGAGCCGAAGTCGACCGTGGCCTGCGCCCGGTCGCCGACGCCGGTGACGCCCACCACCGTGCCCAGCCCGAAGGTGTCGTGGGTGACCCGGTCCCCGACCGCGAGCGAGACGGCGTCCCGTTCGACGGCCTGACCGCCGCGCCGCGCCGACTGCCCCCAGCCCGCCTTCGGCTTCGACGAGGCCGGCGAGCCCGAAGAACCCGACGAGGAGCGCGAACCGCCGCCCCCCGACGAGGACTTGCCCCAGGACGACCCCGAGGAGAAGCCGCGCGCGGCCGGCGCCTGCGCCGCCCCCCGCCGCTTCCACTCCACCAGGTCCTCCGGGATCTCCTCCAGGAACCGCGAGGCCGGGTTGTACGCGGGCTGCCCCCAGGCGCTGCGCAGCACCGAGCGGGTCAGGTAGAGCCGCTGCCGCGCCCGGGTGAGCCCCACGTAGGCGAGCCGCCGCTCCTCCTCCAGTTCCTTGACCTGGTTGAGCGCCCGCATGTGCGGGAAGATCCCGTCCTCCATGCCGGTCAGGAAGACCACCGGGAACTCCAGGCCCTTGGCGGTGTGCAGGGTCATCATCGTGATGACGCCCCGGCCCTCCTCGTCGTCCGGGATCTGGTCGGAGTCGGCGACGAGCGCGACCCGTTCCAGGAAGTCGGGGAGCGAGCCGACCGGCGGGGTGCCCTCCTCGTCGGCGTCGGGCCGCTCGCCCGGGTCCTGCTCGTACTCCAGGGCGACGGAGGCGAGTTCCTGGAGGTTCTCCACCCGGGTCTCGTCCTGCGGGTCGGTGGAGGCCTGGAGTTCGGCCAGGTAGCCGGTCTCCTCCAGGACGGCCTCCAGCACCGCGGCCGGGCCCGCGCCCGATTCGACGACCTGCCGCAGCCCGGCCATCAGGACGTTGAACTTCTTCACCGCGTTGGCCGAGCGCGCGGCCATCCCGTACGCCTCGTCGACGCGCAGCAGCGCCTGGGCGAAGGAGATCCGCTCCCGTGCGGCCAGCGCGTCGACCATCGCCTCGGCCCGTTCGCCGATGCCGCGCTTGGGCACGTTGAGGATCCGGCGCAGCGGCACGGTGTCCTCCGGGTTGGAGAGCACCCGCAGGTACGCCAGGACGTCCCGGACCTCCTTGCGCTCGTAGAAGCGCACCCCGCCGACCACCTTGTACGGCAGGCCGACCCGGATGAACACCTCCTCGAACACGCGGGACTGGGCGTTCGTCCGGTAGAAGATCGCGACGTCGCCGGGCTTGGCGTCGCCCGCGTCGGTGAGCCGGTCGATCTCGTCGGCGATGAACTGGGCCTCGCCGTGCTCGTCGTCCGCGACGTAGCCGACGACCTTCTCGCCGTGCTCGCCGGCCGTCCAGAGCTTCTTCTCGCGCCGGTTGGCGTTGCGCTCGATGACGGCGTTGGCGGCGCTCAGGATGGTCTGCGTGGAGCGGTAGTTCTGCTCCAGCAGGATCGTGGTCGCGTTCGGGTAGTCCTCCTCGAACTGGAGGATGTTGCGGATCGTCGCGCCGCGGAAGGCGTAGATCGACTGGTCCGCGTCACCGACGACGCACAGCTCGGCCGGCGGCACCTCGGACAGGCGCCCGGCGGCCGGGTTCACGAACTCCCCGTCCACGGTGCGCTTCGGCGCGGCCGCGACGGATCCGCCGCTCAGCTCGCGGACGAGCATGTACTGGGCGTGGTTGGTGTCCTGGTACTCGTCGACCAGGATGTGCCGGAACCGGCGCCGGTAGTGCTCCGCGACGTCGGGGAAGGCCTGGAGCAGGTTCACCGTCGTCATGATGATGTCGTCGAAGTCCAGCGCGTTGGCCTCGCGCAGGCGCCGCTGGTAGAGCGTGTACGCCTCGGAGAGCTTCTTCTCCATCGGGTTGGCGGCCTGGTCGGCGAAGGTCTCCTCGTCGATCAGCTCGTTCTTCAGGTTGCTGATCTTCGCGGTGAAGGACTTCGGCGGGAACTGCTTCGGGTCCAGGTCGAGGTCGCGGCAGACCAGCGACATCAGCCGCTGCGAGTCGGCCGAGTCGTAGATCGAGAAGCTGGAGGTGAAGCCCAGCACCTTGGACTCGCGGCGCAGGATCCGCACGCACGCGCTGTGGAAGGTCGACACCCACATCGCCCGGGCCCGCGGGCCGACCAGCGCCTCGACGCGCTCGCGCATCTCGCCGGCGGCCTTGTTGGTGAAGGTGATCGCCAGGATCTCGCCCGGCTGCACGCCGCGGGCGCCCAGCAGGTGGGCGATCCGGTGGGTCAGCACCCGGGTCTTGCCGGAGCCGGCGCCGGCCACGATGAGCAGCGGCGAGCCCGCGTGCAGCACCGCCTCGCGCTGCGGGTCGTTCATGCCCTCCAGCAGCTGTGCCGGATCCACCACCGTGCGGGCGGCGCCGTTGCGGTACCAGGCGTCCCGCGCGGTCTCGGCGGCGTGGTCGGTCTGGAACAGCCCCTCCGGGATGGCCTCCTCGTAGGCCTCGTACGGGGCGTCGTCCTCGTACGGCGGGGGCTCCTCGTCGAGGGGCACGGCGGGCTGCTTCGACCCGGCGGCGGGTGCCTCGAAACCGGGGAGCGGGAGGTCGTCAAAGAGGCTACTCATGGCACTCCGAGTCTATGGCCACCCACCGACAAGCCCGCCCGGCCCGGAGAGAACCGGACCGGACGGGCTCGCGACCGGGGCTCAGCAGCACATGGACTCGGCCGCCCGGGCCGGGGCTCAGACCAGCCGGCGGGCGGTGGCCCAGCGGGTCAGTTCGTGCCGGTTGCTCAGCTGGAGCTTGCGCAGGACGGCGGAGACGTGGCTCTCGACCGTCTTCACCGAGATGAAGAGCTGCTTGGCGATCTCCTTGTACGCGTAGCCGCGCGCGATCAGGCGGAGCACCTCGCGCTCGCGCTGGGTGAGGCGGTCCAGGTCCTCGTCGACCGGCGGGGTGTCGGTGGCGGCGAAGGCGTCCAGGACGAAGCCGGCCAGCCGGGGCGAGAACACCGCGTCGCCGTCGGCGATCCGGAAGATCGCGTTGACCAGGTCGGTGCCGGTGATGGTCTTGGTGACGTAGCCGCGCGCGCCGCCGCGGATGACGCCGATCACGTCGTCGGCGGCGTCCGACACCGACAGGGCGAGGAACTTGACCCCGCCCTGCTCTCCCATCAGCCCGGCCGAGCGGCGCAGCACCTCGACACCGCCGCCGCCGGGCAGGTGGACGTCGAGCAGCACCACGTCCGGCCGGGTCTCGGCGACGACCCGCACCGCCGACTCGACGTCGTCGGCCTCGCCGACCACGTCGATGCCGGTCGCCTCGGTGCGGCCGATCTCGGCCCGGACCCCGGTGCGGAACATCCGGTGGTCGTCCACCAGGACGACTCTCGCGGTGCGCTCCGGCGCTGCCTCAGTCATTCGTTCTCTCCATCTCCAGCTCGACCTCGGTCCCGCCGTCCGGCGCGGGCCGCACCCGTGCGGTGCCGCCGTTGCGCTTCATGCGGCCGATGATCGACTCCCGTACGCCCATCCGGTCCTCGGGCACCGTGTCGGGGTCGAAGCCGGGACCGTGGTCGCGGACGAACACCGACACCGTCTTCCCCTCCACCTCGGCGTAGACCTGGACCGGTCCCCCGCCACCGTACTTGGCCGCGTTGACGGTCGCCTCCCTCGCGGCCTGCATCTGGGCCGCGATCCGGTCGTCCATCGGGCAGTCGCCGACGATCACGACCTCGACCGGGACGCCGTGCCGGTCCTCGACCTCGGCGACGACGGCGCGCAGGCTCTCCGCCATGGTGTCGGGAGCGGCCTCGGCGGCGGCCTCCGGGCGGTACAGCCACAGCCGCAGCTCGCGCTCCTGGGCACGGGCCAGCCGCAGCACCTCCTTGGGGTCCTCGGCCCGGCGCTGGATCAGGGTCAGGGTGTGCAGCACCGAGTCGTGGACGTGCGCGGCGATCTCGGCCCGCTCCTGGGCGCGGATGCGGGCGGTGCGCTCGGCACCGAGGTCCTGCCACAGGCGCAGCCCGTACGGGCCGAGCAGCACCAGCACCCCGGCGAGCACCGCGAGCGAGGCCTCGACCACCGAGCCGAGCGTCGAGCCGCTGCCCTGCATGGCGAGGAAGGCGATGGTGCCGGCCACCACGAGCAGCACGCCGGCGCCGACCCGGGTGTAGGCGCCGCGCCGCTTGTCGCCCTCCTCCAGGCCGAACCAGCGCTGCCAGCGCGAGTCGTCGGCCTGCCGCCAGACCAGCGCGACGCCGACGCCGATCGCCAGCAGCGGCCAGGTGTACGGCTTGGCGGTCTGCAGGCCGAGCGCGTTGAGCAGGGCGGTGATGCCGATCACCATCATCACCAGGGCGGCGAGCTGGCCGAGGCCGCCCTGCCCGGTCTTGCCGGCCGCGCTGTCCTCCCCCTCAGCGGGGGCCGCGGCCGGCTCGCCCTGGAGGGCGTGCTGGAGCAGTTCGCGCAGCCGGCCGAGCCAGCCGCCGCGGCCCTTGCTCAGCGCGCCGCCCGGCTGCTGCCCCGACCCGGTCGGGACGAAGACGCCGTTGACGTACACCCAGTGGGCGGCGCCGCGCTGCGCGGGCTCGCCGATGCCGATCGGCACCACGAACCAGAACGCCGCGTACAGCAGGGTACCGATCCCCTGCGCGAAGAACAGCAGCACGAACGCGAGCCGCACCCACCGCACCGGGAGCCCGAGGTGCACCGCGAGCCCCTGCGCGACGCCGCCGAGCATCCGCCCCTGCGGGCTGCGGTAGAGCCGGCGGTACGGCGGCCGCCCGCCGTCGGGCGCGGTCGGGTCGGTGCCGCCCGCCGGCACGGCGTCGGGGGCGAGGGGTCGGGGGTCGGAACCGGGTGCTGCCACGCCACCGATGGTTCCACGCCCGCGCACGCGGACGCATCAGGGTGTGTCCCTGACCCCTTCTCAGGGACAAGTCAGGGTCCGGACAGGGCTCGCACCGGTTGGGCCGGGCCGGGGCAGCCGGGAGGATGGTGCCCATGACCGACGACCACCGCATCCAGGAGACCGGGCCCGCCGCCCCGCCGGAACCGGAACGCCCCCCGCTGACCAGGACCGAGCACCACCGCGTGGTGGCCGGCGTCTGCGGCGGCCTCGGGCGGCACCTGGACATCGACCCGGTGGTCTTCCGGGTGGTCACCGTGGTGCTCTGCCTCTCCGGCGGCCTCGGGCTGTTCCTGTACGGCCTGGCCTGGCTGATCGTCCCCACCGAGCCGGTGCCGGACGGCCGGGGCGGCACCCGGCACGGGCGCACCGAACTCCAGCGGGTGCTCACCGGCCGGGTGGACGGCCAGTCGGTCGGCGCGGTGCTGCTGGCTGTGATCGGTACCGGGGTGTTCTTCTCCTCGATGGGCCAGGACGACCAGCTGTTCCCGCTGCTGCTGCTCGCCGGACTGGTCTTCCTGGCGGTGCGCTACGACCCGGACCGCCGCCGCGGCCGGGCGCGCCGACGCCGCCCCGGCGGCCCGTACGACCGCCACCACCCCGACGGGGAGCAGTACGGCCCGTCCCCGTGGTCCGGGGCGGAGGACGACGAGGCCGCCCGCGCCCGGCACGCGGCCGAGCGCGCCGCCGGAACGGTGCCCGCCGACTCCCCGGCCCCCGGCCCGACCGGCTACCTGTGGGACCCGCGCCACCCCGAGCGCAACCCGTACGGCGCCGGCCCCACCCCGCCGTTCGGCACCCCGGTGCCGCCGGCGGGCGGCCCGGCCCAGCCCTGGTGGCAGCGCGTCGACCTGCCCGCGGGCGACCCGCTGCGCAAGGACGGCCCGGCCTGCCGGCCCCGGCCCGCCGCCGCCCGGCACCCCCGGGAGCGGTCCGCGCTCGGCTTCTTCGGCCTGCTGCTGGCGATCGGCGCGGGTGCCGCGGTCTGGTCCGTCTCGGCCGGCCACACCAGCGTCACCGTGCTGAGTGCGACCGTGCTGGCCACCGCGCTGCTGGTGATCGGCCTGACGCTGCTGATCGGCTCGAAGTTCGGCCGGGCCCGCAAGCTCGCGGTGACGGGCCTGATGCTCACCCTGGCGCTGGTCTTCGTCGGACACTCCCCGGACTCCATGCGCAACGCCGTCGGCCAGCGCGACTTCACCGTCATCGCCTCGGCCGACCTCCAGCCCCGGTACTCCCTGGGGGCCGGCCAGCTCCGGCTGGACCTGAGCGGGCTCGACCCGGCCGGGACCACCCTCACCAGCAAGGTCGAACTCGGCGCCGGCGAGCTGACCGTCGTCCTGCCGCCGGACGTGACGGTGAACCTGGTGGCCCGGGTGGGCCTCGGCGACGTCTCCGCCCCCGGTGACCGCAACGACGGCACCGGCCGCCACACCTACCTGCTGCCACCCGGCAGCGGCCATCCGTCCAAGGGCACATTCGATCTCGAACTCGCGGTCGGGATCGGCAACATCAAGGTGGTCCAGCAGTGAGGAAGCACCGGCTCGACCTGTTCTCGCTGATCGCGGGGGCGCTGTTCAGCACGATCGCGGTGGTCTACCTGGTCGCGGCGCTCAACGACCAGGCGGTGAACGGCCGGATCGTCATCCCGGTCACCTTCATCGTGCTCGGCCTCGGCGGCCTGGCCGGCGCGGTCGCGGCGGTCACCCGGCGCGGCCGCACCGACCGCCAGGACTGAACGCGCCCGATCAGGCTCAGCTCTGCAGCGGCCCGAGGTTCAGCTTGTCGCCGGCCTGGGTGACGGTGTACTTCGGCAGCGGTTTGACCGCCGGCCCGTTGACCACCGCGCCGGTGGCGGCGTCGAACCGGGAGCCGTGGCAGGGGCAGTACAGCTGGCCGTTCTTCGGGGCGTCGACCGCGCAGCCGGAGTGGGTGCACACCGCGGACAGGCCGCAGTACTGGCCCGCCTTGGGCTGCACGATGTAGACGGCGTCCCCGGTGGCCGGGTCCTTGACCTGGGCCGAGCCGCCGACCGGCACGCTCGCGGCGGCCACCGAGGGGGCCGGTCCGGACGGCGCCTGGGTGGTGGCCGGGGCCGCGGACTGCTTGGGCGCGGAGTGCTTGGCCCGGCCGAAGGTCCGGGTGAGCGAGCCGGTGAGCAGCCCGGCGCCGCCGATCGCGACGGCGGCGATCCCGCCGTCCACCAGCGCCCGGCGCCTGACGCGGTCCTCGCCCAGCCCGCGCCCCCGGTCCCGGCCGGCCCGCCGGGCGAGGTAGCCGTCCACCGACAGGTCCGGGGTGCCGGCCAGCAGCAGCGGTGTCCAGGCCATCAGGTAGCCGAGGTCGTTGCCCAGGTAGTACGGCGAGACGCTCCAGCTGATGGACAGCCAGAGGCTGAGGTTGATCATCGCGCCGCCGAGCGCCGCGACCCGGCCCCAGAGGCCGAGCAGGGTGCCGAGGCCGACCGCCAGCTCGCCGAAGGCGACGGCGAGCGCGAACAGGGTGGGCGCGTCCAGGGCGGCGCCGAGCAGGAAGGAGATCGGGCTGCCGCCCTTGACCGCCTGGGCCTGCGAGACGAACGACGCCGGGTCGGCCGCCCCGGCCAGGTAGTGCGCGTCGGACAGTTTGTCGAGGGCGGCGTACACGAAGGTGACGCCGAGGAAGAGCCGCAGCGGCAGCAGCGCGTACCGGGACGCGGACGCCCGCCACTGCGCCGCCCGGTCGGCCAGACCGGCCGCTCCCCCGACACCCGCTCCCCCGACGCCCGCTTCCCCGTCACCCGCCACGGAGTTGCCAGCCTCCGACATCGCTCACACCTTCCCTCGCGGCCCGCCACTCCCTGACAGGTCCGGTCCGCATTCTGCCCGCTCCCGATCGCTTTCGGTGGGAGGTCCCCACCCGGGCGGCCGCCCCACCGCGAACGGCCGTGCCGCCGCTCCCTGGTACGGGAACGACGGCACGGCCGTTCAGCAGCGGCTCAGCGGCCGGCGGGAGTGCTCACTCCCACTCGATGGTGCCCGGCGGCTTGCTGGTGACGTCGACGACGACGCGGTTCACGTCGCGGACCTCGTTGGTGATCCGGGTGGAGATCTTGGCCAGCACGTCGTACGGCAGGCGCGACCAGTCGGCGGTCATGGCGTCCTCGGACGAGACCGGGCGCAGCACGATCGGGTGACCGTAGGTGCGGCCGTCGCCCTGCACGCCCACGCTGCGCACGTCGGCGAGCAGCACGACCGGGCACTGCCAGATCTCGCGGTCCAGGCCGGCCGCGGTCAGCTCCTCGCGGGCGATCGCGTCGGCGTCGCGGAGCAGGTCCAGCCGCTCCTGGGTGACCTCGCCGACGATCCGGATGCCCAGGCCCGGGCCCGGGAACGGCTGGCGCTGGACGATCTCCTCCGGCAGGCCCAGCTCCTGGCCGACCATCCGGACCTCGTCCTTGAACAGCTTGCGCAGCGGCTCGACCAGCTGGAACTGGAGGTCCTCGGGCAGGCCGCCGACGTTGTGGTGGGACTTGATGTTGGCGGTGCCGGTGCCGCCACCGGACTCCACCACGTCCGGGTACAGGGTGCCCTGGACCAGGAAGTCGACCGACTCGCCGTGCTCGCCGGCCTCGGCGACGATCTCGGCCTGCGCCTGCTCGAAGACCCGGATGAACTCCCGGCCGATGATCTTGCGCTTCTCCTCGGGGTCGGTGACCCCCTTCAGCGCGTTCAGGAAGCGCTCCGCGGCGTCGACCACCTTCAGCTGCACGCCGGTGGCCGCCACGAAGTCCTTCTCGACCTGCTCGGTCTCGCCCTTGCGCATCAGGCCGTGGTCGACGTACACGCAGGTCAGCTTGGAGCCGATGGCCTTGTTGACCAGGGCCGCCGCGACCGCGGAGTCCACACCGCCGGAGAGGCCGCAGATCGCGCGCTTCTCGCCGACCTGGGCGCGGATCAGCGCGACCTGCTCCTCGACCACGCTGCCGGTGGTCCAGGTCGGGGCGAGGCCGGCGCCGCGGTAGAGGAAGTGCTCCAGGATCTGCTGGCCGTGGTCGGAGTGCAGCACCTCGGGGTGGTACTGCACGCCGTAGAGGCGGGCCTCGTCGTTCTCGAAGGCCGCGACCGGGACCACCGCGGTGGACGCGGTGACGGTGAAGCCCTCCGGGGCGGCGGAGCAGGCGTCGCCGTGCGACATCCACACCGAGTGCTCCGCCGGAACGCCCTCGAACAGGGTGGAGCCGGTGCGGCTGACGGTCAGCGGGGTGCGGCCGTACTCGCGGGCGCCGGTGTTGTCGACCGTGCCGCCGAGGGTCTTGGCCATCAGCTGGAAGCCGTAGCACATGCCGAAGACCGGGACCCCGGCCTCGAAGATCGCGCGGTCGAGCTGCGGCGCGCCCTCTTCGTAGACCGACGACGGACCGCCGGAGAGGATGATCGCCTTGGGGTTCTTGGCGAGCATCTCGGCGACCGGCATGCTGCTCGGCACGATCTCGCTGTAGACCCGCGCCTCACGCACCCGACGGGCGATGAGCTGGGCGTACTGGGCGCCGAAGTCGACCACCAGGACGGTGTCGTTGTCCGGCGCGGACTGGACGGGAATTGCAGAGGACACAGACGGCCTTCCGGCAGCGGTACGAGAGGTGTCACACCGAACCGCTTCCCCGGCGGGGGCCGCGGCGGCGACGGGTGGGGGTGTCTGGACACCGATTCTACCGGGCTGTCCGGTTTCACTCGTCTGCCCGTCCAAACGACCGTGACCGGGCGGGGCCGCCTTTCGTTGCTTCAGACGACCGTACGACCGCGCCGCGCCCGCCAGACGCGCCGCCTTCGCCCCGGCCAGGGGCGCCGCCGTACGGACTTGCAGGACCACGCGTGGAGCTTCATCCCAGTCCACCGGCGCATGTGGCGCCGCCGCCCCGGCCCCGCCGGAAGTGCGGCGCCGTGGGACCGTGCGCGGGTGCCGCGGCCGGACAGCAGGGGACAGCGACCCCGGCCGCGACTGGACCGAGAGGTGGGACGGCCGGTCCCCGGGGACGCCCGGGCCGGTCGTCGCACCCCCGTCGCGAGCCGGGCACGCCCGGGCGCACACCCTTTCCCGTCCCGCGCCGCTACGCGCGTCCCCGTGCGCCGCAGCCACCCACACCACTACGCACCGTGATCATCGACGCCTCGTGTCGACACCTGCCCACAACCGCCCGACAAGGCGGAACGAGGCCTGCACCCGCGCCCGGGCCACACCCGGGAGTCGGCACCCGCACCAAATGCGCCGGGCCGAACTGTGCCGAATCGGTTGCAGAGCAAGCCCTTCGTCCAGCACGATGCTGCGTGGAAGCGGTTCTCCCGGCGGCCGGCAGGCTCACCGTGGAGGCCCCGACCGATGCCGCCGCACTGGGCGGCAGCCCCGTACGTCACCTCACGCTCCGTGAGCGAAGGCCCGGCGCAGACCTGCGCGCCGACCCGCCGCACCGCGAGCGTGCGCGCCCCGCGCCACCGGCCACCCACGCCGGGCCGCGACGGCGCGACCCCGAAGCCGACCGACCCGACGGCGCCCCTCCCCCGGCGCCGTCACCCCCAGCACCGGCGCAGCCCTGACGCCGTGTGCTGAGCGACAAAGGGCCCCGTTCCCCCGCGGGGCCCTTTGCCCTGTCCGGGCCGCCCGGCTCAGGGCCGCTCCGCCCAGACCGCTCCGCCCACGGCTGCCCGGCTCAGGGCTGCTTGCGCCAGACGCTCGGATCGACCGGCTCCTCGGCCGACGCCCCGGGCGGCGGCACCAGCGGCGCGTCGTCCGAGCCGACCACGTCGCCCACCCCCGCCCCGGGGGCGTACGGCTGCGGCTCCGGCCCGGCCTCGTACGGCGCCCCCGGCGGCGGCACCGCACCGTGCGGCACCGCACCGTACGGCGGAGCGCCGTAGGCGTCCTCGCGGGCCACCGCGCCCCGGCCGCGGACGGCCGCCAGCAGCGGCGGCACCAGCAGCGCGCCGATCGCCGCCCAGACCAGGTTGGCCACCAGCACGCTGGCGAAGCCCAGGTTGATCGAGGTGTCCCGGGACACCTCCGTCTGGTTCGCGAAGGTGTCCCACCCCGCGACCGCCGAGGACGTCGAGGTCGTCATCAGCGCACCGCCCACCGCCATCAGCGCGGTGAGCGCCACGGCGTGGACGGCCGCCAGCCGGAGCCGGTCGGCCGCGTCCAGCCGCCGCCGGTACGCCGACCAGCCGAGGACGCCCGCCGTGGCGAGGGCCAGCAGGCCGGTCCAGCGCCAGTCGGCGGTCTGGTCGTGCAGGTCGAAGAAGGAGATTTCCCCCCTGTCGGGGGTGTCCTGCCAGTCGCCGCCGATCGCGACCGCCGCGTCGCCCGCCCCGCCGCTCGCCCCGTTGAACGCCTGCAAGGTCGCCCCCGAGCCCAGGCCGAGCAGGCCCAGGCCGAGGTTGGGCAGGAAGGCCACCGAGACCGGGGTCTGCCAGCCCTCGTCGCTGTTGACGGCGACCAGCACGAAGCCCGTCACCGAGGCCAGGCCCAGTGACAGTGCCAGCGCCCGGCCGGCCGTGAGCGCGGCGACCGCCCAGCCGCGCACCGCCCGGCTGCGCCAGGCGGCCCAGCGCAGCGCGTCGGTGCCGTGGACGGCGAAGGCCGTCAGCGCGGCGAGCAGGGCCGTCCAGCCGGTCGCCTCCGGCCAGCCGGAGTCCACGGTGTACGTCACCCCGAGGGCGCGGCCGACGAGGCCGGTGCGCTGCGGCTCCCAGGACGTCCCGCCGGCCAGCCCGAGCAGCGCGGTCACCGCGGCCAGGACCACCGCGGTGCGCAGCGCCTCGCCCGCGGCCTGGGCCCGGGTGAGCTGGAGGCCGGCGGCCCGGCGGCGGCGTGCCGCGGTCCGCAGGCCGAGCCAGAGCGCCAGCGCCCACAGCACGGTGACCGTCAGCGGCACCGCCCGGAGCAGCGCGTCCATGCCCGCCGCGTCGCCGCGTCGCAGCGCGGTGGTGTACCCGAGCTTGAACGGCGCACCGAGCGCGCTCAGCGCCATCGACAGGGCGGCGCCGAAGCGCTCGCCGAACCCGGGCGCCCGGACCAGGTAGGCGTACTGGTAGTCGCTCGGGACCGCCACGATCAGCGCCGCCAGCAGCAGCACGGCGGTCGGGGCGATGGCGACCAGGAGCGCCGGGCGCCAGTCCGCGCCGACCAGCCGGCTCAGCACGTTCGGCCGGCCGGCCCGCGGGTCGTACGGCTGCCCGGCGCCCCAACTGCCCAGCGTGGGCGGCCCGGCGGGCTGCGGGTGGCCCGGGCCGTACCCGGGCGGCGGGCCGTACCCGGGCGCGGGCGGCGGCGGCCCGTAGCCGGGCGGCGAAGGCGGCGGCGGGTACCCGGGCGCGGCGGACGGCGGACCGTACGCCGGCGGGGGCGGTACGGCGGGCGGCACGGCGGGCGGCACGGCGGGCGGCACGACGGGAGGTACCGCGGGCATGGCGGCCGTCGGCGGGGGCGGCGTCAGCGGCCGCCCGCACGAGACGCACGCGGGCGCCCCTTCCACCGATGCCGCGCCGCACGATGCGCAGATGGCCATGGACCGGTTTCCCCCCGCTCGACGAGTTCCTGGTCCCCCAGAAAGCCCGTTTATCCCATCGGATCCGAACGAATGTCAACCGGGTACCGAGCCGGGCGGGTTGGCCCGTCGGGGCCTGCTCAGCCGCGCTTCTTCGGGACCTCCGGGACGGGCAGCAGCGGCAGTCGGAGCGCGCCGAACGCGTCCTCCGGGACGGCCGGCCGGGCCGGCGCCACCGGGGCGACCCGCCGGTAGGCCTCGCCCTGGGCCGGGCGGCGGTCCGCCTCGCCCTTGTTGGGCCACATCGACATGGCGCGCTCGGCCTGCGCGGTGATCGTCAGCGAGGGGTTCACCCCGAGGTTGGCGGAGACGGCCGCGCCGTCGACCACGCTGATCCCCGGGTGGCCGTACAGCCGGTGGTAGGGGTCGACCACGCCGGTCTCGGGGGCGTCGCCGATCGGGCAGCCGCCGAGGAAGTGGGCGGTCATCGGGATGTCGAAGATCTCGCCGGCGCTGCTGCCCGCGAAGCCGTTGATCTGCTCGGCCAGCGCCTGGGCGCCCTGTTCGGCGGCCGGGATCCAGGTCGGGTTGGGGGCGCCGTGGCCCTGGGCGGAGGTGAGCCGGCTCTTGCCGAGCAGGTCCTTCTTCAGCGAGACGGTGATCGAGTTGTCCAGCGACTGCATCACCAGGCCGATGATCGTCTTCTCGGACCAGCGGTGCTGGTTCATCGAGCGGGCGAAGGTCACCGGGTGGCGCACCGACCCACCCAGGTAGCGCAGCCAGCGCGGGGCCCGTCCGCCGCCCTTGACCTGGGCTATCGACAGCGCGCCCATCGCGTTGGAGCCCTTGCCGTAGCGGACCGGCTCGATGTGGGTGCTGGCGTCCGGGTGGATCGAGGAGGTGATCGCCACGCCCTTGGTGAAGTCCACCCGGCTGCCGTAGCGCCGGTCGGTGGTCTGCGCGCCCACCAGCGCCTCGGAGTTGGTGCGGGTCAGCTCGCCGAGCCGGCCGGAGATCCGGGGCAGGTGCCCCCCGTCACGCATCCGGTGCAGCAGCGACTGGGTGCCGTACGTCCCGGCCGCGACCACCACCCGGGCGGCGGTGATGGTCCGCGCGCCCGCCTTCACCCGGTCGGTGCGGGAGCGGGAGTCGGTCCGGCGCACGTCCACCGCGTAGCCGCGGCTCCCGTCGGCGCCGGGGAGCTCCCGGATCCGGGCCACCGTGGTGAGCGGGTGGATCTCGGCGCCGCCCCGCTCGGCCAGGTGCAGGTAGTTCTCGGTGAGCATGTTCTTCGCTCCGTGCCGGCAGCCGGTCATGCACTCGCCGCACTCCACGCAGGCCTTGCGGGCCGGCCCGGCGCCGCCGAAGTACGGGTCGGCGACCTCGTCCCCGGGCGCCGCCCCGGCCCTGCCGCCGGCGTCCTGGCCGTCCCCGAAGAAGACCCCGACCGGCGCCATGTGGAAGGTGTCGCCCACCCCCATCTGCTCGGCGGCGGCCTTGAGGTGCACGTCGGAGGGGGTGACGGTCGGGTTGAGCCGGACCCCGAGCATCCGCTGCGCCTGGTCGTAGAACGGCGCCAACTCCTCCTGCCAGTCGGTGATGTGGCGCCACTGGCGGTCCTCGAAGAAGGCCTTCGGCGGCACGTACAGGGTGTTGGCGTAGTTCAGCGAGCCGCCGCCGACCCCGGCGCCGGCCAGGATCAGCACGTTGGCCAGCAGGTGGATCCGCTGGATGCCGTAGAGACCGAGCTTCGGCGCCCACAGGTAGTTCGGCAGGTCCCAGGAGTTCCTGGGCAGTTCGTCCCGCTCGAAGCGCCGGCCGGCCTCCAGGACGGCGACCCGGTAGCCCTTCTCGGTCAGCCGCAGCGCGGCGACCGAACCACCGAAGCCGGAGCCGACCACGACCACGTCGTAGTCGAACTCCGCCGCACCGCCGGACTCCACCATCTGCCACTGCTCCTTCGGGACGCGAACTGACTACGGGACGGGCGAACCTGACCACAGGACGGGCGGATCGGACCACCGGCCGGGCCGGCTCCGACCACGGGGGCGAACCCCCGGGCCGGGAAGGCTACTTGGACCCCCGGTCCGGGACGGCTACTTGAACCGCAGCGCCTTCAGCACCCGCAGCCCGCCGGTCATCACCGCGGCGAACTGCCGGTCGTCCAGGCCGAACGAGGGCGCGATCGGCATCAGCCGCTGGGTCGCGACGGTCTGCGCCTCGGTGAAGCGCAGGATGCCCTCGGCACCGTGGCGGCGGCCGAGCCCGGAGTCGCCCATGCCGCCCATCGGCGAGCCGATCGAGCCGTACGCGGCCGCGTAGGCCTCGTTGACGTTGACCGTGCCGGTGCGCAGCCGGGCCCCGACCGCCCGGCCGCGCCGGGTGTCCCTGGTCCAGACGCTGGAGTTCAGGCCGTACGGCGTGGAGTTGGCGGCGGCCACCGCCTCGTCGTCGGTGTCGAAGCGGTAGACGGAGACGACCGGGCCGAAGGTCTCCTCGCCGCAGACCGCCATGTCCGGGGTCACCCCGTCGAGGATGGTCGGCTCGAAGAAGTACGGGCCGAGGTCGGGCCGGGCCCGGCCGCCGGCCAGCACGGTGGCGCCCGCCTTGACCGCCTCCTCCACGTGCCGGGTGGTGGTCTCCAGCTGGCGGACGGAGACCAGCGAGCCCATGTCGGCGCCGTAGGCGAGGCCGCCGCCGAGGCGCAGCGCCCGGGTGCGGGCGGCGAAGCGCCCCAGGAAGTCGTCGGCCACCGAGCGGTGCACCAGCAGCCGCTCGATCGAGATGCACAGCTGCCCGGCGGAGGAGAAGCAGGCCCGCACGGCGCCCGCGGCGGCCCGGTCGAGGTCGGCGTCGGCGAGGACCAGCATGGCGTTCTTGCCGCCGAGTTCGAGCGAGGCGCCGACCAGCCGGGCGGCGGCGCGCTGGGCGACCTCGCGGCCGGTGCGGGTGGAGCCGGTGAACGAGACGTAGTCGGCGTGCTCCACCACGGCGGGGCCGATCACCGGGCCGTCGCCGAGCACGACCTGCCACAGGTCGGCCGGCAGCCCGGCCTCGATCAGCAGCTCGCGGGCCCACAGCGCGGTCAGCGCGGTCTGCGTGTCCGGCTTGTTGACCACGGCGTTGCCGGCCGCGAAGGCGGGCAGGACGTCGCCGACGGACAGCTCCAGCGGGTAGTTCCAGGGCGAGATGTGGCCGATCACGCCCTTGGGCCGACGGGCCTCGACCGCGTGGGTGAGCACCGGCAGCGCCCCGCCGCGCCGCTTGTCCCGGAGGTAGCCGTGCGCGGCCCGCCCGTAGTGCCGGGCGGCCATGGCGGTGGCCAGCACCTCCTCGAAGGCGTGCAGCCGGGCCTTGCCGGTCTCGGCCTGGACGAGGTCCAGCACCTCGTCCTGCCGCTTGAGCAGCAGGTCGTGGAAGCGCAGCAGGACGGCCGCGCGGCGGCGCACCGGCAGCGCGGCCCAGGCCGGCTGGGCGCGGCGGGCCAGTTCGAAGGCGACCTCGACGTCGGCCGGGGTGGACTGCGGCAGGCTCGCCAGCCGCTCGCCGGTCAGCGGGGCGACGGTCTCCACCAGGCTGGGCTCGCCGGTGGCGGTGACGCCGGCGGCCAACCGGGCGACCAGGGACGGCGGGACGGCGGCCGCGACGGTCCGGCCCCCGCCGGGGGCGGGCGGGTTCCCGGTCGCGGGGTGTTCGGTGGCCGCTGCGCCTGCTGTGAGGTCCGACATACGGCGCAGCCTAGGCGCTCGGCGGCCGGTCCGGTACCCGTCGGTAACAAGAATCTGCCGCGGCCGGGCGGAGCGGGCGCCCCCGGTCAGCGGGTCGGCGTGAAGTAGTGCAGCACCGCGTTGAAGCGCTGCTCCGCCTCGTTCCACTCGTTGCCCCGGTCCGGGCTGGACGAGTAGATCGCGTAGCTGGTGCCGTCGTCGTCGATGAACTCGGCCTCGACCGCCCGGCGCCGGCCGCCCTCCTTGGCGAGGTAGCTGAACTCCCAGACGGCCGCCTCGTGACCGTTCACCGCGACGCCGGTCATCTTGTGCTGCTTGTAGTCCTTCAGGTTCTTGGAGACGGTGGCCTCCATCTGCCGCAGGTGCTCCAGCGGCTTGACCGACTGGCCGACGGTGACCGCGAACTGCAGGTAGTGCACCTTGTTGTCGGGGCTGTAGTAGACCTGGTTGTCGGGCGTGGCACTGCGCTGCCAGGCCGGGCTGACCGAGGGCAGCGGGAAGCGGAAGCCGGCCGGGTCGTCGACCCAGTGGTAGCCGTTGGGCGCCGCCGGTCCCGGGCTGGCGTCGCTGGTCGGGTCCGGGCTGGTGGAGGCGGTCGGGACGGGATCGTCGGCCGTGGAGGCGGCGACGTGCCCGGTGGTGGTGTGCCGGGTGGCGAGGAAGGTCGCGCCGGCCGCCAGCAGGCCGACGGCCACCGCGATCACGACGATCTTCAGGCTGCTGCGGCGCTTGGCCGGCCCGCGTGCGGGCGTGACGGGGTGCGCCACCGGCGCGACCTCGGCGGTGGGCGCTGCCGCCTCGACGGCCACGCCCCCGGTGGTGTCCGGAACGGCCCCCGAGCGCGCCCCGGTCGGTTCCTCGGCCTCCGCCGCCGTCGCCCCCGGCGCGTCCTCCTCCTCGGGGTCCTCCTCCGCCGCCGGGCGCTCGCTGCGGTCCACCACCGGCACCGACTGGGTGGGCGCGCGCAGCGGCGCGACCGGCTTCAGGCCGATCGTGTGCCCGGCCTGCACCTCGGCCAGCATCCGGGCGGCCTCGTCCGCGTTCGGTCGCTCGGCCGGGTCCTTGGCCATCAGCGCGGCCAGCACCGGGCCCAGCGGCCCGGCCCGGACCGGCTCCGGCAGCGGCTCGCCCACCACGGCGGCCAGCGTGGTGATCGGCGAGGTCCGGCGGAACGGCGACTGGCCCTCCACCGCGGCGTACAGCGTCGCCCCGAGGCCCCACAGGTCGGAGGCCGGCCCGGGCCGCTCGCCCTGGGCGAGCTCCGGCGCCAGGTAGTCCGGCGAGCCGACCAGGTCACCCGGCCGGGTCAGTTCGGCCGAGCCCTCGTACGTCGCGATGCCGAAGTCCAGCAGCACCACCCGCCCGGTGCCGCGCTCCAGCAGCACGTTGGCCGGCTTCACGTCGCGGTGCAGGACGCCGAGTTGGTGGCCGCGGTGCAGTGCGGCGAGCACCTGGCTGCCGACCTCGGCGACGGCGCGCGGCTGCAGGGTGCCGTCCTGGCTGATCACGTCGGCCAGCGAGCGGCCGTCCACCAGCTCCATCACGATCCACGGCCGGCCGTCCTGCTCCAGCACGTCGTGCACCGTGATCACGCCGGGGTGCTTGATCCGGGCGGCCGCGCTGGCCTCCCGCTTCATCCGGGCGTGCAGGATCTGCAGCTCGTCCTCGGGCAGGTGGTTGACGGTCAGTTCCTTCACCGCGACCTCGCGGTTCAGCATCCGGTCCCAGGCCCGCCAGACGGTCCCCATCCCGCCGCGGCCGAGCCGGTCGCCCAGCTCGTACCGCCCGGCCAGCAGCCGCTCCGTCTCGGCCGTCTCCGGCCGGTCCTGCACGCCCATCGGCGACCACTCCCCCTCACATCCGTCTGCCGTCACAGCGACGGAGGGCCTGGTGCAGACCACTGTTCGAACAAATCCCACGCACACATTAGGCGCACCTTGCCAGCCCCGGTAATCACGCTCACCCGTCGGACCGACGGTCCGGGACACTCCGGGGCCGTCAGCCTGCGAACAGCACCACCGCGGCCACCCCGAGCACCAGCAGCAGGAACACGCCCCCCACCAGCAACGGGCCGAACAGCGCCGGAGGTATCCGCGGCGGCCGCACCTCGTCCGGCCGCCCGGCGCCCGCCCCGGCGCCCGCCCCGGCGCCCGCGCCCACGACGACCTCCGACCGCCCTCGTCCACCACCCCGCCCCCGCCGGCGCCGCACCAGCGGGGCCTCCGGTCTCAGCACCAGCGCCCGCGCCGCCCACTCCTCGTCGACCGGCTCCGGCGCGCCCGCGAGCAGCGCCGCCAACTCCCGGCGGGCCTCCTCGGCGGTCGGCCGCAGCGAGGGGTCGGGCTGCAGCAGCCGCTCGACCAGCGGCGCCAGCGGCCCGCAGGCCGCCGCAGGCTCCCGCCGCCCGTCCCGGACCGCCGACACCAGCTCCGGCACGCCACCGTCCGGGAACGGCGAGCGGCCGGTGACCAGCCGCTGCACCAGCACCCCGAGCGCCCAGCAGTCGCCCGCCGGGCCGCCGTCCAGCGGCCAGCGCTCCGCCACCGGGCCGACCAGGGTGGCCCGCACCTCGTACCGGCGGCGCCCGCCCGGGCCGCCGAGGTCCTCGGCCAGCGCCTCCTGCGCCACCCCGGACAGCAGCCCGCCGAGCATCGCCGCGCCGTCCTCGCAGACCAGCACGGACTCGGCGGTCAGGTTGCCGTGGACGAGTCCGTCCTCGTGCAGCGCCCGCAGCGCGCCGGCCAGGTCCGCCGCCAGCTCGGCCGCCCGGTAGGGCGGCACCGGTCCGGCCGCCGCCAGGTCCGCCAGCGTCATGGCGCCCGACCGCTCCTCCACCGTCCACAGCAGTTCGCCCTCGACGAAGGCACCGAGCCCGCGCAGCAGCCGGGGGTGCCCGGTCGGCGCGGCCGAGCCGACCGCCGCCACCCGGCGGACCAGCCGGTCGGCGTGCGCGGGCACCTCGCCGTCCAGGTCCTGACCGGTGGTCAGCAGCGCCGGCAGCTCCAGGGCTCGCAGCAGCACGGACTCCCCGGTGCGGTCGTCCACCGCCAGGGCCCGCAGGAGTTCGGGACGGTCCGTCAGCCGGTACCGCCCCGCCAGCAACTGCTCCGGGCCGCCTCGCATGCCAGTTCCTCTCGCTCGCCGAGCAGCCTACTGAGCGGCTCCTTTACGCTCGGTCCCATGGACTGGACCGATCTGATCGACACCGCCTTCAAGGTGGCGGGAAACAACAGCCAAGCCAATCAGGCCGAGGCCGTGCGCACGGTGGAGGCGGTCGTCATCGACGGCGAGAATCCGGTCGCCTCGACGGCCGGGCGCCATCCCGACCACTTCCGCAAGGGCGTGCTCGTTCTCACCACCCACCGACTGCTCTTTCTCAAGGACGGTAAACCGCCGGTCCCGGTTCCGCTTACGGCGGTCACGGACGCGACCGTGGCCAGGACCAAGCTCAACGGCGACGTGCTCACGATCGTCGCACTGACCGGCTCGCACCGGTTCGAGGACGTGGCCAAGGCCGACGTCTTCGCCGAGCAGCTCCGGGAGGCCGCCCGGCTCGCCCGCAAGGCCGCGTCGGCCGCCGGGCCGGCGGCCGACACCGCCCCCGCCGAACTCGGCGCGGGCGACCAACTCCTCGGCCAGCTTGAGCGGTTGGCCGCCCTGCACGGCTCCGGCGCGCTCACCGACGAGGAGTTCACCCGGGCCAAGGCCCGGGTGATCGGCTAGGCCTAGCGCCCTACGGCGCGGGCTGGAAGGTGGCGAAGGCCGTGTCCCGGGCCTGGGAGTTGGCCGGGGCACCCCAGTCCGCGTCCGGGGTGATCCAGTAGATCGCGTAGCCGTACTTGGCCGGGTTCCCGGTGACGAAGCCCCGGTTGAGCGAGTGCGTGCGCGGCGTGCCGCTGATCCACTCCCAGTCGGCCGCGTTGCTCCACTGCCGGTAGTTGATCGCGGCCAGGTTGACCCGCTGGTAGTTGGTGACCTTCGAACGCAGGCCCGGCTCGGAGTCCTGCCAGTCGGCGACGGCGCTGGGGCCGGGGGTGGTGGTCCACTCGATGGTCAGGGTACTGCCGTTGCCCTTGAAGATCCGGCGGACGCCCTCCGAACCGGCCGGCTGGAGCCAGTCCGGCAGGACGACCGAGAAGCCGGTCGGGTCCTTGTACTCGTGGTAACCGGCCGGGACGGCGGCCCCCGGCGGGGTCGGGCTCTGCGCGGGGGTGGTGGCGGGCGCGCCGGCGGCCGGCGGGTTCGCCGCAGAGGGGCCGGGCGTGTCGGCCGGCTTGTCGGGGGCCGGTGTGTCGGTGGCCGGCTTGTCCGGGGCGGGCTTGTCGGTGCCCGGCTCCGGCTCCGCCGCCGGAACGGAGGCGGCCGGGG
Organism: Kitasatospora sp. NPDC058492; assembly: GCF_042720685.1. NCBI lineage: Bacteria > Bacillati > Actinomycetota > Actinomycetes > Kitasatosporales > Streptomycetaceae > Kitasatospora > Kitasatospora sp. NPDC058492. Next base: position 35,086 of record NZ_JBHXMU010000081.1, read on the forward strand.
TCCCGCTCGGCCCGGCCTCGGAGCTGGTCGAGACCGACGAGGTGGCGCCCGCGCCGTTCGCCGACGAGTCGTCCCCGTTGCCGACGGCCTGGAGCACCGCGACCACCCCGGCGATCAGCAGCAGGACCAGCACCACGGTGACGACGGCCAGCCGCCGCCGTCCGTTGCGCGGGTCGGCGCCGGCCGCCTGCGTGGCGCCCAGGGTCCACTCGCTGGTCACCGGCCGGATCGGCTCGGCCGCCGGAGCCGAACCCGACGCCGCGAGCGGACCCGAAGCCGAGCCCGACGCCACGTCCGAGGACGGCGAGGCGGGCTCGGGCGCCGGCTCCACGACGGGCTCCGCCACGGCGGCGGGCTCCTCGTCCTTGGCCCGGCTGCCCACCCGGACCGTCCCCAGCAGCCCCCCGATGGACCGCTTGCGGCCCTCCTCGGCCTCGGCCGGGGCCTCCTCGGGCTCCGCGGCGGCGGCCGGACTCTCGACCGGCAGCGCGTGCACGGTGGTCGACTCGGCCTTCGAGGTGGCCTCCGCGACGACCCGCTTCAGCATCGACCGGGTCTGCGAGGCGTCCAGCCGCTCGGCCGGGTCCTTGGCGAGCAGCCCCTCGATCACCGGCTGCAGCGCCCCGGCGTTCACCGGGGCGGTCAGCTCCTCGGTCATCACCGCGGTCAGGGTGGCCAGTGCCGAGCCCCGGTCGTACGGCGGCCGGCCCTCGACCATCGCGTACAGCGTGCCGCCCAGCGACCACAGGTCGGCCGGCGGCCCGGGCTTCTGCCCGCGGGCCCGCTCCGGGGATATGTACGAGGGGGCGCCGACCAGCATGCCGGTGGAGGTGACCGAGGCGTCGCCCTCCACGCTGGCGATGCCGAAGTCGGTGAGCACGACCCGGCCGTCGTCGCCGATCAGCACGTTGGACGGCTTGACGTCCCGGTGCAGGATGCCCAGCGCGTGCGCGGCGCTCAGCACGCCGAGCACGTCGAGCGCGATCTCGGCGGCCCGGGCGGGGGCCAGCGGCCCGTCCTCCCGGATGACGTCGGCCAGCGAGCGGGACTCGACCAGCTCCATGACGATCCACGGCCGGTCGTCCTCGTCGACCACGTCGAAGACGGTGACCGCCGAGTTGTGCCGGATCCGCGCGGTGGCCTTGGCCTCGCGCAGCGTCCGGACGATCAGCCGGTGCTTCTCCTCCTCCTCGACGCTGGCGTTCATCCGCAGTTCCTTGACCGCGACGGTCCGCCCCAGCATCTCGTCCTCGGCGCGCCAGACGGTGCCCATGCCGCCGCGCCCGAGCACGCCGTTCAGCCGGTAGCGGCCGGCCAGGAGGCGGCCGGTGGAACCCTGCGCCTGGGTCATTCGGAACGTTCCCCCATGTGCTGCTGGCGGTCGTGGTGACGGCGTGTCGGCCCGGCCTCAGGCCCGAACGCCCAAGTCTCCATCATCCCCTGTCCCCGGGGGCCGGGACCACCCGACCCCCGCACCCGATCCGGGGCGTACCGGATCGGGCTCGGCGCTCCGTGCCCGATCTGTGATCGAAAACTCGCCAAGATCTGGCCGGGGCGCTGCTACCGTTCGGCAGCTCATCGTCTTTCCGGGGGGATCCGACGCCCATGACCGCACCCGCACCGGGCGCTGACGGCCAGTCGGGCCGGCCGCGCACCGCCCAGCACTACTCGGTCACACCCACCCTGGATTCCCCCGAGGGCTACGTCGCGCCCGGTATGCCCGGTGTCCCGGTGGCCGGATACGTCCCCACCATCCGCTCCCACCGGACGGGCCCGCGCCGCCGCACCGCCCTGGCGGTCGCCCTCGCCGTCCTCGCCATGCTGCTCGGCGGCCTGGCCTACGGCTGCGCGCCGGCCCGGGCCGCGGACAGCCTCGGCTGGCTGGCCATCGCCCTCGCCGCCCTGGTCGCCTTACCGCTCGGCCGGCTCGGCGGCCGCAGCCGGGTGCTGCCGCTGCTCGGCGCGCTGCTCGCGGCCTGCGCGCTGCTGCTCGGCCAGCTGACCGGCCAGCTCCGCCGGGTGCACGCGGCCGGCCCCGGCCCGCGCGGCCTGCCGCACGACGCCCTGGCACACTGGCGCGCCGAGCTGCGCGCGCTCGACCTCGCCTTCTACGGCATCGCCCTGGTCGGCGGCTTCCTCCTCACCCGCCGCACCGCCAACCGCGGCTGACGCCGGTCCGGACAGCCCGAGGCCCCCGCCGGCGGCTTAGGTTCTAGTGGTTGTCGCAACACCCCAGTTCAGGGGATGCGATGGACTTCAAGATCCGCAAGGACCGGACGGCTCAGGGGCCGCGGAAG
>NZ_JBHXMU010000082.1:0-13277 GCF_042720685.1 Kitasatospora sp. NPDC058492
CGGCGGCCCGCTCTCGGCCCAGCGCTTCAGCAGGGCGGCCGCCGCGCCCGAGTCGACCGCCTCGGCGGCCCGGGGCAGCGCGGCCGCCAGCCGCTCGACGACCGGCTGTTCGGAGGGCGTCAGCGCCGCCAGGCCGGCTGCCGCGGACAGCAGGACGGCGTCGCGGACGGGGCCCTGCTCGCCGTCCAGGACGGCGTGGACCACGCCCGCGTTGTGGGCGGCGTCGCCGCCGCGCAGCGCGTCCGGGGCCGCCGTGGCGATCCCGAGCTCGCGCGGGTCGAGCCGCTCCTGCACGAACCGGCCGGTGGTCGCCGTCCAGACCGTCGAGGTGGTGGAGACGGACAGTTCGTCGAGGCCGTCGTCGCCCCGGAAGACCAGCGCGTCCACGCCCTGGCGGGCGAACACGGCGGCGATCAGCGGGCCCAGCCGGGGATCGGCGACGCCGACCGCCATGGCCGTGGGCGAGGCCGGGTTGGTCAGCGGGCCCAGCGCGTTGAACGCCGTCGGCACGCCCAACTCCTTGCGGGCGACGGCCGCGTGGCGAAACGCCGGGTGGAAGGCGGGGGCGAAGCAGAAGCCGATCCCGACCTCGCGCACCGAGCGGGCCACCTCCTCGGCCGAGAGCTCCAGCGCGATGCCGAGCCGCTCCAGCACGTCCGCCGAGCCGGAGGCGGAGGAGGCCGAGCGGTTGCCGTGCTTGACCACCCGGGCCCCGGCGGCGGCCGCCACGATCGCGGCCATGGTGGACACGTTCACGGTCTTCGCGCCGTCCCCGCCGGTGCCGACGATGTCCAGCGTCGGCCCCGGCACGTCGACCCGCACCGTGTGCTCGCGCGCGGCCCGGACCAGCCCGTCGACCTCCTCGGCGGTCTCGCCCTTGGCCCGCAGCGCCACCAGGAACCCGGCCAGCTGCGCCGGCGCCGCCTCGCCGCGCATCACCCGGTCCATCGCCCAGGCGGTGTCGGCGGCGCTCAGGTCCGTCCCGCCGATCAGCGCCGCGAGCAGCTGCGGCCAGCTGCGCGATTCACCATTCCCTGTCACTGGTCACCTATTCCGCTCGTCGATTCCGATGTGCGTGCGGTCAGCGCCCGGCGCCGACCGCGAGGAAGTTCTCCAGCAGCTGCATGCCGCCGGTGGTGGTGATGCTCTCGGGGTGGAACTGCACCGACTCGATGGGCAGGCTGCGGTGCCGCATGCCCATGACGTAGCCGTCGTCGTCGGCGGTCGCGGTGAGTTCCAGGTCCTCGGGCAGCGGCTGGGTGACGATCAGGGAGTGGTACCTGGTCGCGGTGAGGCTGTTGCCGAGGCCGGCGAACAGGCCGCGCCCGTCGTGCGTCACGGTGCTGGTGCGTCCGTGCATCAGCCGGTCGGCGACCTGGACCCGCCCGCCGAACGCCAGGCCGATCGCCTGGTGGCCCAGGCACACGCCGAGCAGCGGGACCTTCCCGGCGAAGTGGTGGACGAGCTCGACGTGGCCGGAGGCCGCCGGGTGCCCGGGGCCGGGGCCGAGCACGACCGCGTCGGGCGCGGTCGCGGCCAGCTGTTCGGGGGTGCGGGTGTGCGAGCGGACCACCTCGGTGTCCGCGCCGAGCGCCCGCAGGTACTGGTCGATGATGTGGACGAAGCTGTCCCGCGCGTCCACCAGCAGAACCTTCACGCCGTCAACTCCTCACCCGTCAGGGCCCAGTAGGCGGCGCCCAGCTTCGCCAACGTCTCGTTCCACTCGCCCTCGGGGGTCGAGTCGGCGACGATCCCCGCGGAACTCTGCACGGAGTACACCGCGCCGTCGTGCGCGATCGTGCGGATGCACAGCGCCAGTTCGCTCCAGCCGCCGACGTCGATCAGGCCGACGGCGCCGGCGTAGGCCCCGCGCGGCTCCCGCTCGATCTCGTGGATGATCTCCATGGCGCGCAGCTTGGGCGCGCCGGTCATGGTGCCGGCCGGGAAGGTCGCGCACAGCGACCGCCACACGTCGGCGTCCTCCTCCAGTTCGGCGCTGACCGTGGACACCAGGTGGAAGACGTGCGAGAAGGTCTCCACCACCATCAGGTCGTCGGCCGTCAGGGTGTGCGGCTTGCAGACCCGGCTGATGTCGTTGCGGGAGAGGTCGACGAGCATGACGTGCTCGGCCTGCTCCTTGGTGCTCGCCAGCAGGGCCTTGATCCGCCGCTCGTTCTCCTCCTCGTCCTGGTCGCGACGGGTGGTGCCGGCGATCGGGCGCATCACGATCCGGCCGTCCTCGATCCGGAACAGCAGCTCGGGGCTGGCGCCGATCAGCGTGCCCTCGCCGTTCGGGAGCAGGTACATGTGCGGGGAGGGGTTGCGCGAGCGCAGCCGCCGGTAGACCTCGACCGGCGTCAGCGCGGTGCGGACGTCGATCCGGTGGCCGACCTGGATCTGGTAGATGTCGCCGACCCCGATGTGCTCCAGGCAGCGCCGGACCCAGCCGTGGAAGGTGTCGCGGTCCACGCTGTCGTGCACGGACTGAGGGCGGGCGGCCGGCGGGCACGCGGCCTGCGGCTCCTGCCCGGCCGCCTCCCGGGCCGCGCCCGCGAGGTCGTGCCGGCCGTGCTCGCCGAAGGCCGGGCTGTCGGCCGTCCGCAGGACCGGCGCGCCGTCGGTGCCGTAGTGCACGCTGTCGCGGAACAGCGTCAGCACGGCGTCCGGGCGGGCCGGCGGCAGCGTCCGGGCCGGCAGGTCCTCCATGTGCCAGGCCGCGTCGTAGCCGAACCGGGCCAGGAAGCCGAAGTGGAAGCGGTCGCCGGGCAGGCCCGGCTCCAGGCCGAACAGGCCCTGTGCGCGCCGCAGGAACTCCCAGACGCGGGCCGGGTCGGGGGCTTCCAGCCGCCGGGGGGCGTCGGCGGCGGGGGTGAGGCCCGCCGCCTCGGCGGTCGCCCGCAGCACCGGGGCGAGCTCCGCGATCCCGTCGATCTCCAGGTACGAGCCGTACAGCCGGATCTCGGCGAGCGGGCCGCAGCCGAGTACCGCGGGCCCGCCCTGCCGGCCGGACTCGGTCAGGCTCTCCAGCAGGTACACCTGCTCCGCGCCGAGCCGGTCGCCCAGCCGCGTGTACAGCTCCAGCGGGTCGTGCGGCGGCAGCGGCGCGGTGCCGAGCCGGACGGCGAACGGAGGGTGCGATGGCGCGTCTGGCATCGGAATCCTCATCGTGAATGGCCGGCTGGGTACGGCCGGTGAACGAATGGCCCCCAGTCAATCCGTTCGTCCCGGAAGGCGGTCAGACCAGTTCTCCGGTGTGGGAGCAGGCCAATTCGCGGACGCTTGACCTTCTTTCCGCGGCCGGGCTGCAATGAGCGGGCCAGCGATTTCCGTTCCCATCCGAGGGCCGTGATGAATCGAATTCCGCAGACCGGAGCACCTGCCGCCTGGCGTTCCCTGCCGGCGGCCCAGCAACCGCAGTGGCCGGACCAGGCGGCGCTGCGCGAGGTGGTCGCCGACCTGTCGGCCGCCCCGCCCCTGGTCCTCGCCGAGGAGTGCGACCGGCTGACCGACCGGATGGCCGCCGTCGCCGCCGGCGAGGCCTTCGTCCTCCAGGGCGGCGACTGCGCCGAGACCTTCGGCGGCCTCACCGCGGACGCGGTCACCGCCAAGCTGCGCACCCTGCTGCAGATGGCGGTGGTGCTGACCTACGCGAGCGGCGTCCCGGTCGTGAAGATCGGCCGGCTGGCCGGGCAGTACGCCAAGCCCCGTTCCCAGCCGGACGAGACCCGCGACGGCCTCAGCCTGCCCTCCTACCGGGGCGACGCGGTCAACGGCCCGGAGTTCACCGAGGCGGCCCGCCGCCCGGACCCGGCGCGGCTGCGGCGGATGTACGAGGCGTCGGCGGTCACCCTCAACCTGGTCCGCGGCTTCGCGGCCGGCGGCAGCGCCTCCCTCTACCAGGCCCACCAGTGGAACCGCGGCTTCCTGGAGGACTCCGCCGAGGCCCGCCGCTACGAGGAACTGGCCGACGGCGTGGACCGCGCCCTGCGCTTCCTGCAAGCCTGCGGCTGCGACCCGGCCGGGCTGCTGGAGGCCGAGTTCTTCGCCAGCCACGAGGGACTGCTGCTGGACTACGAGCAGCCCCTCACCCGCACCGACCCGCGCACCGGGGCGCACTACGCCACCAGCGGGCACCTGCTCTGGGTCGGCGAGCGGACCAGGGGCCTGGACGACGCGCACATCGCCTACTTCGCCGGGATCCACAACCCGATCGCCGTCAAGCTCGGCCCCACGACCACCGCGGACGAGGTCCTCGGCTACGTCGACCGCCTCGACCCCGACCGCCGGCCCGGCCGGCTGACCTTCGTGGTGCGGATGGGCGCGGGCCGGGTGCGCGAACTGCTGCCGCCGCTGGTGGAGAAGGTCACGGCGGAGGGCGCCCGGGTCGCCTGGATCTGCGACCCGATGCACGGCAACACCGTCCAGACCGACGACGGCCGCAAGACCCGCCGCTTCGACGACATCCTGGGCGAGGTCGCCGGCTTCTTCGAGGTGCACCGGGAGCTGGGCACGCACGCCGGCGGCATCCACGTCGAGCTCACCGGCGACGACGTCACGGAGTGCCTCGGCGGCGGCGACCAGGTCCGCGCCGAGGACCTGCACCAGCGCTACGAGACGGCCTGCGACCCGCGGCTGAACCACCGCCAGTCCCTCGACCTCGCCTTCCGGGTCGCGGAACTGATGAAGGCCTGAAACCGCCCCGGGCGACGGTTGGCCGGATCGGTGCGCGCCGATCCGGCCAACCGGCATTTCCGTGCCGATTTTTCGTGGGTCACCCGGGGGTGCGGGCGCCGATCGCAACCCGTCAGGCGGCGTCTTTTGGGGAGAACTGAATAGCGTTGACCCATTGACCGGGCCGTCCTTAGAGTGCCTTGCGATCCTGCGCCTATTCCTCTGGGGGGAGTGGAAACGGTGGGGCACAGACCTGGTTCCGGCATACGCCACGACGGCAGTTCCTCACCCGTGCCCCGGGTCGAGTACCGCATTCTCGGCCCGCTCGAAGCGCTCGTCGACGCCAGGCCGCTGAACCTCGGCGGGATCCGGCAGCAGACGGTGCTCGCCGCGCTGCTCCTCGACGTCAACCGGGTGGTCAGCGTGGACCGCCTGGTCCGCGCCCTCTACGAGGAGGCCCCGCCGGCCACCGCCCGCGCGCAGTTGCAGATCAGCGTCTCCGCCCTGCGCCGGCTGTTCGCCGCGCACGGCCTCTCCGACGTCATCACCACCCACCCGCAGGGCTACATGGTGAAGGCGGCGGACGACCAGCTCGACCTGCTCCAGGCCCGCGACCGGGTCGGGAAGGCGCGGGCGCTGCGCGACCAGAAGGCGGAGGCCCACGACCGCACGGCGGAGGACCGCGACCGCAGGGCGGAGGCCCAGGACCGCAAGGCGGAGGCCGCCGCCCTCTTCCGGCAGGCGCTCGGACTGTGGCGCGGCGACCCCCTCGGCGGCCTGCCCAGCGAGTCGATCCGCTCCGCCGCCGGCCAGCTCACCGAGCAGTGGGTCGGCGCCACCGAGGAGTGCATCCAGCTCGAACTCGCGCTCGGCCGGCACGGCGCGGCCGTCGGCGAACTCCTGGGCCTGGTCGACGAGTTCCCGTTACGGGAGCGGCTGCGCGGCCAGCTGATGCTGGCGCTCTACCGCTCCGGGCGCCAGACCGAGGCGCTCCAGGTCTACCGCGACACCCGCCAGTGGATGATCGACGAACTCGGCGTCGAACCCGACCCCCGGCTGCAGCGGCTCGAACTCTCCATCCTCGCCGGCGACCCCCGGCTCGACCTGCCCGACAGCCGTCCGGCCGCCGCCCACGGAGCCCCGGCCGCCGAGCCCGCCGCCGCGCCGCCCGTGGCGCCCGCCGCCCCCGCCGCCGTCCCGGAGATGCTCCCCGCCGACCTCGCCGACTTCACCGGCCGCGAGCACCTGCTCGCCGGCCTGCGCGAACGGCTGCTGCTCTCCTCCCACGACCAGTCCCGGCTGGCCGTCCCGATCGTCTCCGTCGTCGGCAAGGCCGGGGTCGGCAAGACCGCCGTGGCCGTCCACGCGGCCCACCAGATCGCCGCCGAGTTCCCCGGCGGGCAGCTCTTCGCCGACCTGCACGCCGGGGCCCCCGACACCGTCGGCCCGGCCCAGGTGCTGGAGCGCTTCCTGCGCGCCCTCGGCGTCAACGGCACCGCCATCCCCGACGGGCTGGAGGAGCGGGCCGAGATGTACCGGGCCCTGCTCGCCGAGCGCCGGGTGCTGATCGTCCTCGACAACGTCGCCACCGAGAGCCAGATCACCCCGCTGCTGCCGGGCAAGCCCACCTCGGCCGTGATCGTCACCAGCCGGCGGCACATCGGCAGCCTCGCCGGAGCCGTCCGGGTGGACGTCGACACCTTCGACCCCGAGCAGTCCGCGGAACTGCTCGGCCGGATCGCCGGCCCCGCGCGGGTGGCGGCCGAACCGGAGGCGGCGAAGGCGCTCGCCGAACTCTGCGACCACCTGCCGCTGGCGCTGCGCATCGCCGGCGCCCGGCTCGCCGCCCGGCCGCACTGGGAGATCACCGAACTGGTGGAGCGGCTGGAGGACGGGACCCGCCGGCTCGACGAGCTCAAGTACGCCGACGTCGGCATCAGGGCCGGCCTCTCGCTCACCTACGAGAGCGTCAGCGAGGACGCCCGCCGGCTGCTGCGGCGGATCGCCCTGATCGACGAGGGGCCGTTCTCCACCTGGGTCGGCATGGCGCTGCTCGACCTCCCCGAGTACCAGGTCCAGGACCTGATCGACGAACTCTCCGACGCCCAACTGCTGGACGCCGTCGGCACCGCGCCCGGCCGCCACACCCAGTACCGGCTGCACAACCTGATCCGGGTCTTCGCGCGCGAACGCCTCGTCGACGAGGAGAGCGTCGAGGAGCGGGAGGCCGCACTGGCCCGGGTGATCGGCTGCTTCCTCTACCTGCTGATCGAGGCGAGGCAGCGCGAGTACGGCCGCGACGTGCTGATCCGCGGCCGCGGCACCGCCCTGCACCCGCTGCCCGCCCGGACGGTGGACCGGCTGCTGGCCGAGCCGCTGCGGTGGTTCGCCCGGGAGCGGCCCATGCTCGTGCCCCGGGTCAGGCAGGCGGCCATGATGGGCCTCACCGCGCACTGCTGGGAACTCGCCGTCACCGCCGTGACGTTCCTGGAGACCCACGGCCGGCTCGACGACTGGCGCGACACCCACGAACTCGCCCTCGCGGCCGCCCGCAAGGGCGGCGACCGGCTCGGCCAGGCCGCCGCACTGCACTCCCTCGGCTCGCTCGCGCTGACCCGGCAGAACTTCGCCGCCGCCGAGGAGCGCTTCCGCCAGGCCGCCGGGATCTTCACCGACCTCGGCGACGACCTCGGCTCCGCCCTCACCGCCCGCGGCCTCGGCTACCTCGCCCGGGTGGACGGCCGGATCGACGAGGCGACCGCCCACTACCAGGCCGCCCTCACCGTCCTGCGGGCGAGCGGCGGCTCCGTCGCCGTCGCCTACGTGCTGCACAACCTGGCCCAGCTCAAACTGGGCGAGGGCGACGAGGAGGGCGCCGGAGAGCTCCTCGACGAGGCGCTGCGGCTCAGCCGGGAGGGCCGCGGCCGGCGGGTCGAGGCCCAGGTGCTGCACCGGATGGGCCAGAGCCACCTGGAACGCGGCGGCTACGACCGGGCCCTGGAGGCCTTCTCCCGCGCCCTCGACGTCGTCCGGCTGATCGGCGACCACACCGGCGAGATCTACGCCCTGCACGGCATCGGCGCGGCCCGCCACCGGCTCGGCGAGAGCGGCGAGGCCGCCCACGCCCTGCACCGCGCCCTGCTCCTCGCGGAGGGCTCCAACGAACGGCTGATCATGGGCCGGATCCTCGTCACCCTCGGCGAGTTGGCGCTCGGCACCGGGGAGGCCGACCTGGCGGTCCAGCACCTGCGGCGGGCCCGGCTGGTGTTCCGCCTGATGCGGACCCCCGCCGAGGAGGCCCGCACCCTCGACCTGCTGCGCTCCGCCCGGCTGGCCGCCGGTGACCCGGAGCCCCCCGCGGGCCCGGGTCCACCGTCCTAGTCGGCGATGAAGGCCACCGCGTAGTGGTTCAGCGAGAGGGTGAGGCTCACCCGGTGCCCCGACTCGCCGTCGGAGACCCGGAAGGTGGCCGCCACCTCGGGGTGCACGGTGAACAGGCCGAGCCCGCTGAAGTACCGGTCGACGTCGAACACCAGCCGGTAGAGGCCGCGTCCGCCGTCCGTCCCGCCCCACTCCTCGATCCGGCCGCTCGCGTCCGTTCTCCGCTCGACCACCGGCACCCACTCGTTGTCGACCAGCGACTCCAGTCTCGCGTCGAGGCCGGCGGCGGTGCGCCCGTGGACGCTGTCCAGCGCCTCGACGATGACCCTCGCCATCAGCCCACCCGCCCCGGGCGCGGTAACCGGGCCGGCGGACGTTCCTCGGACGGGATATCTCGCATGAAAACCACTCCTTGCCTCAGTACACGATGCATCGGGAAAAGGGCGCGTCAAGCCTATTGTCAGGGGTCCCGCTATCGGCCCGCCATCGAATGATTATTTGTTCGAAAAGTCTTGACGGACAGTGATTCCGGACCAGTAAAGTCACCGCTGCCAGCCACAATCCTCCGCCGCCGCACACCGCGACCTCCCGTCCGGTCGCCCGTCCGGCGGCGTTCCCGAAAGAGGCGGAAAATCCATGTCTCCGAAATCCGTCCCCACCGCACGGCGGCTCCGGGTATTCGACTCGACACTGCGCGACGGCGAACAGGCCCCGGGCAACGCGATGAACCCCGACCAGAAACTGGAGCTGGCCCTCGCCATCGAGGCCACCGGCGTCGACACCATCGAGGCCGGCTTCCCCAGCTCCTCACCGCGTGACTTCGAGGCGACCAGACTGATCGCGGGCGCGCTCACCACCGCCAAGGTGGCGACCCTCAACCGGGCCGTCCGCGCGGACATCGAGCTGGCCGCCCAGGCCGGCGGCGTCGAGCGCCACCAGGTCCAGATCATGGCCACCGGCAGCGACGTCCACCTGGAGCACAAGCGCGGCCTCACCCGGGCCGAGGGCCTGCACGAGATCATCGACAGCATCCGGTTCGCCCGCGAGCTGGGCTTCACCGACATCACGCTCGGCATCGAGGACGCCAGCCGGGGCAGCGACGACCTGCTGCGCCCGATGATCGAGGCCGGCATCGAGGAGGGCGCCAGCACGGTGGCGCTCGCCGACACCACCGGCTGCCTGATCCCGTCCGAGTTCGGCGCCCAGGTGGCGCGGGTCCGCTCCTGGATCCCGGACCACATCATCCTGTCCACCCACTGCCACCAGGACCTCGGGCTCTCCCTCGCCAACGCCCTGGCCGGCGTCGAGGCCGGCGCGGACGAGGTGCAGGCCACCATCGCCGGCATCGGCGAGCGTGCGGGCAACACCCCGCTGGAGGAGCTGGCCGCGGTGCTGCTCTACAAGGGCGAGCAGCTCGGCCTGACCAGCCGGCTGCGCACCGAGAAGTTCTACGAGGCCTACCAGCTGCTGGCCCGGATCATCGGAATGTCGACGCCGCGCAACAAGGCGATATTCGGGGAGAACGCCTTCGCCACCCAGGCCGGAATCCACCAGGCCGGAATGCTGCGCAATCCGGTGACCTACGAATACGTCGAGCCGCACAGCTTCGGCCGCGAGCGCGGAATTCTCATCGGCCGGCACTCCGGGCGCAATGTGGTCCGCAACCTGTTCGACCAGATGGGAATCGGCGCCGAGCACGACCTGCTCGACGAGATCTACGAGACCTACATCGCGGGCCGCGCCGACGGCACCTGCATCGAACTGGGCGAGCTGCGCGAGATCATCGCCGAGCGCCTGGAGCGCACCAGCGAGATGGCGGTGGCCAGCTGATGGGCGGCACCGAGCGCAACCTGATCGAGAAGGTCTGGCAGAGCCACGTCGTCGACCAGGCACCGGGCGAGCCCGACCTGCTCTACATCGACCTGCACCTGCTCCACGAGGCGAGTTCCCCGCAGGCCTTCGACGGCCTCCAGCTGGCCGGCCGCCGGGTCCGCCGGCCCGACCTCGCGCTCGCCCTCGAAGACCACAACGTGCCCACCAACACGCTGCTGGTCAAGGACGCGATGGGCAGCGCCCAGCTGGAGCGCCTGCGCGAGAACTGCGAGGAGCAGGGGATCGAGCTGTTCTCGCTCGGCGACGACCGGCAGGGCATCGTGCACGTGGTGGCGCCCGAACTGGGCTTCGTGCGCCCCGGCATGACCGTGGTGTGCGGCGACAGCCACACCTCCACGCACGGCGCCTTCGGGGCGCTCGCCTTCGGCGTCGGCACCAGCGACGTCGAGCACGTGCTCGCCACCCAGACGCTGGCGCTCCAGCGCCCCCGGACGATGTCCGTCGAGTTCGTCGGCGAGCCGCCGGCCGACGTCACGCCGAAGGACCTGATCCTCGCGCTGATCGCGCACATCGGCGCCAACGGCGCCAACGGCTACGCGATCGAGTACCGCGGCAAGGCCGTCGAGAACCTCTCCATGGAGGGGCGGATGACGGTCTGCAACATGAGCATCGAGGCGGGCGCCCGCGCCGGCCTGATCGCCCCCGACGACACCACGCTCGCCTACCTGCGCGAGCGCTGGGACCCGGCCGCCGAGGCCGACTGGGACGAGGCCGTCGGCTACTGGCAGTCCCTGCGCACCGACGAGGGCGCCGCCTTCGACCGCGTCGTCGAACTGGACGTCACCGGGCTCAAGCCCTTCGTCACCTGGGGCACCAACCCCGGCCAGGCCGTCCCGCTGGACGCCGCGGTGCCGGCGCCCGAGACCTTCGCGACCCCCGCCGAGCAGCAGGCCGCGCGCCGCGCCCTGGAGTACATGGGCCTCGAACCGGACGTCGCCCTGCGGGACGTCGAGATCAACACGGTCTTCCTCGGCTCCTGCACCAACGGCCGGATCGAGGACCTGCGGGCCGCCGCCGACGTGCTGCGCGGCCGCAAGGTCTCCGACCGGATCACCATGCTCGTCGTCCCCGGCTCGATGGCCGTCCGGGCCCAGGCCGAGGAGGAGGGCCTGGACCAGGTCTTCCTCGACGCGGGCGCGCAGTGGCGGCTCTCCGGCTGCTCGATGTGCATGGGCATCAACGCCGACCGCCTCCAGGGCATCCAGCGGGTCGCCTCCACCTCCAACCGCAACTACGAGGGCCGGCAGGGCACCCACGCCCGCACCCACCTGGTCTCGCCCGTCGTCGCCGCCGCCACCGCCGTGGTCGGCCGCCTGGCCGCGCCGACCGAGCTGTGACCGCGCCCGCCGGGCACACCCGCCCGACCCGTCCGACCCGTTCCACCGACCGCAGCCGGACCGACCAGCAGGGGGCAGAGGCATGAGGCAGCCGCTCACGGCGCACACCGGACAGGCCGTGGCCCTGTCCCGGGACGACGTCGACACCGACCAGATCATCCCGGCCGAGTTCTGCAAGCGGCTGACCAAGACCGGCTACGCCGACACCCTGTTCGGGCACTGGCGCAAGGAGCCCGGGTTCGTCCTGAACCAGCCGGAGCACCAGGACGCGAGCGTCCTGGTGGCGGGCCACAACTTCGGCACCGGCAGCTCCCGCGAGCACGCCGTGTGGGCCCTGCGCGACTGGGGCTTCCGGGCCGTCATCGCCACCAGCTTCGGCGACATCTTCCTGCGCAACGCGCTGAAGAACGGCCTGCTGGCCGTCGCCCTGCCGGTGCCCGTCGTCGCCGACCTCGCCGAACGCGCCCAGGCCGACCCGAAGTTCGAGATCACCGTCGACCTGGAGCAGCTGACCGTCGGCACCGACCTCGGGACCTGGGAGTTCGAGGCCGACCAGCGCGCCCGCTGGCTGCTGCTCAACGGCCTCGACGACATCGACGTCACCCTGCGCAAGGCCGACGCGATCGCCGCCTTCGAGCAGGGCCGCCCGGCCTGGATGACCAGCATCACCCGCGGCGCCTTCTCCTCCCCGGACACCGCGAAGCAGCGCCGGGCCTCCTGACGACCGCGCCCCCCGGCGCAGCTCCCAGGGCCGCGCGGCGGTGACCCTGCCCGACGCCCCCGGCCAGGCCGACCCGACCCACAACCGGCCGGCCCCACCCCAGAAACGGTGAGAGACCCATGACCAAGACAGTGACCGTCATCCCCGGTGACGGCATCGGCCCCGAGGTGACCAAGGAGGCCCTGGAGACCATCGAGTCGCTGGGCCTGGACCTCGCGGTCGACGTGCTCGACCACGTCAACGCCGACACCTACCTGCGGACCGGGGTCTCCCTGTCCGACGAGGACTTCGAGCGGATCAAGGCGAGCGACTCGGTGCTCTTCGGCGCCATCGGCGACCCCCGGGTGAAGACCTCGGACTACGGCCGCGGCGTCCTGCTGCGCCTGCGCTTCGACCTCGACCTGTACGTCAACCACCGCCCGGCCACCCTGCTCCAGGAGCGGCTGAGCCCGCTGCGCGACGCCCGGACCCGCGCCATCGACGCCGTGATCGTCCGGGAGAACACCGAGGGCCTCTACACCGACATCGGCGGAGTGCTGCGCGGGAACACCGTGCACGAGATGGCCGTCGACGCGGACGTCAGCACCTACATGGGCGTCTCGCGGGTGATGGAGTACGCGTACTCGATCGCCGAGCGCGGCGTCTGCATGGTCGACAAGTCCAACGCCGTCCGGCACGGCGGCCAGGTGTGGCAGCGGGTGTTCCGCGAGGCCGCCGCGAAGCACCCCGCCATCGACTCCACCCACCTCTACGTCGACGCCGCCGCGATGAAGCTGATCTCCGACCCGTCGCAGTTCGACGTGATCGTCACCAACAACTCGTACGGCGACATCCTCAGCGACCTGGCGGCCATGCTGGCCGGCGGCCTGGGCAACGCGGCCTCGGCCAACATCAACCCGGACACCGGGTTCGGCCTCTACGAGCCGGTGCACGGCAGCGCGCCCGACATCGCCGGCCAGGGCATCGGCAACCCCTTCGGCGCCATCCTCAGCTCCGCGCTGATGCTGGAGCGCCTGGGCTGGGCCGCCGAGGCGAAGGCGATCCAGCTGGCCGTCGGCACGGCCGTGGCCGAGGGCGCCTGCACGCCGGACCTCGGCGGCACCCTCACCACCGAGCAGGTCGGCGCCGCGGTCAGGGCGGCCCTCGCCGCGGCCTGACGGCATGGGCCCCCCCCCCCCCCCCCCCCCCCCCCCCGGGGGCCCCCCCCCCCCCCCCCGGCGGGGGGCGGGCTGCCCGCGACGCCCCCGCGGGGGGGGGGGGGGAGGGGGACCCCC
>NZ_JBHXMU010000082.1:13287-36346 GCF_042720685.1 Kitasatospora sp. NPDC058492
GGGCCGGGCTGGGGGCGCCGCTCGCGGCGGCGGTCGTGATTCCCCCCCCCCACCCCCCCCCCCGGCCCGGGTGGGCCCCCCCCCCCCCCCGGGCGGCCGGGTCCGTCCTCCCCGACACCGCCCGGCGGGCGGGCGTCCGAAGGCGGACCCAGGCCGCTCAGCCCCAGGGATTGTGCTCGTGCGATCCGCTGACCGCGGTACGGAACGTGGTGTGCTCGATCATCTCGTACGGACTCCAACTCCTGGACGGCGCGGCCGGTCGGCAGCGGCTGAAAGGATGGCTGAAGCCTGGCAGCCCCGGCCATCGGCCCGCTATCGACGCCCGGTGTCGACGCCCGCTGGGTACGCCTGTTGGCGACGCCCGCGCCCGGCCGGACGGCACCGGCTTCGGCGCCGCCGGGGCGGCGGGACCGGCTCGGTAGGATCCCTGGCATGGGTGCGCAGGAAGAGGCGTGGGACACGGACGCGGCGGAGCGGGCGGTCGCGGTGCTGAAGGCGGTCGCCGACCCGTCCCGGTACCGGCTGCTCTGGGCGCTGACCCGGCGGGAGCTGCCGGTCAGCGAACTGGCGGAGCTGCTGGGCGCGCACGTGGCGGCGACCTCGCAGCACCTGGCCAGGCTGCGGGCGGCCGGGCTGGTCGTCTCGCGCCGGGAGGGCACCCGGATCTTCTACCGCGCCGCCGAGGTGCGCGGCCTGCTGACGGAGGCGGCGCTGATCGCCAACGACCTGCCCGGGCGCGGTGACGGCGGCGACGGCGGCGGTACCGGCCCGGACGCCGCGACGGCCGAGCAGCCGTTCGCCCGCGCCGTCCGCTCCGCCCGCCGCCGCCCGGCCACCGGCCAGGCCTGACTCCGGGGCTTCAGGCCGTCTCCTCGTCGAGCCGGTACTCCCGCAGGGCGGCGTCGTAGCCGAACAGCCCGGCGTAGCGGCCCCAGTCGGTGGCGGTCTCCAACTGCCGGTCGACCTGTTCGCTGGTGTAGTGGTGGGCGAGCAGGTCGCGGAAGAAGCCGGCGTGCACGGCGGCGCCGGGGCGGCCGCGCAGGCCGTTGGTGATCAGCCGGACCAGCGGGACGTCCACCGCGGCACCGGCGAAGATGGTCCGGGACTCCTGGACGTCGGCTCCGGCGAAGGCGGTGCCGGCCTCGGTGAGCAGCAGGTCGTCGCCGTGGATCTCGGCGAAGCCGAGCAGGTCGAGGGCGTCGAGCTGGGGGAGCATGTCGTCGATGTCGAGGCCGAGTTCGTCGGCGAGGTCGGCGAGGTCGCAGCAGCCGCCGCGGTGGGCGATCATCGCGGCGAGGCCGGCGAGGCCGTCCACGCTGGCCGTGGGCAGCGGGGTGTTGGCGACGGTGCGCCGGTCGGGCCGGGCGCCGTCGGCGCGGCCGGGCAGCCGGGTCTCCTTGGGGCGTCCGGTCATGATCCGGTAGACCCGGTCGACGAGTTCGTCGAAGGCGACGGCGTCGCGGTCGCGGGGCCGGTCGAGGTCGACCTCGACGGTCTCCCGGATGGTGCCGTACGGGCGGGAGCCGAGGACGACGATGCGGTCGGCCATCAGGACCGCCTCCTCGATGTTGTGGGTGACCAGGACGACGGCGCGGGTGGGGAACTGGCCGGACTCCCACAGTTCCAGCAGCTCGCCGCGCAGGTTCTCGGCGGTGAGGACGTCCAGCGCGGAGAAGGGCTCGTCCATCATCAGCACGTCCGGTTCGACGACCAGGGCGCGGGCGAAGCCGACGCGCTGGCGCATGCCGCCGGAGAGCTCCTTGGGGTAGGCGGACTCGAAGCCGGCCAGGCCGATCAGGTCGATGGCCTGGACAGCGGCCTCGGCGCGCTCCCGGGGCGGCACGCCGCGGGCCTCCAGGCCGAGTTCGACGTTCTGCCGGACGGTCAGCCAGGGCAGCAGCGCGAAGGTCTGGAACACCAGGGCGGTGCCCGGGTTGGCGCCGGTGAGCGGGGTGCCGCGGTAGGCGACGGTGCCGGAGCTGGGCGGGATCAGCCCGGACAGGCAGCGCAGCAGGGTGGACTTGCCGGAGCCGGAGCGGCCGAGCAGGGCGACGATCTCGCCGGCCCGGACGGTGAGGTCGATGCCGGACAGCACGGGCAGCGCGCCGTCGGCGCCGGCGTAGGCCTTGGTGAGGCCGACGGTCTCCAGCAGGACCTCGCCGTCGGCGGGGGAAGGTTCGGAGGGAGAGAACACAGCGGCGGCGGCGGGCGGCGCGGGGCGGGCGGCGCGCGGGAACGGGAAGCGCATGCGGGGACCTCCGGGGCGGGGAGCGGGCGCGGGTCAGAGCGAGTAGCGGCGCTCGGCCAGGCGGTAGAGGCGGCGCCAGAGCAGCCGGTTGAGGGCGACGACGTACAGGCTCATCACCGCCACCCCGGCGAGCAGGTGCGGGTAGTCGCCGCGCTCGGTGGCCCGCGCGATGTACGCGCCGAGGCCGGTGGCGGTGAGCGTGGTGCCGCCGAAGGTGACGACCTCGGAGACGATGGAGGCGTTCCAGGCGCCGCCGGAGGCGGTGAGGCCGCCGGTGACGTAGGCCGGGAAGATCCCGGGGATGATCAGCCGCCGCCAGCGCTGCCAGCCGCGCACGCCGAGGTCGTCCATGGCCTCGCGCAGGTCGGTGGGGATGGCCATGGCGCCGGCGATGGTGTTGAACAGGATGTACCACTGGGCACCGAGGGCCATCAGCAGGACGCCGCCGAGGTCGATCGACAGCCCGGTCCGCAGCAGCAGCCAGACGACCAGCGGGAAGAGGAAGTTGGCCGGGAAGCTGGCGAGCACCTGCACCAGCGGCTGGGCGATCCGGGTCAGCCGGGGGGAGAAGCCGATCCGCACGCCGACCGGCACCCAGACCAGGGTGGCGACGGTCACCAGGACGACGACCCGGGCGAGCGTGGCGAGGCCGAGCAGCAGCGGTTCGCCGAACACGCCGAGGCCGGTCGCGCCGTGCAGGTAGCGGCCGAGGTCGACCAGGCCCCAGAGCACGAGGCCGCCGGCGACGGCGGCGAAGGCGGCGTCCCCGGCGCGCCGCCGCCCGGGGTCGACGGCCAGCGGGCGGTCGTCGGTGCCCAGCAGGCGCCCGGCCCGGGAGAGCGCCCGCCACCCCGGGCGCAGCAGCCGGCCGAGCAGTCCGGGCCAGTGCGAGCGGCGCAGCAGGTCCAGCACGACGGAGCGCTGCACCTCGGTGGCCTCGGACTGCTCGTTCTTGAAGCGTTCGGCCCAGGCGGTGAGCGGGCGCCAGAACAGCAGGTTGACGCCGACCACGAGGACGGCCATGGTGGCGATCGCCCAGCCGACCCGGCCGAGGTCGCCGGCGGCGATGGCGGCGCCCGCGTAGGAGCCGACCCCGGGCAGCGCGTAGCGCTGGTTGTCGACGCTGATCGCCTCGGAGGCGACCAGGAAGAACCAGCCGCCGCCGAAGCTCAGCATGCCGTTCCAGACCAGGCCGATCATGCCCGAGGGCAGTTCGACCTTCCAGAACCGCATCCACCTGGTGAAGCGGAACGAGCGTGACAGCTCGTCGAGTTCGGGCGGCAGCGAGACCAGCGAGCAGTAGAAGCCGAAGGTCATGTTCCAGGCCTGGGAGGTGAAGATGGCGAACACCGCCGCGCACTCCAGGCCCAGCACGGAGCCGGGGAACAGGGCGAGGAAGCCGGTCACCGCGACGGTCAGGAAGGCGAGCACCGGCACCGACTGGAGGATGTCCAGGGCCGGGATCAGGACCCGCTCCAGCCGGCGGCTGCGGGCTGCGGCGTAGGCGTAGCCGAAGGTGAAGACCACCGACACGGCGAGCGCGGCGAACATCCGCAGCAGCGAGCGGGCCGCGTCGTACGGCAGCCGGGCCGGGTCGGTGTCGACCGCCGCGTTCCGGCCGGTGGAGAACCGGACGGTGGTGCCCTGCCCGACCCGCAGCGCGAGGTAGAGCAGCACCAGGACGGCGGCCGCGACGAGCGCGTCCACCCAGGTCATCCGGGCCAGGCGGGCGGCCGTCCGGGACGGCAGGGAGCCCCGGGCGACGCCCGGGGCCGGCTTCGGCAGGGTCATGGGGTGCACCTCCGGCGCGCACCCGGGGCCCCGGGTCGGGAGAGGTGCGTGCGACGTCAGCGGGATCGGGACGAACGCCGCGTCACCCCCGGGGCCGTCGCGTCAGGCGCGCGGGCGGGCGTGGGGGAGGCGGCCGGTACGGCGGCGCGTACTGGGAGGGTCTTCGCCCATGGCCGCCTCCTCCGGTGGTGTCGTCCGGTGTCGTCCCGGCCCGTCCTGCGGGCCCCGGGCAGTCTGCTCCTTCGGTACGTCCGTAGGCAAATGGATCCGGGGTTCCCCCGCGCGCCGGCTCAGGCCGCTTCGACGAACTCCAACAGGTTGCCGACGGGGTCGGTGGTGTAGAAGCGGCGCCGGGGCGGCAGGCTCTCGTCCCACACCACGAGCGCGCCGAGCTCGGACAGCCGCGAGGCGAAGTCGTCGATCTCGGAGACCGCGATGCCGGGGTGGGCCTTGGTGCTGGGGCGGAAGCGCTCCTCGATGCCGAGGTAGAGCCGGACCCGGCCGCCGTCGGCGGCGAACCAGCAGCCGCCGCCCTCGGTCAGCGGCCGGGGCTTGGGGATCTCGGCCATCTGCAGGACGTCGCCGTAGAAGGCCCGCAGCAGGGCCTCGCTGCCGGGGGGTGCGGAGAGCTGGACGTGGTCGAGGGCCGTGATCACTGCGGCCTCCTGTCGGGAGCGGTGTGGTGCCGGGCCGCGGTGACCAGCAGCCGGGCGGTCGGGGTGGACAGGTCGAGGTGGTGGGCGATCCACTGGGGGTCGTGCCCGTGGGTGGCGAACACCCAGGCGGTGTAGAGCCGGTTCAGGCCGGGGGCGCCGGGCGACAGCAGCAGCGGTCGGACCTGCTCCATCGGGAACCCGTCCAGGGAGCGGGCGCTGAACCACTGGGTGTCGTCCTCGCCGGGGTCGGCGGGTCGGGCGGTGCCGCGCCCGCTGCGGGCGAGCAGCAGGGCGAGGAGCAGTCCGGCCGCCGAGGCGCCGATGAGTACGCCGGAGAGGAAGAGCCGCAGCCGCCCCGGGGCGACGCCGACGGCGATCCCCTGGAGGGTGAGGAGGAGCAGGACGCCGCACAGCGCCGTCCCTCTGCTGGTCCAGGGGAACAGGGCGGTTCTGGTCACGGCGGTGTCCTCCTTCGGTGGGGTGCTGGCCGGCGGGGTGCCGCCGGGGCGGGCGATCGGGCCTCGGGCGGCGCAGTCGGGCGGCGCGGCCGGACGGCGGTCAGGCGACGCGGGTCAGGCGGGGGTCGTACTTGTAGCCGATCTGGCGGACGGTGGCGATCGCCTCCCGGTGGCCGGGGCCGAGCTTGCGGCGGATCCGGGCGATGTGGGTGGCGATGGTGCGGGTGTCGCCGGTGTCCGGCCGGCCCCAGACCGTCTCCATCAGCTGGCGGCGGGAGTGGACCCGCAGCGGGTTGTCGACCAGGTGCGCGAGCAGCTCGAACTCCAGGTAGGGGAGTGCCAGTTGATGCCCGTCGACGGTGACGGTGCGCTGTTCGGGGTCCACCACCAGGCCGGTGTCCGGGTCGACGGGGGGCCGGGGCGGGGCGCGGCCGCCGGGGCGGGGCGGCGGCGGTGTGGTCCGAGAAGATGGCTTCGAGCCTGGGGTAGCGCACGGCCATGGCGGATGCTCCTTCGGCGGGTCGGTGCGGATTCGGTGCGGGGTCGGTGCGGATCTGTACGCATCGGTACGGGTGGTCAGCGGGCGGGGTGCCAGGGGTGCCAGGAGGCTTCCAGCCGGGCGGTGCCGTCCGGGGCCGTGACGGTCCGCCAGCTGGCCCGCAGTCGGGCGGGGCGGTCGGCGGAGGCGGCGGCCGGTGCCGGGGCCTGGGCCGTGACGGCGTGCAGGACGGGGCTGTCCAGCGGGCTCTCCGCCAGGCGTCGGCCCACGGCGGCGAGCGCGGCGCGCAGGCGGCCGCGGCCGGCGGACGGGAGGGAGTGGTGGAACGCGGCGACGATGGACATGGCAGGTCACCTCCGTGACAGGACAGCGGGTGGAGGGGTGCGCGAGGGCGCGGGTGGTGCGGTCGGCGGGGCGTCAGCCGTGCGGCCGGTGGCGGGCGGCGGCGCGGCTGAGGCGGCGCGCGGCGGCCGGCGGGAGGTCCGCGAAGTCGGCGAGCCAGTCCGGGCGGTGGCCTTGGCGGGCCAGCAGGTAGGCCAGGTGCACGCGCGGCTCGTACGCGCAGGCCCGGGTGTTGGGCGTGCCGGAGTGCGGGCAGACGCCGGGGTCGTCGAGGCGGTAGTTCCTCTCGACGCCGTCGTGCAGGGCGAGGCGGACGCGCGGGCAGTGGTGGTGAGGGGCGGTGCGCATGGCCGTACTTCCTTCCTTCCCCGGGTGCGGGGCGGTCGAGGTTTCCGGGTCGGGGCCGGGGCGGCGGTACTGTCGGGCGCCGCCCCGGCGGCGGCTCAGTGGTTGAGCGCGGTCTGGACGATCTTGATGATGACCATCACCATCGCGACCAGGAGGTAGGCGCGCAGGGCGCCCATGCCGACCTTGCGGGCGGTGGACATGACCGGCTTGCCGAGGGTCTCCAGCGGGGGCATCCGCCATTCCTCGCGGCCGGTGCGGTCGACGGGGTCCTCCTTGGTGGCGGTGCGGCCGAAGGTGAAGAAGTACCCGGCGACCAGCACGGCGGCCACGCCGCAGCCGGCCATGATCCACAGGATCGCCTGCGAGCTGATGTCGGGCCAGACCACGGCGGCGGTCAGGATCAGCGACAGCATCACCAGCACGCCGACCACGGCGGAGGTGAAGGCGTTGGTCTTGGGCCCGTTGACCCAGGGCCCCAGGACGGCCTTGTCGTTGCAGAGCAGCAGCAGGAACACCGTCGCCGAGGGCAGCAGCACACCGGCCAGCACCTGGACGAACTGCGTCATCAGGCCCTGGGTGTAGCCGGTGGACAGCAGCGTGATCGCGGCCGCCGCGACCACCAGGCCGGCGTAGATCGCGTAGAAGCCCTTGGCGCCCTTGACGCCCCGGTGCAGCGAGTGCCTGATGCCGAACACGTCGCCGATGGCGTAGGCGGTGGAGAGGGAGACGGCGAAGGCGCCGATGATCGAGGCGTCCAGCAGCGCGATGGCGAACAGCACGCCCACCACGTGCCCGGCCTTGTCCTCAAGGCCCTTGGCGACGGCGGCCGCATCCGAGAACTGGCCGAAGCCGTCGGTGCCGGCGAAGGCCGCGGCGGTGAAGCCCATCATCGCGGCGGCGCCGATGATGACGATGGCGATCCCGATCCACAGGTCGACCTTCTCGTACTTCATGAACCGCGGCGTGATCCGCTTGTCGATGACGTACGACTGCTGGAAGAACAGCTGCCACGGGGCGACGGTGGTGCCCACGATGGAGACGATCACCAGCATCACGGCCGCCAGCTGGCCCGAGCCGCCCGGCATGCTGGGCACCACGAAGTCGTGTGCCATCTGCGAGGTCTTCGGGTGGACCATGAAGTAGATCGGCACCAGCAGCAGCGAACCCACGCACAGCGTGACGGCGACGCGTTCGAAGCGCTGGAACGAGCCGGTGAACGCCGAGGCGATGATGATCACGGCGGCCAGCACCACCGAGGCGACCTTCGGCAGGCCCAGGTACCCGGCGGCCAGGGTGACGCCGATGAACTCGGTGACCAGCGTCAGCGCGTTGAGCAGGAACAGGTCGATGACGCTGAACGCGCCCCAGAACTTCCCGAAGCGCTCCAGGATGAGCCGGGCGTGGCCGACACCGGTGACGGCGCCCAGGCGCAGCACCATCTCCTGGTTCACGTACAGCACTGGGATGAGCATCAGCAGCGTCCACAGCAGCTGGGTGCCGTAGTTCTGCCCCGCCTGCCCGTACGTCGAGAAGGCGCCCGCGTCGTTGTCGCCGACCATCACGATCAGGCCGGGGCCGACGATCGCCAGCAGGGTCTTGAGTCTTGCGGACAGGCCGTGGCGCGGGGTGGTGTCGTCGAGCCGGATGGTGCCGAGCGCACCCTTGATGTCGCCGACGTGGGCGTCGTCCAGTACCGCTGAACGCGGGGCGGGGACCTTGGAGTCGAGCGTGGTGTTGGTGGTCATGACGATCCTCCCGTGGGCCCCGGGCAGGCGGGGCGATCGGGGGCGCACGGCGGCGATCCCCCTGCGGACGGGCGCGGCGCATCGCCACCCGGCGGTGCGGGCCCGTTCGGGCACGGCGAAGCCGGGTGTCGAGGTGATGAGCCGTCAGAGATGTTCGCAGGGAGGGTCGTTACCGCGTGCCGGGAGTGTGCGAGGACAAGCGGGGGCAGGGGCAACTGTGGCCCGGACTACTGCAATCCATGTCTCTCGCCTCCTCCCGGTCGACGCACCCCGTGGTGCGTGTGATCGACGCGGCAAGGAGTTCGCCGGCGCGCGAAGCGACCGCCGGTTCACCCCAACTCGTCAGAGCTTTGGCACTCCACGGCGTGTCCAGCCCGGTCGGGCCGGAAGCCACTTCGGATCAACCCTTAGGTCGGGAAGATCTGTCCTAACCCTGGGCGTCTCTCGACGTCGTCGGATCAGTGGCCTGTGTCCGTGAAGAAGCCTCACCGAACGAGGTGCCTTCTTCAAACCTCCAGAAGCATAGACCGCGCGGAGGCCGATACTTGCGTACTTGGTAGAACCTTTACCTCCTGTCCCGGCGGCCCCGGCCGGAGCACGGCGGGGCGGATCGGGTGACGTGGGGTTTTGCCGCCGAGCCGCCACGGAACGACTTCCCACCGCATCGGCAGCAGCACCAGGTTGCGCCCGAATCCGAGGGGTGGCATGGCGTCCGCAGGCTCCCAGGACGGTCCCCGGCAGGCGCGGGCCCTCGTGCTCGCCCGCCACGCGAAGCTGTGGCTCGTTCCGAGCATCCTGTGCGGCCTGCTGGCCGTGGTGCTCTCGCTGCTCTACATGGGCGGCATCCTCAACCCGACCGGGCACCTGCACCGGCTCCCGATCGCCCTGGTGAACGCGGATCAGGGCCCGCCGCCGCCGGGCCGGACGGAGAGCCTGGGCGCGCGGCTCACCCGGGAGATCGTCGCCGGGACGCCCGGCAGCACCGTCGACTGGCGCCAGGTCGACCAGGCCGAGGCGATGGACCAGCTCTCCACCGGGAAGGTCTACGGCGCGCTGCTCGTCCCGCAGGCGTTCACCGCCGACGTGGCGGCACTGACCACCGGCCGGGCCACCGAACGGCCCACCCTGACGGTGCTGACCAACCCCGGCCTCGGCAGCCTCGGTTCCTCGCTGGCCTCCCAGATCACCCAGTCCGCCGCCCACCAGGCCTCGCTGGCGCTCGGCAAGGAGCTGACCGCCGCCGCGCCGCCCACCGCCTCCGGCACGGGCGCCAGCGCCACCGCGCGGCTGCTGCTCGCCGACCCGCTCGCCGTCACCACCCGGGTCGGCCACCCGATCGGCACCCACAGCGGGCTCGGCCTGAGCGCCTTCTACTACACCCTGCTGGCCGTGCTGACCGGCTTCATCGGCGGCAACATCATCCACAACGGCGTCGACACCGCGCTCGGCTACAGCGACAGCGAGCTCGGCCCCTGGCACACCCGGCGCCCGACCGTCCCGATCACCCGCACCCAGACCCTGCTGCTGAAGATGGTCATGACGGCCGGCATCATGCTGCTCACCACCACCCTGGTGATGCTCTGCTCCGTCACCGTCCTCGGCATGGACGCCCCGCACCAGGCGCTGCTCTGGGTCTTCGCCTACTGCGCCAGCCTCGCCGTCGGCCTCGGGGTCCAGGCGATCAACGCGGCGTTCGGCGGGATCGGGCAGCTGGTGTCCATGTTCGTCTTCATCGCGCTGGCGCTGCCCTCCTCGGGGGCGACCATCCCGCTCCAGGCGGTGCCCGGCTTCTACCGCTTCCTCAGCGTCTTCGAGCCGATGCGCCAGCTCAGCGACGGCATCCGGGCGATCCTGTTCTTCGACGCCCGGGCGGACGCGGGCCTGGCCCGGGGCTGGACCATGATCGCGGTCGGCGTGGTGCTCGCCCTGGCCTTCGGCTTCGGGATGACCCGGTACTACGACCGCAAGGGCCTGCACCGCTGGACGCCGCAGCCGTCGGAGTAGACGTAGGCGTCGGCGTAGGCGCCGCGCCTGATCCCTACGCCTCCTACGCCTTGGTGACGGTGACCTTGAGGTGCTTCATGATCGGCTGGTCGCTCTGGGTGCTGTAGTCGCCGATCGCGCACAGCACGTTCATCTCGGGCATGTAGCCCGCCGCGCAGCCGCGCGGGATGTCGTACGGGATCGCGAGATAGCCGTTCAACGTGCGGGTGCTGCCGTCCTTCGCGGTGCTGGTGATGTCGACCGGGTCGAGCTCGGCGATGCCGCGCTCGCGCATGTCGTCGGTGTTCAGGAAGACCAGCGTGCGCAGGTTCCGCACGCCCCGGTAGCGGTCGTTGTCGGAGTAGATGGTGGTGTTCCACTGGTCGTGGGAGCGCATGGTGCCCAGCGCCAGGGTGCCCGGGGCGGGAACGACGTCGGGAAGCGGGGCGGTGGAGAACTCGGCCCGCCCGGAGGGGGTGAGGAAGACCAGTTCGCGGGCCGGCTGCTTGATCCGGAACCCGAGGGGCAGCCGCACCCGGCGGTTGAAGTCCTCGAAGCCGTCCAGGGCCCGGGACATGGTGTCGCGGATGCGGTCGTAGTCCTCGATGTACCACTCCCACGGTGTCCCGCTGTCCGGCAGCGCCGCGCGGGCCATCCCGGCGACGATGGCGGGCTCGGACAGCAGGTGCGGGGAGGCCGGGCGCTTCATGCCGACGGACAGGTGCACCATGCTCATCGAGTCCTCGACCGAGGTGCTCTGCACCCCGCCGCGCTGGTGGTCCTTCTCGGTGCGGCCCAGGCACGGCAGGATCAGCGCCCGGCGGCCGTGCACCAGGTGGCTGCGGTTCAGCTTGGTGCTCACCTGGACGGTCAACTCGCAGCCGCGCAGCGCCTCGTAGGTGTAGGGCGTGTCGGGCGCGGCGAGCGCGAAGTTGCCGCCCATGGCGACGAAGACCGTCACCTCGCCGCGCCGCATCGCCTCGACGGCGGAGACGGTGTCCAGGCCGTGCGCGCGCGGCGGGTCGATCCCGCAGGCCTCGGCGAGGCGGTCCAGGAACTCGGGTGAGGGGCGGTGGTCGATGCCGCAGGTGCGGTTGCCCTGGACGTTGCTGTGCCCGCGCACCGGCGACGGGCCGGCGCCCTCGCGGCCCAGGTTGCCGCGCAGCAGCAGGAGGTTGACGATCTCCCGCACGGTGTCCACGCCGTGCTCGTGCTGGGTGACGCCCAGGCACCAGCTGACGATGGAGCGGTCGGCGTCGCGGTAGACCCGGGCGGCCTTGAGGACCTCGGCCCGGCCGAGCCCGCTCTGTCGCTCGATCTCCTCCCAGGGCGTGGCCCCGCACAGCGCGCGGTAGGCCTCGAACCCGGTGGTGTGGCGCTCGATGAACTGCCGGTCCAGGGCCTGGGGGTCGGCCGTGGCCTGCTCCAGGATCGCCTTGGCCATGCCGCGCACCAGTGCCATGTCGCCGCCGATGCGCGGCTGGAGGTTCAGCGTGCTGGTCCTCGTGGACTTGAACAGTGCCATGTCCACGAAGTCGTGCGGGACGATGGTGCGGGTGGCGGCCGCCTCGATCAGCGGGTTGATGTGCACGATCTGCGCGCCGCGGCGGTGCGCGTCGGCGAGGGCGGTGAGCATCCGGGGCGCGTTGGAGGCGGCGTTGACGCCCATGATGAACAGCGCGTCGGTGACCTCCCAGTCCTTGAGGTCGACCGTGCCCTTCCCGGTGCCCAGCGAGGCCTGGAGGGCGCGTCCGCTGGCCTCGTGGCACATGTTGGAGCAGTCCGGCAGGTTGTTGGTGCCCAGTTCGCGGGCCATCAGCTGGTAGAGGAAGGTGGCCTCGTTGCCGAGCCGGCCGGAGGTGTAGAAGGCGGCCCGGTTCGGGTCGTCCAGCTCGCGCAGGGTGCGGCCGACGAGCTCGAAGGCGTCCTTCCAGCTGATCGGGACGTAGTGGTCCGAGCCGGCGTCGTACACCATCGGCTCGGTGAGGCGGCCCTGGTCCTCCAGTGCGAAGTCGCTCCACCCGGACAGCTCGGTCACCGAGTGGGCGGCGAAGAAGTCGCGGCCGACCCGCTTGCGGGTCATCTCCCAGGTGACGTGCTTGATGCCGTTCTCGCAGATGTCCAGGTGCAGGCCCTTGGTGTCGTCCGGCCAGGCGCACCCTGGGCAGTCGAAGCCGCCGCTCTCGTGGTTCATCCGCATGATCGCCCGGGGCCCGTCCACGTACGCGCCCTCCTTGACCAGGAAGCGGGTCACGCTCTTCGCGGCACCCCAGCCGGCGGCCGGGTGGTGGTACGGCGCGAACCGCGGCGGCCCGACGGGGTCGGGGCCCACGGCCGGCTCGTCCTGGGCGGCGTGGTTCTGCGTGGGGTCCTGCTGGGGGGCGTCCTGCGCGCGGTCGTCGGGGGAGCTCACGAAGCCCGCCGTCCGCCGACCGACAGCACGACCGCGCTCGCCGCGCCGTTCGGCGCCTCGTAGTTCACGGTCTCCCCGGCGTGCCGCCCGAGCAGCGCCCGCCCGAGCGGGCTGTCGGCGGTCACCAGGGTCTCCTCCCGCACCTCGGCGAGCTCCGCCACCTCGACGGTCTCCTCCACCCCGTCCGCGAACCGCACGGTGACCGTGGAGCCCACCCCCACCACCTCCGTGGACGGCGGCCCGGCGGCGGCCCCCTCGCGGACCCGGGCCTCCAGCTCGGCGATCCGCTCGTCCAGCCGGGCGACGTCGTCGGCCCGCTGCAACTCGTCCGCCGCGTCCGCCCGGTCGCCCACGTCCTCCCCGCGCAGCGTCCCCACCACTTTCGCCCGCTCGGCGCGCAGCTCGGCCAGCTCCTCCTGCACGGCACGCAGGGCCTCGGCACTGATGGGCTCGGGACCGTCTGTCATGGCTGCTCCCGGGTCGTTCGCGGAACGCTCAAGCACGGGTCGCTTCCATTACCCCACCACCCCGCACCCCCGGCAAATCCGGCCGCCGGATGTGCCCGGATCCGCCGAATCGGTTCGGGCGGGTACGGCCGTCCGGCACAATGACGCCCATGACCAGCGTCGACGACCCGAGTGCGGGCCCGCGGGTCGGCGACACCGACCGAGCCGACGAGCGATACCGGCCGTTCGCGCATCTCGCCACCGAGGGCCGCGAGCTCTACCGGCAGGTGATGGGGGTGTTCGTCCGGGCCAAGCAGGAGTTCACCGTCCACCTGCGCCCGGAGGACGTCCACCTGGGCCTCCCGCCGGAGGGGCGACCGTCGGTGGAGGCGGTGGCCACCGCGCTGGAACGACTGGCCAAGTGGGGGAACCTGCGGCCCGATCCCGACACCGGCCGGGTCACGGCCCTGGAGGACTTCTACCGCTCCCGGTACATCTACCAGCTCACCCGCGCGGGAGAGGCCGCGGAGGAGGCGCTGGCGGCGTACGACGCGGCGCTCGGCCGGCGGGGCGAGTTGCAGGCGGTCGCCCTCGCCGACATCGCCGTGCACCTGCGGGCGCTGTTGGCGCTGGCCGACCGGGACGAACCGGACCCGGCGGTGACGCACCTCGCGCTCCTCGCCCTGGTGGACCGCTTCTCGGGGCTGGCCGAGAACGCCCGCGCGTTCATGAGCTCGCTCCAGCGGACGGTCGACCTGCACGAGGCCGAGGTCGAGGTGTTCCTCGCCTACAAACAGCGGTTGATCGACTACCTGGAGCGGTTCATCGAGGACCTGGTGACCCGGGGCGCCGAGATCGCGGGGCTGCTGGAGCACCTCGGCGCGTCCCAGGACGGGCGGATCGGGCCGCTGCTGCGCCTGGCCGTCGAGCGTGAGGCCGCCGACGCCGCTCCGGACCTGGCCGCCGAGGCGCTGGCGGCGGGGGAGCGGCGCTGGACCGGCCGCTGGGACGGATTGCGGGCCTGGTTCCTCAGCGTGCCGGGCCGCAGTTCGCAGGCCAAGCTGCTGCGCTCCGCCGCCCGCCAGGCGATTCCCCAACTGCTCAGCGTGGTCCAGGCGTTGAACGAGCGCAGGGCGGGCCGATCGGATCGCTCGGCGGACTTCCGCGAACTCGCCCGGTGGTTCGCCGAGGCGCCCGACGACGACTCCCGGCACCGGCTGTGGCGCTCGGCGTTCGGACTGTACTCGGCGAGGCATCTGACGATCGATCAGGAATCGCTGGCCGAACGGGACACCGAGCCGGTGCCCGCCTCTGCGTCCTGGTACGACGCGGCGGGCGTGCGGATCAGTCCGCAGTTGCGCCGCACCGGTTCGTACGAGCGGCGCGGCCGGTCGCGGTCCGTGCAGGACCGTGGCGAGGCGAAGGCGTACCTGGCCGAGCTGGCCCGCAAGCAGGCCGAGCAGACGGCGGCGGTCCGGGCCCGGCTGGCCACCCGGGGCGAGGTGCGGCTCAGCGAGCTGGACGAACTGGACCGGGAGGCCTTCCGGCTGTTCCTGCTGCTCCTCGGCGACGCGTTGTCCGCCTGGCGTCCGGGCGCGGATTCGGTCGCGGCCACCACCAACGACGGGACGATGGAGATCAGGCTGACGAGGCTGCGCGGCGGCGGGATCGCCGAGATCCGCACCCTCGACGGCGTGCTGTGGGGCCCGGAACATCTGGTCGAGATCATCGACCTGGCGAACGAGAACGATCCCGTGGGGGCCGACCGTGAGTGACGACCGTGAGTGACGACCGCCTGGGCGACGTGCTCGCCGCGCAGCGTTCCGCGGAGGTCCGTCGAGCCGCCCGGGCGCTGCTGCGTCGTCCGCTGCTGCGGGCGGGCGGGTCCCACGCCGACGACTTCCGCCTCGTGCGGCAGTACGCGACGGAGCTGCGCACCTGGTTCGACCGGAACACCGGCTGGGCGCTGTCGGTGGACTCGGAGGTGGTCCGGTTGCGCCGCATTCCGGGCCGGCCCGACGATCCCACGCATCCGGCCCGCGACCAGCGCACCGGCCTGCCGTTCTCGCGGCGCCGCTACGTCCTGGTCTGTCTGTGCCTGGCGGTGCTGGAACGCGCCGAGCAGCAGATCGCGCTGGGCCGCTTGGCGGAGCAGGTGGTGCTCGCGGCGGCCGATCCCGCACTCGACGCGGCCGGGGTGGAATTCACCCTCGCCGACCGGGAGCAGCGCACCGATCTGGTGGCGGTGGTCCGGCTGTTGCTGGAATGGGGCGTGCTCGCCAAGGTGGCCGGCGACGAGGACGCCTTCCTGAAGTCGGCCGGGGACGCCCTGTACGACGTGGACCGCCGGGTGCTGGCCGTCCTGCTCGTCTCCCGGCGGGGCCCGAGCACGGTGCGCGCGGACGGCTTCGAGGAGCGGCTCGCCGAACTCAACGCCGAAGTGCTGCCGGACAGCGACGAACTGCGCAACCGGGCGCTGCGGCACACCCTCTCCCGTCGGCTGCTGGACGATCCGGTGCTCTACCTGGACGGACTGACCGAGAGCGAGAGCGCCTACCTCACCTCCCAACGCGGCGCGCTGACCCGGCGCGTCGCCGAACTCACCGGCCTGGTCGCGGAGGTGAGGGCGGAAGGCCTGGCGATGGTGGACCCGGACGACGATCTGACGGACCTGCGGATGCCGGAGTCCGGCACCGACGGCCACGTGGCGCTGCTGGTGGCCGAGTACCTCGCCGGACGGGGCGGCACCGTCCCGCTGGCCGACGTGCACCGGCAGGTGGCCGGCTGGGCCCTGGAGCACGCCGGGTTCTGGCGGCGGAGCGCCACCGCTCCCGGCGCCGAGGTGGAGTTGGCCGAGCAGGCCGTGGACCGGCTGACCGCGCTCGGGCTGCTGGATCGCGCGGTGGCCTCGGACGGCGCCGCCCTGGTGCGGCCGAGGCCGGCGTTGGACCGCTACCGGGTCGGTGAGACCGTCCTGCTGGAACCGGGCCAGAGTGCGCCCCGGAAGAACCCGAAGAAGAACACGAAGACGGCTGCCGGCCGCACGAAGGGCGCGAGGACCCGATGAACACCACCGCCAGGACGCGGCTGCCCCTGCCCCTGCCCACCCGTACGCGCTGGCAGCCGCTGAGGGTCGGGCTGGTCGACCTCTTCTACTACGACGTCGAGGAGTTCCACTTCCGCGACGGCCGACTGCTCTTCCGCGGCAACAACGGCACCGGCAAGTCCAAGGTGCTCGCCCTGACCCTGCCCTTCCTGCTGGACGGCGACCTCTCCCCGCACCGGGTGGAGCCGGACGCCGACCCGAAGAAGCGGATGGAGTGGAACCTGCTGCTCGGCGGCGAGCACCCGCACCCCGAGCGGCTCGGTTACACCTGGGTCGAGTTCGGCCGCCTGGACCAGGACGGCACCGCGCACTACACCACGCTCGGCTGCGGACTCAAGGCGGTCAGCGGCCGGGGCATCGCCCGCCACTGGTACTTCGTCACCGACCGGCGGATCGGTCCGGAGCTGCGGCTGGTGGATTCGACCGGCGCCGCGATCGGCCGTGACCGGCTGGCCGAGGCGTTGGACGGCCGGGGCCTGCTGTACGACTCGGCGCGGGCGTACCGGCGCGCGGTGGACGAGGCGCTGTTCGGCCTCGGCGAGCAGCGGTACGCGGCCCTGGTCGACCTGCTGGTACAGCTGCGCCAGCCGCAGCTGTCGAAGCGGCCCAGCGAGAGGACGCTCTCCCGGGCCCTGACCGAGTCGCTGCCGCCGATGGACCAGGCCGTGGTCGCCGACGTCGCGGAGGCGTTCCGTTCGCTGGACGAGGAGAAGGAGCAGCTGGCGGTGATGGCCGCCGCCGAGCGCGCGGCGGGCTCCTTCCTCCAGCACTACCGCCGCTACGCCCGGGTGGCGGCCCGGCGCAAGGCCCGCGCCCCCCGCACGCAGCACTCCCGCTACGAGGCGCTGCGGGCCGAACTCAACACCGCCGAACAGGACTTCGAGGCGGCCGGCGCCGCACTCGCCGAGGCCGAGACCCGGTTGGAGGAGCTGGACCGCCGGCGTACCGGTCTGCGGGCCAGGGACGAGGCCCTGCGGGCCGGTCCGGAGATGCGCAGCGCCCGCGAACTGGAGCAGGCCGCCGCCCTGGCCGGGCGCACCACGCGGGACGCCGAACGCGCCGAGGCCGACCGGCTGCGGGCCGAGGAGGAACTGACGCGGTGCGCCGCCCGGTTGGGCGGTGCGCGGTCCCGCGCGGAGGCCGCCGAGCGTGCTCAGGGCGTCGTCCTGGACCGGGCCCTGGCCGCGGCGAGCACGGCCGGGCTGGAACGGGAGCACGCGGAGCGGGCTGTCCGCCCCCTCGTCGAGGGAGAGGTCCCCGGGACGGCGCAGCACAACGCCGCCGAGTTCACCGACCGCCGCCAGCGCTCGATCGCGCTGGTCGAGGAGCACCTCGCGACCGCCCAGGACTCGATCCGGGAGCTGGACCGGGCCCGCCGTCGGCGGGAGGACGCGGACGGCGAACTGGCCCACCGGGCCGAGCTGCGGGCCGAGGCCGAGGAGAGCACGGCGCGGGAGGGCCGGGACTACCTCGCGGCCGTCCGCTCGTACCTCACCGGATGCCGGCTGCTGCGCCCCGCCGACCCCGGGGGAATGCTCGACGAACTGGACCAGTGGGTCGGGACGTTGGCCGGCGCCGACCCGTCCCGGGTGGCGGCGCAGCAGGCAGCCTCCACCGTCGGCGCCGAACTCGCGCGACTCCGGGCGGCGTTGGAGTCGCAGCAGCGGGACGTCGACGAGAGCAGGGACCGGCTGGAAGGCGAGCTCGCCGAACTCCGGCGCGGTGGCCGGCGCGGTCCGCAGGCCCCGCACACCCGCTCGCGCGAGGCCCGACAGGGCCGCCCGGGCGCGCCGCTGTGGCAGCTGGTCGACGTCGCCGACGACCTGGCGCCCGCTCAGGCCGCCGAACTGGAAGCCGCCCTGGAGGCCTCGGGGTTGCTGGACGCCTGGGTCGCTCCCGACGGAACGGTGGCCGCGGCAGGCATCGGCGACATCCTGGCCACCGTCGGCGCACCGGTGGACGGCGCCTCGCTCACCGCCGTACTGCGCCCGGCGGTGGACCGGTCCGATCCGGCTGCGGCCGCTCTCCCCGACGAACTGGTCGATCGGCTCCTCGCCGGCATCGGCCTGCTCCATGTGGGCGAGGAACTGCCCCACGCCGGCAGCTGGATCGGCCTGGACGGGCGGTTCCGCCTCGGCTCGCTGGCCGGCGCCTGGTCCAAACCGGCCGCCGAGTACCTCGGCGAAGGTGCCCGCGAGCAGGCCCGGCGAGCCAGGACGGCCGTCGTCGAGACGGAACTCGCCCGACTCGCGGAGCAGTCGGCGGACCTCGCGGACCGCTCCGCGCGGGTGGAGGCGGACGTCCGCACCCTGGCGGCCGAGCAGGCGGCCCTGCCGGACGACGCCGCCCTGCGCGGTGCGCACGCCGTGGCGACGGCGGCCCACCGTGAGCACGCGCGCGCCGCCGAGCGCCGCGGGGAGTCCGAGCGGATCGCCGCCGAGGCCGCCGCCGCTGCCGAGCACTCCACCGCCGAACTGCACGACCTGGCCGGGGAACTCGGCCTTCCCGTCACCGGTGCGGGTCTGCGGCAGGCCCGCGAGGCCCTCGGCTCCTACCGGGAGACCCTGGCCGAACTCTGGCCCGCCGTGCGGGAGACCCGCGCCGCCCGGACCGCGCTGGCGGCCGAGGCCGTCGACCACGGCCGGGCCGCCGAGCGCGTCACCGAGCTGGCCGAGCGCTCGCGCGACGCGGCGCGGGAGGCCGTCACGGCGGGGGAGCGCCACGAGACGCTCGCCGCCACCGTCGGCGCCGCCGTCGCCGAGCTGCAACGCCAACTCGCCGACGTGGCAGAGACGTTGCGGGGATGCGAGGAGGGCGACCGCGCCACCCGGCGGGAGCAGAACGCCGCCACCGGCCGCCAGGCCGCCGCCGACGCCTTGCGGACCCGGGTCCGCATCGAGATCGAGGACACCGCCCGCACCCGCGCCGAAGCGATCGACGCGCTGCGCCGCTTCGCCGCCACCGGGTTGCTCGTCGTCGCCCTGCCAGACCTCGCCGAGGAGCACGCCGGCGACTCCTGGGCCCCCGAGCCGGCCGTCCGCCTGGCCCGGGCCGTCGAGCGCGAACTGGAATCCGTCGACGGCGCCGACCCGGCCTGGGAACGCGTTCAGCGCCGGATCACCGAAGAGCTCAAGGAACTCTCCGACGCCCTCGCCCGCCACGGGCACAGCGCGGCGGCCCGGATGCTGGAGGAGGGCCTGGTCGTCGACATCGTCTTCCAGGGCCGCGAACGCTCCGTCCCCGAGCTGGCCGCCGCCCTGGCCACCGAGGTCGCCGACCGGCAACGGCTGCTCTCCGCCCGGGAGCAGGAGATCCTGGAGAACCACCTGATCACCGAGGTGGCCGGCACCCTTCAGGAACTCGTCAGCGCCGCCGAGCACCAGGTCCTGCGGATGAACGGGGAGCTCAAGGACCGTCCGACCAGCACCGGGATGCTGCTCCGGCTGGTGTGGCGGCCCGCCCGCGACGCTCCCGGCGGCCTGGCGGCCGCCCGTGACCGCCTCCTGCGCCAGTCCTCCGACGCCTGGACCGCCGCCGATCGGGCCGCCCTCGGCGACTTCCTCCAGGCGCAGATCGAGCGCGCCCGCACCGACAACCCGTCCGGGACCTGGCTGGAGCACCTCACCGCGGCCCTGGACTACCGCTCCTGGCACGAGTTCGGCATCGAGCGCCACCAGCACGGCAAGTGGCAGTCCGCCACCGGCCCGGCCTCCGGCGGCGAGCGGGTGCTCTCCGTCTCGCTCCCGCTGTTCGCCGCCGCCTCCTCGCACTACGCCTCGGCCGGAAGCCCGTACGCGCCGCGCCTGGTCACCCTGGACGAGGCGTTCGCCGGGGTGGACGACGACTCCCGCGCCAAGTCGCTCGGCCTGCTCACCGCCTTCGACCTGGACGTCGTGATGACCTCCGAGCGCGAATGGGGCTGCTACCCGGAGGTCCCGGGCCTGGCCATCGCCCAGCTCTCCCGGGTCGACGAGATCGCCGCCGTCCTGGTCACCCGCTGGGAGTGGGACGGCCGCCGGCGCTCCCGCGTGGCCGACGCGGAGGTGCCGGGCCAGCGGCAGGAAGGCGTGTTCTCCTGACCATGGACGTGCCCCGGCTCCAGCGCCTGATCGGCGCACCCGAACTCACCTGGCTGCTCGACCGGGCGCGCCGCCGGATGGAGGCGGCCCGGCCACTCGACGGCACGGTCACCCTGGCCGGTGCGGCCGACGCCGAACGGGCCGCCGTCACCCGGCTGTTGGGCCGCGCGCCGCGTCCGGGGCGCTCGCTCTCCGTGTCCCTCGCCGCCGTCGACCGGGTGCTGCGGGCCAGCGGCGCCAGCCCGGACGGGCTGGCCGCCGCCGTCGTCGCGCTCACCGGGCCGGTCGTACCCCGACAGGAAGCGGCCGACCGGCTCGCCCTGGCCTGGGAGCACGCCTTCGCCCCACTCGCGTCCGTGGTGGCCGCCCGCCCCCAACTCGCCGACTGGTACGCCTCCCTGCACGCCACCGGCCTCGTCCGCCGGCTGGCCCGCGGCCCCGAGGAGGCCGCACCGCTGCTCGCCGACCTGGCCCGCCTGCTGCCGCACCTGCCGGCATCGCCGCCGCGCTCGCTCAGCACCTTCGCCGCCGGACACACCGGTGACGCCCACGCCCTCGACCAAGGCCCGTTGGCCACCCTCACGCTGGACGCCGTCCGGGCCCTCACCGGTACTCCGCCCGGCGACGGCGCCCAGGCGCGGCGCGACACCTGGGCGGCAGCGGGGCTCCTGCTCGACGAGCTCTCGTCGCAGGTCATCGCCCTCAACCTCCCCGGCGACCGGGACACCGCCACCGGACGGGCCCTCGCCGCACTCGGATCGGTCGGCCAGCCCGCCGTGCTGACGCTCCGCCAACTCGTCCGCGACGCCCCTCGTCCGCCCCGCGGCGGCACGGCGTACGTGTGCGAGAACCCGGCCGTCGTCCTGGCGGCCGCGGACCGACTCGGCCCCGACTGCGCACCGCTGGTCTGCGTCCAGGGCCAGCCCAGTACGGCCGCCCTGCGCCTGCTGAGGCTCTACGCCGACACCGGATGGACGCTGCGCTACCACGGGGACTTCGACTGGGGCGGCCTGCGCATCGCCACCCGGCTGTTGTCCCACGTCCCCTGGACCCCGTGGCGGTACACCGCCGCCGACTACCGCACCGCCCTCGACACGCACCCCGCGACCGCGGCCCTCACCGGCACCCCGACGGACACTCCCTGGGACCAGGCCCTGCGCGCGTCACTGCTCGCGGCCGGCCGCCGGATCGAGGAGGAGCTGGTCCTGGACGGCCTGCTCGCCGACCTGGCGCTCCCACCCACGGCCGTCGGCCCGGGTGGCGCGCGGTGAGGTCCGAGCGGGGCCGCGGGGTGGCGGTGATCACCTCTGGGGGTGGGTGAGCGGGCGAAAGTGCAGGTCGGGGGCTCGGGCGAAGTGGGCGGGGGAGGGACCGGCGGAAGGGGCGGGGGCGGGCGAAGCTACCATGTGCGCAACACCCTCAGCTCGAAAGATGGACTTGTGACTGTCAACGACGACGTGTTCACGGACTGGAAGAACCGCGAGGAGATCGCGGAGTCGATGATCCCGATCATCGGGCGACTGCACCGCGAGCGGGACGTGACCGTCCTGCTGCACAGCAGGTCCCTGGTGAACAAGTCGGTGGTCAGCATCCTGAAGACGCACCGCTTCGCCCGCCAGATAGCCGGCGAGGAGCTCTCGGTCACCGAGACGATGCCCTTCCTGAGTGCGCTGACCACCCTGGACCTCGGCCCCTCGCAGATCGACATCGGCATGCTCGCCGCGACCTACCGGGCCGACGACCACGGCCTGTCGGTCGAGGAGTTCACCGCCCAGGCCGTCTCCGGCGCCACCGGCGAGAACAAGCTGGAGCGCCGCGACGCCCGCGACGTCGTCCTCTACGGCTTCGGCCGGATCGGCCGCCTGGTCGCCCGCCTGCTGATCGAGAAGGCCTCCGGCAACGGCCTGCGCCTGAAGGCCATCGTCGTGCGCGACAGCGGCGGCGACGACCTGGTCAAGCGCGCCTCGCTGCTGCGCCGGGACTCGATCCACGGCCAGTTCCAGGGCACGATCACCGTCGACGAGGCGAACAACAAGATCATCGCCAACGGCAACGAGATCACCGTGATCTACTCCGACGACCCGACCAAGGTCGACTACACGGAGTACGGGATCAAGGACGCCATCCTGATCGACAACACCGGCCGCTGGCGCGACCGGGAGGGCCTGTCCAAGCACCTGCGCCCCGGCATCGCCAAGGTCGTGCTGACCGCGCCGGGCAAGGGCGACGTCCCGAACATCGTCCACGGCGTCAACCACGACACGATCAAGCCCGACGAGCAGATCCTGTCCTGCGCCTCCTGCACCACCAACGCCATCGTCCCGCCGCTGAAGGCGATGGACGACGAGTACGGCGTGCTGCGCGGGCACGTGGAGACCGTCCACTCGTTCACCAACGACCAGAACCTGCTGGACAACTACCACAAGGCCGACCGTCGCGGCCGCTCGGCACCGCTCAACATGGTGATCACCGAGACCGGCGCCGCCTCGGCCGTCGCCAAGGCCCTCCCGGACCTCCAGGCGAAGATCACCGGCAGCTCGATCCGCGTCCCCGTGCCGGACGTCTCGATCGCCATCCTCAACCTGCAGCTGGCCCGCGAGACCAACCGCGAGGAGGTCCTCGACTACCTGCGCAACGTCTCGCTGACCTCGCCGCTGAAGCGTCAGATCGACTTCATCGACTCCCCCGACGCGGTCTCCAGCGACTTCATCGGCTCGCGCCACGCCTCGATCGTCGACGCCGGCGCCACCAAGGTCGAGGGCGACAACGCGATCCTCTACCTGTGGTACGACAACGAGTTCGGCTACTCCTGCCAGGTCATCCGGGTCGTCCAGTACGTCTCGGGCGTCGAGTTCCCGACCTACCCGGCCCCGGCGGTCTGATCCTCCGGCAGTTCAGGTAGTTCCGGCAGTTCCGGCGGCGGGGCGGTGACCACCACGGTCACC
>NZ_JBHXMU010000083.1:0-33846 GCF_042720685.1 Kitasatospora sp. NPDC058492
GGACATCGGTCACACCGATGTCCCGCGCCGCTTTCGCGTATCCGGACCTAACGCGAGGCGCGCAGCTCCGGCAGCTGGATCAGCTCGGTCTCGTCCTCCGGGGTCAGGTCCACCACCGCGGGCGCGCCCGGCGCAGGCTCGGCCGCCGGCTGCGACGCCTGCGAGCCGGCCACGGCCTCCTGCACCTCACGAGCCTCCTGGGCCTCCTGCGCCTCGGCCTTCGCCTGCGCGGCCACCGCCTCGTCGCCCACCACGTCGGCCAGGTCCGTGCGCTCGCCCAGTTCGGCGACGCTGCCCACCGCGGGCGCCGGGGCCGCCGCCCGCACGGCCGCGCCCGCACCACGGCCGAAGAAGCTGAAGCCCGGCCCGCGCACCGCCCCGGGCTGCGCCGACCGCGGCCGCTGCCGCTCCACCGGCGCGGGCGCCGCGACCGGAGCGGACGGCGTCCCGCCGAGCTGCCCGACCGTGGCGGTCAGCGCCGGGCGCACCGGCGCGGGCCGCACCGACGCCTGGGTCTGGTCCTGTGCCTGTGCCTGTGCCTGTGCCTGTGCCTGTGCCACCGGAGCCTGCTCCGGAGTCGGCACCGCAGGGGCCACCGGCGCCGGCACCGAGGGCGCCACCACGGCAGGCACGGGCGCCTGGGCCGCAGCGGCCGGCGCCGTACGCGCCCGCAGCGCGACCGCCGAGCCCGCGGTCCGCTCCCGCCGCGCCTCCTGCTCCGCCGCCCGCCGCTCCAGCACCCGCAGCACGGACGCGGCACGGACGAACGCGGCCGGGCTGGCCGGGTACTTGGGGCGGCTCGCGGCGAGCGCCCGCTGGGCCGCCTCGGCCTCCTTGAGCGCCTGCTCGGCCACCGCCACGGCCCGCTCCCGCAGCAGCCGGGCGATCTCGGTCTCGGCCTTCGCCAGCCGCGACTTCTCCGCCGTCAGCCGCCGCCCGAACCGGGTGGCCCGCTCCTCGGCGACCTCAGCCGCGTACTCGGCCTCCGCCAGCTGCTCCTCGAACCGCTCCTCGGCCCGCAGCCGCTGCGCCGCGGCCATCTCGGCGGCCGCCCGGGCCGCCTTGTCCCGCTGCCGCAGCAGCAGCGCGAAGCCGAGCGTCGCGACGACCGCCGCGACGCCCACCGAACGCACCAGGACGGCGTCCTGACTGAAGAGCAGGGCGGCCAGCGCAGCGACGAGCAGCACGCCGGCGGCGGTGGGGGGGAAGATCCGGCCGAGGACGGAGGAATGACGGTGGCGTCCGCGAGACATGCCAAGAAACTAGCGTGCGAATTGGGGCCGTGTCAGCCCAGGGTCCTCTTCCACCCTTGACAGTCCGCAAGTTTTACCGCACGTGCCCGGCGTTTCACTCAAGATCACGAAAAAGGACCTGTTCAGCGGGGCGAGGGCGCCGGGCCGCTCGGATCGTCGTGGTTCTCCGGCAGCTTGCACACGTGCTGCAACCAGAGCGCCGCCGCGATCACCGCGGCCCCCGCCAGCACCGCGAGCCCGGCCGTGACGGCCTGGTCCTTGCGCGCCGACACGTCCAGCTCGCCCAGCAGGAAGATCCCCGCGCCCGCGTAGACGCCGGTGACCACCGCCGAGACCAGCGCGCTGGCCTGCCCCAGCACCACCGCCCGGGCCGCCAGCAGCGGGTCGACGCCCTTCGCGCCGGGCTGCCGCTCGCGCACCGCCTTCAGCCGGGACCGCAGCGAGAGGGCGGTCGCCAACAGGACCACCGCCACCGCCGCCAGCACCACCGGCGCCGCGACCGGCACGGCCGGCAGCGTGTCCAGGGAGGCCCAGAGCTTGGCACCGGCCCAGGACAGCGCCGTGGTAGCAGCGGTGATGCCGACCAGCAGGCGGAGGCGAAGCAGCTTCACTCGGAGGAGGTCCTTCCCGGGGTTACCAGAGCCGGCCGTCGCCCGGTGGCCCGGCACGGCGGCGCCAGGCCACCGTACCGGGCCCGACCGGGCGGGCACCCTCGCGAACGGCGGACACCTACTCGTACGGCCGGGCCCCCCGGTCGAGTTCCCCGGCCGTCCTCACCGGGCCGCCGGGCCGCGGCCGGTCACTCCGGCAGCGTCAGCCGGATGTCGTCCCGCCGCCGGACGCCCTGCGCGCCCGGGCCGCCGAGCGCGTCCAGCAGTGCGCCGACCTGCCCGTGCCCGGGCACCTCGGCCTCCGGCTGGGCGTCCAGCCAGGGGGCGAGCACGAAGGCCCGCTCGTGCGAGCGCGGGTGCGGCAGCAGCAGCTGCGGGTCGTCGCTGAGCACGCCCTCGTAGGCCAGGATGTCGACGTCCAGGGTCCGCGGACCCCAGTGCACCGTCCGGACCCGCCCGAAGGCGTCCTCGATCGCGTTGCCGCGCTCCAGCAGGTCGCGCGGCGGCAGCGAGGTGCGCAGCACGACGACCGCGTTGTAGTAGTTGGGCTGTTCGTCCGGGCCGCCGACGGCCTCGGTCTCGTAGACCGCGGAGACGGCCTTGATCTTGAGCCCGGGGGTGTCGGCGAGCGCGTCGACGGCGCCCTGGAGGGTGTCCAGGCGGTTGCCCAGGTTGCTGCCGAGTGCGATCACCGCGCAGTGCTGGCTGTGCAGTGTGGTGTCGGCGGAGTCCACCCGGCTCTCCAGGTCGAACGTGGTCGGCGAGGCGGTCGGGTCGCTGGTGCTCATCGAGATCCCTCTGCAACTGGAACGGGGCGCACGGCGGCGGTCATGCGCGGCCCCGGTGAATGGTCACGGTCACGTCGTCGAACGGCACGGTGATCGGGGCGTCGGGCTTGTGCACGGTCACCTCGACCTCCTCGACCGCTTCGTGCTTCAGGCACTGGTCGGCGATGCGCTGGGCCAGGGTCTCGATCAGGTCGACCGGCTCCCCGGCGATGATCGCGGTGACCTCCTCGGCCACGAGGCCGTAGTGCGCCGTGCGGGTGAGGTCGTCGCCGGACGCGGCGGGGCGGGTGTCCAGGTACAGCACGAGGTCGACCACGAAGGTCTGGCCCTCGATGCGCTCGCGCTCGAAGACGCCGTGGTTGCCCCGGGCACGCAGCCCCCGCAGGGTGACGCGGTCCAGCAAACGAATCACTGCTCCCAGTCGGACGGGCCCCACCCGGAGAATGGCATGGACGGGCGGGGCGAAGGCGGGCAGCACACCCGCCACTCCGTTTCGAATCTACCCGCGGGCGCTGACAACGTCTGACCGTCCTACCCGGCACGAACCGTCGCCACGCGCACCGGAATGGCGATTGACGTGAACGTTCGGTGACCACTCGGGAATTCCCGGGCGACCTCCCGGCGGCGTTTTCCGAAGGCCGCCCGAATCAGTCCTCGTCCTCGTCGTCGCCGCTGGTCAGAACGGGTGAACCGTGGTGCGACCAGAGCTTCCACCCGCCCGGGGTACGGCGGAACAGATTCGTGGATACGACCTTTCCGCCGACCAGCGGACCGAGTTCCCCCTCCTCCTCCGCCTCGCCGCCGGAGAGGATGTTCTCGGTGCACGTGACAAGGGCCACATCTCCGTGGACCTCGGCCTCGACATCGGTCAGGAAGAACTGGATGTACTCCGTGTTCATCATGATCAGCATGTACGAGCGGGTCACCTGCGCCCGCCCGCGCAGCACCGGCCAGCCGGGGTGCACGCACACCACGCCGCCCTTGTCGTCCGCGTCCGCGGCCCCCAGCCAGGCGTCCTCGACCGCCTCCAGGTCCCCCTCCTCCAGTGCCTGGTAGAGCGCCTGGTTCGCCGCGAGCACCGCCTCCAGGTCCGCCTCGCGGGCCTGGCCGGCCGTTCCGCCGCTCAGCCTGCCGTCACCTGTCACAGACCCTCCCTCACCCCTTGCCGGGCCGCGTGCTGCCAGGCCGCGACCACCCGGACGGCGTCCGCCGTGCCGGACACGTCGTGCACCCGCACCGCCCAGGCGCCGGCCTGGGCCGACAGCACCGACACCGCGGCGGTCGCGTCGTCGCGCTCCCGGGCCGGGCGCAGCGCCCCGGATTGCGGGTCGGCCAGCAGCGTACCCAGGAACCGCTTGCGCGATGCGGCGACGAGGACGGGACGGCCGAGCGCGGTGAGCGCGTCCAGCCGGCCGAGCAGCGCCCAGTTGTGCTCGGGGGTCTTGGCGAAGCCGAGCCCCGGGTCGAGGATCAGCTGGTCCTCCTTGACCCCGGCCGCCAGCAGCGCGTCCACCCGGACGGCCAGCTCGGCGACGACGTCCGCCACCACGTCCCGGTAGACCGCCAGCCGCTCCATGTCCGCGGACTGGCCGCGCCAGTGCATCACCACGAAGGGCGCGCCGGTGTCGGCGACCACCTGTGCCATCGCCGGGTCGGCGAGCCCGCCGGAGACGTCGTTGACGAGCGCGGCACCGGCCGCCACGGCCTGCTCGGCGACGGAGGCCCGCATGGTGTCGACCGACACCACGACCCCGGCGGCGACGAGCTCGCGCACCACCGGCAGCACCCGGCGCAGCTCCTCCTCCTCGGGCACCCGCTGCGAGCCGGGCCGGGTGGACTCGCCCCCGACGTCCACCAGGTCCGCACCGCGGGCGCGCAGGGCGAGCCCGTGCGCGATCGCCTTGGCGGGGTCGTGCCAGAGGCCGCCGTCCGAGAAGGAGTCGGGCGTGACGTTGACCACACCCATCACGGCGCAGCGGTCGAGCCGCGGCAGTCCGGCCGGCAGCGAGAAGGACGGCGAGTTGCTCATGTGCCCATTATCGAACGGGGCCCCCGCCGAGGATTCTCGGCGGGGGCCCCGTTGGTCGCGGCGGTGCCTCAGGCGGCCTCGGTGACGTCGCGGGCGCCCGGGGTGGGCATCAGGCCCTCCCGCTGGCGCCGCCGGCCGAAGCGCGGCATGCCGAGGGTGATGAAGGCCTCGGCCTGCATCGCGGCGAAGCCGATCCGCGGCAGGTCCCGGGTGTTCGGGAAGACCAGGAAGCGCGGTTCCCACTCGGGCTGGAACTTGGCGTTGAACTTGTACAGCGATTCGATCTGGAACCAGCGCGAGAGGAACACCAGCAGTCCGCGCCAGGCCCGCAGCACCGGGCCGGCGCCGATCCGCTCGCCGCGGGCCAGCGCCGAGCGGAACATCGCGAAGTTGAGCGACACCCGGCGCACGCCCATCGCGGGCACGGCCTGGAGGGCGGCGACGATCAGCAGCTCGTTCAGGCCCGGGTCGGCCGCGCGGTCGCGGCGCATCAGCTCCAGCGAGATGCCGTCCGGCCCCCAGGGCACGAAGTGCAGCACGGCCTTCAGGTCGTCGCCGCTCTCGCCCTCCTCCGGGGCCTTGTGGGCGGTGACCACCACGCAGTCGTCGTCCAGCGGGTCGCCGAAGCGCCCGAGGGCCATCGAGAAGCCGCGCTCGGTGTCGGTGCCGCGCCAGCGGGCGGCGGCGTCGGCGATCCGGTGCTTCTCCTCCTGGCTGAGGTCGCGGACCCGGCGCACCTGGCAGGAGTAGCCGTTGCGCTCGATCCGCTTGACCATCTGGCGGACGTTGCGCATGGCCCGGCCGGCGAGCGAGAAGGTGGCGGTGTCGACGATCGCCTCGTCGCCCAGCTCCAGCGCGTCCAGGTCCGCCTCGCGGGTCCAGACCTCGCCGCCGACCTCGCTGCAGCCCATCACGGCCGGCACCCAGGCGTGCTCGCGGGCCTCGGCCATGAACACCTTGATCGCGCCCGGCCAGGCCTCGACGTCGCCGACCGGGTCGCCGGAGGCGAGCATCACGCCGGAGACCACCCGGTAGGAGATCGCGGCCTTGCCGGTGGGCGAGAACAGCACGCTCTTGTCTCGGCGCAGCGCGAAGTAGCCGAGCGAGTCGCGCTCGCCGTGCCGGG
Organism: Kitasatospora sp. NPDC058492; assembly: GCF_042720685.1. Classification (NCBI taxonomy): domain Bacteria; kingdom Bacillati; phylum Actinomycetota; class Actinomycetes; order Kitasatosporales; family Streptomycetaceae; genus Kitasatospora; species Kitasatospora sp. NPDC058492. The sequence goes on from NZ_JBHXMU010000083.1 coordinate 5,808, forward strand.
TGAGCAGCTCGCGGACCTTCTCCTCGTCCTCCGGGGTCAGCTCCGGCTTGGGCTTGCCCGGGCGCAGCGCCAGGTAGGCGGTGGTGAAGGCGGTCAGCAGGCCCAGCCCGCCGAGCAGGTAGGCGACCAGGTCGGACATCCGGACGTTGTTGTACCGGATCGGCCCCTCGAAGCCGAACAGCCCGTACACGACGTGCTGGAGGCGCTCGGGCAGGGCCGGGTAGCCGATCTCGTACTTGGTCCGGGTGCTCACGATCAGCAGGCCGAGCAGCACGCTGACGGCGCCCATCACGATCAGGTTGACCAGCGCCCGCCAGCGGGTGCGCGGGTCGGCCTTGGCGTAGAACTCGCGCTGGTGCACCAGCATCACCACGAAGACCGCCAGCGAGACCACGGCCGGGCCGACCTGGTGCCAGCGCACGATGTGCAGCGCGGCGCCGACCGGCAGCAGCACGCACACCGCCCGCCAGGCCCGCCGCTTGCGCCGGCGCAGCGCGTGCGCGAGCAGCACCAGCAGCAGGCCGACCATCATCGTCCCGACCGCGGCCAGCGAGGTGGTGCCGCCGGGCAGCTGCCCGGTGAAGGTGTGCATCTTGGAGTGCCGGAGCTTGGGGAACACCGCGCTGGCGATGTCGACCAGGCCGATCAGCAGACAGGCGTACCCGACCGCGCGGGGCAGCCAGGCCCTCGGAACGGCCGCCGCCTGGGTGCGAAGCGTCTGCAGGCCGCGTCGACGACGCGGCTGCTCGGGGCTCGGCTCAACGGACACGGGAACGCTCATGGAAGCTCAGCGTAGAGGCTGCGGGACGCCGTCCGGTCACTCCGGGGGAGCACGTGTGATGGACCTTCAATGCCTTTTCCTTCATCAGGCAATGCGCATACCAAGGATCCGGAAACGGTCGGTAAACCGGTGCCGTGGGCGCGCTGCGGTGGAGCCGGGGACGGAGCCGAAGGCCTGCCGCCGCGTGGCGCGGCAGGGTCCTCCGGTACGCCGTACGTACGGTGGACGCCGCATTCTAGGGCGCCGGTTGCCTGCAGCTCCCCCCGCCCTCCCAGCTCGCCCGGGCATCCGGACAGCCTAGTCGCGGTGGCCGGAGCTGACGGGCCGCCAGACGATGAGGCGTGCACCGACAGTGTCCCATCGGAAGGCCGACTGCATGGAACTGACCAGCGACGCACTGGTGAACTCGCTGCTCGCACTCGGCGCCGCGGCTCTCGTCACCACCCTGTGGCTCTGGCCGCGGCTGGCGCGCCAGCGCCCGCTGCCCGTCCTCGGCCGGATCGGCCTGCTGACCGTCACTCAAGTCGCGGTCGTGGCCGTGCTGGCGCTGGCGGTGAACAACTCCTTCGGGTTCTACACCTCGTGGGACGACCTGCTCAGCCCCGGCAGCACCAAGCTCGCGCTGACCAGCAACGAGAACCACAAGGGCGGCACCTCGGCCTCGGACACGCCGGTCCAGCCGACCACCGAGGGCGGTCTGGAGACCGTCACCGACCTGCCCAAGGGCCCGCCCGAGGAGACCGGCAAGGTCGAATCGGTCCGGGTCACCGGCAAGGAGACCGGGCTGTCCGACCAGCTGTTCGTCTACCTGCCGCCCGAGTACTTCGACCCGAAGTTCGCCCTGGTCCGCTTCCCCGTCCTGGTCGCCATCTCCGGCTTCCCCGGCACCACGCTCAACCTGATCAAGGAGCTGCCCGTCCTGCGCACCGCGGGCGAGCTGCAGAAGTCCGGCAAGATGCCGCCGACCATCGTGGTCATGGCCCGCCCGACGGTCGCCCCACCGCGCGACACCGAGTGCGTGGACGTCCCCGGCGGCCCGCGCGCCGAGACCTGGTTCACCAAGGACCTGCCGGAGGCGCTCCGCACCGCCTACCGGACCGGCCGCTCGGCCGCCTCCTGGTCCGTCTTCGGCTACTCGACCGGGGGCAGCTGCGCGCTGCGGCTGGCGATGCGCTTCCCGAACGTCTACGGCAGCGGGGTGGGCCTGCACAGCGAGTACAAGGTCAAGGAGGACCAGTTCACCGGCGGCGACCTGTTCGCCGGCGACGCCGTCCTGGCGCAGCAGAGCGACCTCGACTGGCGGCTGACGAACCTCCCGGCCCCCGCCCTCTCGCTGCTGGTGGTCTCCTCCCGCAAGGAGGGCGACTTCGCGCAGACCCTCCAGTTCGTCGGCCACGCCCAGCAGGTCGCCGCGGCCAACCCGCAGTTCAAGGTCGACTCGCTCTACCTGGACGACGGCGGCCACAACTTCGACAGCTGGACCCGTGAGCTGCCGTCCTCGCTGGAGTGGATCGGCGAGCGGCTCGGCTGACGCGGGCAGGTGGCGCGGGCAGGCGACGGCCGGCCGGTCCGAGGGACCGGCCGGCCGTTGCGCTATCGGCCGATGATGAGGCTCATCGCCTCGGCCCGGGTCGCCGGGTCGCGCAGCTGGCCGCGGACGCACGAGGTGATGGTCTTGGCGCCGGGCTTGCGGATGCCGCGCATCGACATGCACATGTGCTCGCACTCGACCACGACGATCGCCCCGCGCGGCTCCAGGATCCGCATCAGCGCGTCGGCCACCTGGCTGGTCAGCCGCTCCTGCACCTGGGGGCGGCGAGCGTAGACGTCGACCAGCCGGGCCAGCTTGGACAGGCCGGTGATCTTGCCGCTGGCGGACGGGATGTACCCGACGTGCGCCACGCCGCGGAACGGCACCAGGTGGTGCTCGCAGACGGACGTCAGCTCGATGTCCTTCACGAGCACCATCTCGTCGTGCCCGAGGTCGAAGGTGGTGGTGAGGACGTCCTCGGGCTCCTGCCAGAGGCCCGCGAATATCTCCTTGTAGGCGCGCGCGACCCGGGCCGGGGTCTCCAGCAGCCCCTCGCGGTCCGGGTCCTCACCCACGGCGAGCAACAGCTCGCGGATGGCGTTCTCGGCCCGCTTCTGGTCGAAGGTCCCGACGGTGGGTGGACCGTCGAGCGTCACCGGGTCGATCATGCGGGCCTCGCTTACTTGGGACGACTTTGCTGAACAGCACGGATGCCGCGTCTCCAGGGTACAAACCCCGGTGACGCGGCATCCATTCCGTACGGTGCGCGGGATCAGCCCTCGGCGGGCGGCTCCGCGCTCGGCAGCGGCGGGAGCTTCACGATGTCCACCGGGGCGGTGTCGATCGCGGCGGCGCCGTTGGTGAGCGCCAGCTCCTTCGGGGACTGCACCGGAGGCCGGGTGGACGGCGTGCGACGGGACGAGCCCGTCCAGGCCGGCCGGGCCGGGCGCCGGACGATCGTGGCGAAGATCTCCGCGATCTGCTCCTTGTTCAGGGTCTCCTTCTCCAGGAGCTCCAGAACCAGGTTGTCGAGCACGTCGCGGTTCTCGACCAGGATCTCCCAGGCCTCGTTGTGCGCGTTCTCGATGAGCTTCTTGACCTCTTCGTCCACCAGCCCGGCGACCTCTTCCGAGTAGTCGCGCTGGTGGCCCATCTCACGGCCCAGGAACGGCTCCGCGTTGTCCGAGCCGAACTTGATGGCGCCGAGCCGCTCGGTCATGCCGTACTGGGTCACCATGGCCCGGGCGGTGGCGGTGGCCTTCTCGATGTCGTTCGACGCACCGGTGGTCGGGTCGTGGAAGACCAGCTCCTCCGCCGCGCGCCCGCCCAGCATGTAGGCCAGCTGGTCGAGCATCTCGTTGCGGGTGGTGGAGTACTTGTCCTCGTCCGGCAGCACCATGGTGTAGCCGAGGGCCCGGCCGCGCGAGAGGATTGTGATCTTGTGCACCGGGTCGCTGTTGGGGCACGCCGCCGCCACCAGGGCGTGGCCGCCCTCGTGGTACGCGGTGATCTTCTTCTCCCGCTCGGACATGATCCGAGTGCGCTTCTGCGGACCGGCCACGACGCGGTCGATCGCCTCGTCCAGGATGCCGTTGTCGATCAGCTTCTTGTCCGAACGGGCCGTCAGCAGAGCGGCCTCGTTGAGGACGTTCGACAGGTCCGCGCCGGTGAAGCCGGGGGTGCGCTTGGCGACGGCCGAGAGGTCGACGTCGGGCGCGATCGGCTTGCCCTTCTGGTGCACCTTGAGGATGTCCAGCCGGCCCTGGAGGTCGGGGCGCTCGACCGAGATCTGGCGGTCGAAGCGGCCCGGGCGCAGCAGCGCCGGGTCCAGGATGTCGGGGCGGTTGGTGGCCGCGATCAGGATCACGCCACCCTTGACGTCGAAGCCGTCCATCTCGACCAGCAGCTGGTTGAGGGTCTGCTCGCGCTCGTCGTGGCCGCCGCCCAGGCCCGCACCGCGGTGCCGGCCGACGGCGTCGATCTCGTCGACGAAGACGATCGCCGGGGCGTTCGCCTTGGCCTGCTCGAAGAGGTCGCGGACGCGGCTGGCGCCGACACCCACGAACATCTCGACGAAGTCCGAGCCGGAGATCGAGTAGAACGGCACCCCGGCCTCGCCCGCGACGGCACGCGCCAGCAGGGTCTTGCCGGTACCGGGCGGGCCGTAGAGCAGCACACCCTTGGGGATCTTGGCGCCGACGGCCTGGAACTTGGCCGGCTCCTGGAGGAACTCCTTGATCTCGTGGAGCTCCTCGACCGCCTCGTCGGCGCCCGCGACGTCCGCGAAGGTCGTCTTCGGGGTGTCCTTGGTGAGCAGCTTGGCCTTGGACTTGCCGAACTGCATGACCCGGGAGCCGCCGCCCTGCATCTGATTCATCAGGAACAGGAAGACCAGGACGATGATGACGATCGGGAGCATCGACAGCAGCAGGCTGACGAAGGTGCTCTGCTTCTCGGGGCTGATGGTGTAGCCCTCGGCGAGCGTGCTCTGGTCGTTGTCGTTGATCTGGGCCTGGAGCTTGTCGGCGATCGCAACACCCTGGTCGCCGATGTACGAGGCCTGGAACTTGCTGCCGGACGGCGTCTTGCCGGTACCGGCGTTGGACAGCGTGGCGCCGTCCTTCAGCTGGATCTTGATGGTGTTCGAGTCACCAGTAGTGATCTGCGCCGACTTGACCTGCTTGGCGTCGATCGCCGCGACGACCTGCCCGGTGTCCACCGTCTTGTAGCCGTTCGAATCCGAAACGACCTGCATCAAGACGATGACGGCGAGGACGGCCAGCACGATCCACATGATCGGCGCACGGAAGTATCGCTTGACGTCCATCCATGCGGGGCGTTGCCGCCCCGTCCCTCCTGCCACTCAACGGCGCCGCGGGCTGGGTGCCGCCGGCGCATCCTGGTCGGTGCTCATGTGAAGAGCGGTTTTAATGGACCGTACCGCAGTCACACCCGCGCATGGCGGGAGCGCAGCGACACGGCCGTCGTTCTTGGTCCCCCCGGTCCAACGGGCGGGAACCGGCTCCTGTTCCCATCCGTAGCCCGAACGGAGTCCTCAGCCCCCGTAGACGTGCGGAGCGAGCGTCCCGATGAAGGGCAGGTTACGCAGCTTCTCCGCGTAGTCCAGGCCGTAGCCGACCACGAACTCGTTCGGAATGTCGAAACCGACGTACTTCACGTCGATCTCGACCTTGGCCGCGTCCGGCTTGCGCAGCAGGGCGCAGACCTCCAGCGAGGCCGGGCCGCGCGAGCTCAGGTTGCCCAGCAGCCAGGACAGGGTCAGACCGGAGTCGATGATGTCCTCGACGATCAGGACGTCCCGGCCGGCGATGTCGGTGTCCAGGTCCTTCAGGATGCGGACCACGCCGGAGGACTTGGTGCCCATGCCGTAGGAGGACACCGCCATCCAGTCCATGGTGACCTGCGAGTGCAGGGCCCGGGCGAGGTCGGCCATGACCATCACAGCCCCCTTGAGGACGCCGACGATCAGCAGGTCCTTGCCTGCGTAGTCCCGGTCGATGCGCTCGGCCAGCTCCAGGAGCTTGGCGTCGATCTCGTCCTTGCTGATGAGCACCTTCGCGAGGTCAGCGCCCATGTCGTTCTGGTCCACCGGGGATACGTCCTCAAACGTTCGGGGTCTGTGTGGCCGGCGGCCGACTACCCCGGGACATGCCCGCCCGTCAGTCGCCCTGCCGCCGAAAGACCAGCGTGCCACACCTGCGGGTGGCCTCGACGCCCCCGGGTAGGTGCAGCGGCCCCTGGCCGCGCCATCCGGTGACCAGCAGGTCGATCGTCTCCAGGTGCCGCGCGAACAGGTCCCCGGCCGGGCAGCCCGCCCGCAGCGCGGCCCGGCGCAGCACCCGGCGGCGGACCGCGGGCGGGAGTTCGGCGAGTTTCACGGCGTCCAGGGCGCCCTCACCCGTCCGGAGGTCGCGTTCGGCCAGGGAGGCCCACTGGTCGAGGGCGTCCGCGTCGTCGCGGAACAGCCGGGCGGTGCGGGCCAGCGCCTCGACCACCCCGCCGCCCAGGTGCTTCTCCAGCACCGGCAGCACCTCGTGCCGGACCCGGGAGCGGGTGTAGGCGGGATCACAGTTGTGCGGGTCGTCCCAGACCGGGATCGCCTGGGCGGAGCAGGCCTGCCGGGTGGCCGCCCGGTCCAGCTCCAGCAGCGGGCGGCGGTAGCGGCCCTTCTGCGCCGGCATCCCGGCCAGCGAGCGGGAGCCCGAACCGCGCGCCAGGCCCAGCAGCACCGTCTCGGCCTGGTCGTCCCGGGTGTGGCCGAGCAGCACCGCGACCGCGCCGAGCCGTTCGGCGGCCGCGTCCAGGGCCGCGTAGCGGGCGTCCCGGGCGGCGGCCTCCGGGCCGCCGGACCGGCCGACGCGCACCGGGATCGCCTCGACCGGGTCCAGGCCGAGCGAGCGCAGCCGTTCGGCCACCTGGGCGGCCCGGTCGGCGGAGCCGGGCTGCAGGCCGTGGTCCACGGTGACGGCGCCGACCCGCAGGCCGATCTTGGGGGCTTCGAAGGCGGCGGCGATGGCCAGCGCCATCGAGTCGGCGCCGCCGCTGACGGCGACCAGCACCAGCGGGGAGCCGGGGGCGGCCGGGGTCCGGGGCAGTCCGGACGGGTGCCGGGCGGCGTTGCCGATCAGGGTGGTGCCGACGGCGGCGCCCACCAGGGGCGCCCCGGCCGGGCGCTCGCGGGGCTCGCGCACGGGCGCGGTGAAGGTGGTACCGGCCTCGGCGGCGAGGTCGGTGAGCGTGCGGCGGACGGCCAGGCGTATCGCTGCGACTGCGGGGTGTGGACCCACGGCGGACGACTCCTCGACGGAGGGGACAGGACGGCGGCTCGCGCGGCTGGGCCGCGCAGCTTCATGAGCGCCCTGTTACCGGGCGCTCACAGATGGTGGCAGAAAGGAGCACCCCGCTACGCCACCCGCGCCACCGGTACGACCACCGTCCCACGTTCGGGTGAATGGAGAAACGTATCTTCACCCTCCGGCTGCCCGATTGGACCACTCGTACGAGCGGGTTTGACCACCACCGACCACCGCGCGGCGCTTGGGGTCCGAGCCCCGTCCGCGCCCGCCTCAGCGGGCGACGCGGGCGACCCAGGAGGCCGGATCGTGGATCTCCTCCTTGGTCGGCAGCGTGTTCGGGGAGGTCCAGACCCGGTTGAAGCCCTCCATGCCGACCTGCTCCACCACCCCGCGCACGAACACCGCGCCGTCCTGGTACTGGCGCAGCTTGGCGTCCATGCCGAGCAGCCGGCGCAACAGCAGGTCGAGCCGGTTCGCCCCGCGGTCCCGGCGCTGCTGGAACTTCTCCCGGATCTCCGCCACCGTCGGCACCACCGCCGGGCCGACCCCGTCCATCACCACGTCCGCGTGGCCCTCCAGCAGCGACATCACCGCCGTCAGCCGGCCCAGGATCTCGCGCTGCGCCGGCGACTGGACGACCTCCATCAGCCCCGCCGACGGCACGCCCTCCCGGCCCCCGACACCCGGCAGCCCGCCGCCGAGCGAACCCGCCGCGTCCCGCAGCCGGTCCAGCAGGGCGCCCGGATCCACGTCCGTCTCCGCCAGGAAGGACTGCACCTCGGACTGGATGTGGTCGCGCAGCCACGGCACCGCGGTGAACTGCGTCCGGTGCGTCTCCTCGTGCAGGCAGACCCAGAGCCGGAAGTCGGACGGGTCGACGTCCAGCTCCCGCTCGACGTGCACGATGTTCGGCGCCACCAGCAGCAGCCGGCCCGGCCCCGGGCCCTCCGGCCCCAGCCGCGGCTTGTCGAACAGCGCCGCCGGGCTGTCCGGGGCCTCCAGCGAAGGCTCCGCCGGGGCGAAGGTCTCGTACTGGCCGAGCACCTTCCCGGCCAGGAACGCCAGCAGCGCGCCCACCTCGATGCCGGTGGCCTTCTCCCCCACCGCGCCGAACACCCCCGCCGTCGGGCTGCTCGCCCGGCGCGCCTGGAGCTTCTCCACCAGCGGCTGGACCACCGTGCGGAAGCCTGCCACGTTCGCCCGCACCCAGCCCGGGCGGTCCACCACCAGCACCGGCGTCGCGGTGGCCGCCGTCAGACTGCTCGACCGCATCCCCGTGAACGCCCGGACGTGCTCCTCGGCCTCCAGCGCGTGCCGGCGCAGTTCGGCGACCACGGCCGCCGCCTCCGCCCGACTCACCTCCGGCCCCGGCCGCACCAACCTGGTCGCGGTTGCGACCGCGAGATTCCAGTCGACCATGCCAGCACCGCCACTCGCGCTCGTCATGCCCTCACCGTACGTGCTCCCACCCACCAGCGGCAGCCACCCGCGACGAACACCCTCACCCCGCCCCCGGCGGGGCCCGGGGCGGGGGCGCGGGCGGGTCAGCGGCAGCCGCAGGTGGCGAGGCGGGCGGCGATGCGGTCCATGGCGGCGCGGGCGGTGTCGGCGGGGGCCGTGGTGCGGGTCATGACGGCGAAGGCCAGAAGGCGGCCGTCGGCGTCGACGACGGTGCCGGCGAGGGTGTTGACGCCGCTGAGGGTGCCGGTCTTGGCGCGGATCAGGCCGGCCGCGGCGGCGGCGCCCGAACCGCTCCCGTAGCGCTTGCCGAGGGTGCCGGTGAAGCCGGCGATGGGCAGGCCGGTGAGGACCGGGCGCAGGGCCGGGTGCTGGTCGGAGGCGGCCAGGGCGAGGAGTTGGACGAGGACGGCCGGCGGGACGGCGTTGCCCGGGTGCAGTCCGCTGCCGTCGTTCAGGGACACGCCCGTCATCGGCACGCCGAGCTTGGCGAGTTCCCGGGTGACGGCGGTGGCGGCGCCCTCGAAGCTGGCCGGCTGGCCTGCGGCGAGGGCCGCCTGACGGGCCATCGCCTCGGCGAGCTGGTTGTCGGAGGTGGTGAGCATGCGCTCGACCAGCCGGGCGACGGTCGGCGAGTCCACCCGGCCGAGGACGGTGGCGGCGGGGGCGGCCGGGGCGGCGGCGGGCTTGGCCGTGCCGTCGACGGTGACGCCCTGGGCCTTGAGCAGGGCGGCGAAGCTCTCGGCGGCCTTCCCGGCCGGGTCGGCGACCCGGGCCGGCGCCTCGTCACGGCTCTTGGGGTCCACCCTGCCCTCGTCGGCCATCAGCGGGACGACCAGGGCGATGTTCTGCGCGTCGTGGTTCTTGTGCTGCGGATTGCCCGCGTACATCGACAGGTCGTAGTCGAGCTTGACGGTGGTGGTGCCGGCGGCCTTGAGGGCGGCGGCGGTCTGCCGGGCCAGGGCGTCGAGCGAGGCGGGGGCGGTGTCGGCATCGGCCGCCTGACCACCGATCTGGACCTGGTCGGCGGGCAGCGCGGTGAGCGTCGGGTCGCCGCCGCCGACCAGGGTGATCGTGCCGGGGTCCGCGCCCCGGACCACCCGGGTGGTCAGCCGGGTGTCGCCGGGGATCAGCGACAGGGCCGCGATCGCGGTGGCCAGCTTGGTGGTGGAGGCGGGGGTGCCCGGGGTGTTCTCGCCGGAGCCGTACAGGAGTTGACCGCCGGCGGCGTCCGCGACGGCGAAGGTGACGGTGCCGAGGCTCTTGTCGGCGACGGCGGCGGCGAGCGCCTGCTGGAGGCCCTGGGCGGTGGGTGCGGCGGCGGAGCCGCCTGCCTCGACGGTGGCCAGGACGGCGCCGGGGGCGGGGGCCGGGCGGGCGCCGCCACCCGGGGCGGCGGCGGAGCCGGTGGGGCCCACGGAGCCGGTGCCGCTGGGCGTGAAGCCGGCGGCGGTGCCGGGGGAGGTGGGCTGTTCGCCCGGGCGGGTGGCCGGGGTGTCGCCCGGCCCGGGCTTGCCGTCGCCCCTCCCCCGGCCGCCCTTCCCACCGTCGCGGCCGTCCCGGCCGTCCCGGCCGTCGCCCCGGCCGTCGCCCTCGCCGTGCTCGGTGCTGTGGCCGCCGGGGCCCGGGGAGGGCTGCGCGTACGCTCCGCCCGAGGTCAGGACCGTCCCGGCGACCAGCAGGGCCGCTCCGAACAGTCCGGCGGCCGTCCCCCTGCGGCGGCGCGCCGCCCCGACCCCTGTTCCCACCGACCGGCCCCTTTCCCGAGCACTCACTCCCGTAGGAGACACTTGGATTCTGTCAGTCCCTACCTTGGAGGAACCGTTGGAATTCGACGTCCTTATCGAAATCCCGAAGGGCTCTCGTAACAAGTACGAGGTCGACCACGAGAGCGGCCGGCTGCGGCTCGACCGGATGCTCTTCACCTCGACCCGCTACCCGGCCGACTACGGCTACGTGGAGGGCACGCTCGGCGAGGACGGCGACCCGCTGGACGCGCTGGTGATCCTGGACGAGCCGACCTTCCCGGGTTGCCTCATCAAGTGCCGCGCCATCGGCATGTTCCAGATGACCGACGAGGCCGGCGGCGACGACAAGCTGCTGTGCGTTCCGGCCACCGACCCGCGCTGGGAGCACCTGCGGGACATCCACCACGTGTCGGAGTTCGACCGTCTGGAGATCCAGCACTTCTTCGAGGTCTACAAGGACCTGGAGCCGGGCAAGTCCGTCGAGGGCGCCAACTGGGTCGGCCGCGCCGAGGCCGAGGCCGAGGTCACCGCTTCGATCAAGCGTCTGGCGGAGCAGGGCGGTCACTGAGCCGTCGTTCCGATCTCGTTCGATCAGATCGTTCTGAGCAGTTCGAGGTAGGTCGGGGCAGCCGGAGGCCGGGGTTCGCGGATTCGTCCGCGGGCCCCGGCCTCCGCCGTGTCCGGGGCCGGGAGCGGCCGTCTTGCCGACAGCCTGTCGGCAAGACGGCTTGTTAGGTTAGGCTAACCAAAACAGTCGGGGCCGAATCCGATCCTGGAGGCCGCATGCCCACGCCCGAGCCCGTCCCGTTCTCCACCGCGCTCCGCACCGCCAGCAGCGAGGAGCACGAGGCCGCGGAACAGTCCTCGTTCATGAGCCACCTGCTGGGCGGACGGCTCGGCATCGAGGCCTACGCCGACCTCACCGGCCAGCTCTGGTACGTCTACCGGGCCCTGGAGAGCCGCGCCGGACACCTGGCGGAGCACCCGCTCGCCGGGCCCTTCATCGACCGGGCGCTGCTGCGCACCGCCGCCATCGAGCGCGACCTGGCGCACCTGCGCGGGCCGGACTGGCAGGACGGCCTGGCGCCGCTGCCCGCCACCGCCGCGTACGTCGCGCGGGTGGAGGAACTGGCCGAGACGTGGCCGGCCGGGTACATCGCGCACCACTACACCCGCTACCTGGGCGACCTGTCCGGCGGTCAGATCATCCGCGGCATCGCCGAGAAGACCTGGGGCTTCGAGCGCAAGGGCGACGGCGTGCGGTTCTACGTCTTCGAGGAGGTCGACAACCCGGCCGCCTTCAAGCGCGACTACCGGGCCCGGCTGGACGCGGCCGGGCTGGCGATGGACGAGGTGGAGCGGCGCCGGGTGGTCGAGGAGTGCAAGCGGGCCTTCGTGCTCAACGGCGCGGTCTTCCGGGACCTGGACGCGCGCTACCCGCTGAGCGCCTGAACGTTTCCCGTAAGACGCACCCGCCCGGGTGCGCCAACGGGCCGGCCCCGGCGAGCGGTTGCTCGCCGGGGCCGTCGCGCGTCCCGGGGGTGCGTCAGGAGCGCGCGCCGCGCCGGGTGCGCACCAGCACGGTGGCGCTGCCGCCGACCAGCAGCAGACCGGCCGCGGTGGCCAGCAGCGGGACCACCGGGGTCTGCGAACCGGTGGCGGCCAGCACGCCGCCCGCACCGCCCGCACCGGTCAAGCCGCCGCCGGTGGTCAGCGAGGCGCCGCCGACCGCGCCGGTGCCCGAACCCTGGCCTCCGGCAGGCTGGTCGGCGCCACCAGTACCGGCGCCGGCACCGGACCCGGCGGTCGGCGGGGTGGCCGGCAGCTTGGCGTCCTTGTCGAACGCCAGGGTGGCGCTGACCGGGTCCAGGACCGTGCCCGCCGGGTAGTTGGAGAACACCGGGACGCCCTCGGCGGTGAGCGTGGCCGGGACGCCGGAGAGCGTCACCACGCCGTTGACCGGCTTCAGGGCGGAGGCGGGCACGTCCAGCTTGGCGATCCGCGCGCCGCTCAGCGACGTCGCCTTGCCGTCGGGGGACTTGCCGTTCACGTCGGCGGTCAGGAAGGCGCCGCCCTGGTCGATCGTCAGGCCCAGCTTGGAGAGCGTGGTGTCGAGCGCCCAGCCGTCCTTGCCGGGGTGGCCGAGGAAGCGGACCGAGCCGTCGAACGCGGCGGTCAGCGAGTGGTCGGCGGTGTTGTAGCCGCCGGTGGCGCCGCCGAAGCGGTAGTCGGCCGCGCCGCCGCCGAACTCGACCTTGCCGCTCGCCATCGGGGTGGCCAGGTACGCGCGGAAGCTCTCCTTGACCTTCCAGTCGAGGGTGCCGTTCAGCACGGGCAGCCGGCCGGGGGCACCGGTGGGCGCCGGGGTCCCGGTCGCGGACGGGGTGGCGCTCGCGGACGGCGAGGCGGTGGCGCTCGGCGACTGCGTCGCGGACGGCGTCGCGGTGGCCGACGGCGTGGCGGTGGCGGACGGCGAGGCGGTCGGCGTGCCCGTGGCGGTCGGGGTCGGGGTCGGGGCCGTCGGCGAAGCGGTGGCGGTCGCCGTGGCCGTCGGCGACGGCGTCGCCGGGCTCTGCTTCAGCAGCAGCGACAGCGGGTCCATGTCCGTCCCGGCCGCGTAGAAGCCCGCGAAGGCCTTGGCGCCCTGCTCGGTCAGCTTCGCCGCCGTCGGCACCCCGGTGGTGGTGTCCCGCCCGACGGTGAACGTCACCAGCGGCACGTCGTCCCGTCGGGTGACCTCGGTGGCGCCCATCGACTCCTTGGACGCGGTGTCGGCGGTGAGCGTGCCGGTCGTCCCGGCGGTGGTGACCTTGAGGTCGCTGAGGGCGACGTCCAGCGCGCCGTGGTGGGCGGTGAAGCGGACCCCGCCGGTGAAGGAGGAGCTCAGCGCGTGGGTGGCGAGGTCGTACGTGGCGTTCGCCAGGCCGAAGTGGAAGGTGCCGTCGGCGTTGGTGGTGGCGCCGCCGGTCAGTTCGATGGCGCCGCCCTGGGAGGCCGGGCCGCTGACGTAGCTGCGGAAGCTGGCCTTCACGCCCCAGTCCAGCGCGCCGGTGTCGTACGTGACGCTGCCGGGGCCGCCCGCGCCGAAGGCCAGTGCGGGGGCGCCGAGGGCGGTCAGGCCGAGGCCGGCGGTGGCGGCCGCGAGGGCGGCCAGCCGGGTGCGGTTGCGGGACATGGTGGGTACTCCGTTCGGATGGGGCGGGGGGAGGGAGCGGGGGGACGCTCCGGGGTGTCAGGCCGCGTCGCCGGGGCCCGGCGCATCGCCGGGGCCGCCGTCGGCGCCCGCGCCCGACGCGGCGGCCGCGCGGCGGCGCCGGACGAGCAGGCCGCCGGTCACGGCGAGCGCGGCCACCAGCACGGCGCCGCCGGCCACGGCCGCCACCGGGAAGCCGCCCGGGGAGGAGGAGGCGACGGGCGCGGCGGAGGGGCTGGTGGCGGGGGTCGCGGTGGCGCTCGGCGCGGTGGCCGGGGCGCTGCCGAGGTCGGGCAGCGGGGGCAGCGCCGCGGCCGGGTCGAGCGCGACGGCGAAGCTCAGCGGGTCCATCTCGGTGCCGGCCGGGTAGAGGCCGCCGAAGGCCTTGGCGCCGCCCTCGGTGAGCTTCAGCGGCACCTCGACGGCCTTCAGCAGGCCGCCCTCGGGCTTGAGGCCGGCCGGGTCGAAGGCGGCCAGCTCGACGCCGGTGAGCTGCTGGGTGGCGCCGTCCGGGGTCCGGCCGGAGACGTCCGCGACCAGTCGGCCCTGGCCGCCGGCCACGGTGACGCCCGGGTTGGCGAGGGTGAGGTCCAGGCCGTAGGTGTCGCCGCTGCGCAGCCCGGTGAAGCGCACGGTGCCGGTGAAGGCGGCGGTGAGGTCGCCGTTCGCGGGGTCGTAGCCGCCCTTGGCCGGGGTCCAGCGGAAGTAGGCGCCGCCGTCCGCCGCGCCGGCGCCGAGTTCCCAGCGGCCCTGGGCGATCGCGCCGGTGACGTAGTCGCGGAAGGTGCGGCGCACGCCCCAGTCGAGGGCGCCGTTGGCGAACTCGGTCCTGGCGGGGGCCTGGGCGCCGGGCGGGGTGGTCGGGGTCTCGGCGGACGGGGTCTCGGCGGTCGCCGACGGCGTCGGCACGGCGGCCGCCGAGGGGGTGGCCGCGGCGGTCGGCGACGGGGCCGGCGAAGTCGGCTGCGCGGCGGGCAGGTTGACCGAGAGGGTGAGCGGGTCCAGGGCCGTCCCGGCGGGGTAGAAGTTGCCGAAGGCCTTGGCCCCGGCGTCGGTGAGGGTGCCCGGCACGTTGCTGAGCGTCAGGGTGCCGGCCGCGCCGCGCAGGTCGACGCCGGCCAGTGAGAGCTCGGCCAGTTTGGCCTGGCTCGCGCTGCTGACCTGCCCGGTGTCCTTGGACTTGCTGCTGACGTCGGCGTACAGCCCGGCCGCGCCGCCCTGGACGGCCCGGACGGTGAGCCGGGCGAGGCTCAGGTCGAGCGCGTTGGCGCCGTTCTCCTGGTGCCCGGTGAACCGGACCCCGCCGGAGAAGGCGGCGGTCAGCGCACCGGTCGCCGGGTCGTAGCCGCCGGTCGCGGAGTGGAACCGGAAGGTGCTGCCGCCGACCGTGGCCGCGCCGCCGTTGAGCGTCCAACTCCCCTTGGCGATGGGACCGGTGATGTACGTCAGGAAGGACTGCTTGATGCCCCAGTCCAGCCGCCCGCCGGCGACCTTGCCCTCCGCCGCGTGCGCCGGGCCGGGTGAGAGGCCCACCGCCAGCAGGGCGGCGAGGGCGGCCACCAGGGTGGCGGCCAGACGGCGGAGCCGGCTGGACAGGGGCACGGCGGATCACTCCTCGGCGGGGTGCGGTCAGTGACGGTGAAGGACGCGGCAAGGAAGGGGTCGGGCGTGGCGCCGACCCCCTTGCGGAACTCAGGTAAGGCTAACCTAATATATGAGTCAAGAGTCCCGCCGCAACCCCTCCACCAGGACCGGAGCGGCGACAACTCCCATCGAAGGGAAGCGCGTTGAGCAGCAGTACGATCCGAACCGGGGCGGCCCGCGGGCCCGCCCTCCTGCTGCTCGCCCTCGGCCTGCTGCTCGCCCTCACCGCCTGCGGCCCGTCCGGCACCACCACCGGAGCGGCCGCGGCGAGCTCCTCCCGGGCCCCCGACGCGGTCGAGCCGCTGCCCGTCGAACCCGTCCCGCAGCTCCCGGCCACCACCGCCTCCGTCGACGGCCGCCAGGTCACCGTCACCAGCGCCGAGCGGATCATCCCGCTCAACGGCAGCCTCTCCGAGCTGGTGTTCAGCCTCGGCCTCGGCCCCAAGGTGGTCGCCCGGGACGTCTCCACCACCTTCCAGCAGGCCACCGCCCTGCCGGTGATCACCCAGGCCCACGACGTGTCCGCCGAGGGCGTGCTGTCGCTGCACCCCACCGTCGTCCTCGCCGACCGCTCCACCGGCCCGGCCGAGGCCATCGCGCAGATCCGCGCGGCCGGCGTCCCGCTGCTCGTCCTGGACGACGCCAAGCGGCTCGCCGACGTCGGCCCGCGCATCGACACCGTCGCCGCCGCCCTCGGAGTCCCGGACGCCGGACGGCAGTTGAAGGAGCGCACCGAACAGCGGATCGACGAGGCCAGGGCCGCCGCCCCGGCCGCCGCCCGCCACCCCAAGGTCGCCTTCCTCTACCTGCGCGGCAGCGCCTCCGTCTACCTGCTCGGCGGGCCCGCCTCCGGCGCCGGCTCGCTGATCGAGGCGGTCGGCGGCCAGGACGCCGGCACCGCCGCCGGCCTCACCGGCGACTTCACCCCGCTCACCAGCGAGGCCCTGGTCAAGGCCGCGCCCGACGCCATCCTGGTGATGAGCAAGGGCCTGGACTCGGTCGGCGGCGTCGACGGCCTGCTCAAGCTGCCCGGCGTCGCCCAGACCCCGGCCGGCCTCGACCGCCGGATCGTCTCGATCGAGGACGGCCGGCTGCTCAGCTACGGCCCGCGCACCCCCCAGGTGCTCCGCGAGATCGCCGCCCAGCTCTACCCGGCGGACGCCAAGTGACCACCGCCGTACGGGCGAAGACCGCGCCCGCCGTCAGCAGGACCACCCTGATCACCGCCGGACTCGCCGCCGCCCTGGTGCTCTGCGCCCTGCTCGCCGCCGGCATCGGCGCCTACCGCATCCCGCTCGGCGACATCCTGGCCTCCGCCGCCCACCGGCTCGGCCTCGGCGGGCACGCCCTGGACCGGGTGCCCGAGTCGGTGCTGTGGAACGTCCGGCTCCCCCGAGTGGTGCTCGCCCTGTTGGTCGGCGGCTCGCTCGGCTGCGCCGGGGCGCTGATGCAGGGCGTGTTCGGCAACCCGCTGGCCGAGCCCGCCGTGATCGGCGTCTCCTCGGGCGGCGCGGTCGGCGCGGTGGCCTGCATCGTGCTCGGCCTGGACGCCCTCGGCAGCTGGACGATCACCGCCTTCGCCTTCGCCAGCGGCCTGCTGACCGTCTTCGCCGTGTACCTGATGGCCCGCTCCGGCGGACGCACCGAGGTGGTCACGCTGATCCTCACCGGGGTCGCCGTGAACGCCTTCTGCGGCGCGCTGATCGGGATCTTCCTGTTCACCGCCGACTCCGCCGCGATCAGCCAGGTCACCTTCTGGCAGCTCGGCTCGCTCTCCCAGGCCACCTGGGGCAAGGTGCTCGCCGTCCTGCCGTTCGCCGCCGTCGGCCTGGCCGTCGCCCCGCTGTACGCCCGCAAGCTGGACCTGCTGGCCCTCGGCGAACGCCCGGCCCGCCACCTCGGGGTGGACGTCGAACGGATGCGGCTGGTGCTGATCACCGTCGTCGCGCTGCTCACCGCCGCGGCCGTCGCGGTCAGCGGCATCATCGGCTTCGTCGGGCTGGTCGTCCCGCACCTGCTGCGGATGCTGGCCGGGCCCGGCCACCGCTTCCTGCTGCCCGCCTCGGCGCTCGGCGGCGCGCTGGTCCTGGTGGCCGCCGACCTCGCCGCCCGCACCGTCGCCGAGCCGGCCGAGCTGCCGCTCGGGGTGCTCACCGCACTGATCGGCAGTCCGTTCTTCTTCTGGCTGCTGCGCCGCACCAGGACCAGGCAGGGAGGCTGGGCATGAGATTGCGAACCCCCCGGGAGGTGCCCGAACGGCCCCTGCCCGGAAGCGAGTTGCTGACCGCCGAGACCGTCCGGCTGACCATCGGCGGGCGCGCCCTACTGGACGGCGCGTCGGTGCGGGTCGCCGCCGGAGAGGTGGTCGCGCTGCTCGGACCGAACGGCGCCGGCAAGTCCACCCTGCTGTCCGTCCTGGCCGGCGACGTCCGGCCGGACGGCGGCGAGGTCCGGCTGCGCGGCCGCCCGCTGGCCGGCTACGGCGCCGCCGAGCTCGCCCTGCACCGCGCGCTGCTGCCGCAGTCCGCCGCGCTGTCCTTCCCGTTCCCCGCCGACGAGGTGGTCCGGATGGGCCGCGCCCCCTGGACCGGCACGGCCGCCGCCGCCGAGGACGAGGCCGTGGTCGCCGAGGCGATGGCCGCCACCGAGTCCGCCGCCTTCGCCGGGCGCCCGTTCACCGCCCTGTCCGGCGGCGAGCGGGCCCGGGTGGCGCTGGCCCGGGTGCTGGCCCAGCGCGCCCCGCTGCTGCTGCTGGACGAGCCGACCGCCGCCCTCGACCTGCGCCACCAGGAGCTGGTGCTGCGGGTCGCCCGGGAGCGCGCCGCCGCCGGGGACGGCGTGGTCGTGGTGCTGCACGACCTGTCCCTGGCGGCGGCCTACGCGGACCGGGTGGTGCTGCTGAACGCCGGGTCGACGGTCGCGGACGGGCCGGTCGCCGAGGTGCTGCGCGCCCCGCTGCTCAGCGAGGTGTACGGCCACCCGGTCGAGGTGCTGGCGCACCCGCGCACCGGGGTGCCGCTGGTGCTGCCCGAACGCTGACCGGGCGGCCGGGGCCGACGGCGGGGCTGTGGAGCGGGGCTGCGGGACGGGCTGCGAGCGGACCTGGGCCGGGCCGCGGAAGCGGGCTCAGTCCTCCAGCCGGAAGCCGAGCTTCAGTCCGACCTGGTAGTGCTTCACCCCGCCGTCCTCCAGGTGGCCCCGGACCTGCGTCACCTCGAACCAGTCGAGGTTGCGCAGCGTCCGGGAGGCCCGCTCCACCCCGTTGCGGATCGCGGCGTCGACGCTCTCGGTCGAGGATCCGACGATCTCGGTCACCCGGTACACGTGGTCAGTCATGGCGGACTCCCTCAGCTGTGCGACGGCCCCCGGTCCACCGTGCACCGCCGCCGCTCCGCCCGCACGCCGACGGCCGCCTCCGGCCGCCCCGCATCCCCTGGAAGGCCGCTGCCAGGCCCCTTGCAGGCCGCGACAGGCCCCGGGAGGCCGCGGCAGGCCCCGGGGAGGCCCCTTGCAGGCCCCCGGGAGGCCGTGGGAGGCCGCTAGAAGGCCGCCCGCACCTGCCCGACCGGGACGCCGCCGCCCAGCAGCGGGGCCGCCCCGATCCGCTCGACGGTCTCGTCCGCGCCGGTCACCCCGAGCCGGCGCAGTGCGGCCGCCAGCACCGGGCCGCGGGCCCGCTCGCCGCCGTCGTCGATCTTGAAGGCGAGCGCCCGCCCGTCCGGCAGCGCCACCACCTGGACGGCCTCGGCGCCCATCTTGGACAGCGCGCCGGGGACGGCCCGCATCAGCCAGGTGTCGGCCCGGCGGGTGCCGGCCACGTACTCGGGGTGGGCGCGCATCGCGTCGGCCACCCGGCGGGGCGCCGTGCCCTCGGCGGCCAGCACCAGGCCGCGGTAGCCGCGTGCCAGGCCGGTCAGCGTGACGGCCAGCAGCGGCGCGCCGCAGCCGTCCACCCCGGCGTGCGTGGCGGTCTCGCCGGTGCCCTCCTCCAAGGCCTCGCGGGCCAGCAGCTGGATCGGGTGCCCGGGGTCGAGGTAGCTCGCGGTGTCCCAGCCGTTGGCGACGCAGGCGGCGAGCCAGCCGGCGTGCTTGCCGGAGCAGTCCATCAGGACGGGGGCGCGGCGGCCGCCGGAGCCGAGCAGCAGTTCCGCCTCGGTCTCGTCCAGCGGGAGGTCGGCCGGGGTGCGCAGGGCGGACTCGTCGAGCCCGGCGGAGCTCAGGATGGCCCGGACAGCATCGAGATGAAACGATTCTGCGGAGTGGCTGGAGGCGGCCAGCGCCAGCAGCTCGCCCTCGATCGCCAGCCCGGCCCGCAGCGTGGCCACCGCCTGGAACGGCTTGGCGGTCGACCGGGGGAAGACCGGAGCGTCGGGGTCGCCGAGCGCGAACTCCACCGAGCCGTCGGCGGCGAGCAGCACCAGGGAGCCGTGGTGGCGGCCCTCGGTGAAGCCCGAGCGTATGACCTCGGCGAGGACGACGGGCGGGGTGGCGGACTGGGACATGGCGGGAGCCTTCCGGGGGTGAGGGTGGACCGGGCCCCGCCCGCCCGTGGTACCTCACCCGGTCAGAGCGGCCCCCCTGCGAGCAGGTCCTCGACCCGTGCTTCCCCATCACGGTACCTGCGGGTGATCTCCGCGCTGCAACCGTCGGCCGTCCGCAGCAGCCGCTGCCGCCGCCCGGACACCTCGCGCTCGTGCGCGCGCAGCCGCTCCAGCGCGGCCAGCAGCTCCTCCGCCGGGTGCGCGGCCAGGTCGGCGAGCTGGACGTCCCCCATCAGCTCGGCCGCCTCCAGCTGGGACTCGTGGCCGCGTGGCGGCCCGAGCGTGACGTGCCGGGCCGAGCGCCGCACGGTGGAGGGCGCGTCGGTCAGGATGGCCGGGAGGCGGTCCAGCAGGTCGCCGGGGGGCCCGTCGGCGCCGCCTGCCCCGGGCGGTCCGGCCGGCCGGGGCGGGCCGCCGGGCCGGCGGTCGAGTTCGGCGCGCAGGATGTCCATCCGCCCGTGCAGCAGCCGCCGCAGGTAGGAGAGGTCGGCCTCCTGCTCCAGGGTCTCCCGGCGCAGGATCCGCAGCTGGTCCAGGCCCAGCCGCTCCAGGTCGGGCTCTATCGCCGTGCCCAGGGCCCCGGCGCCCCCGGCGACCTCCGCCACGTGCCCGGACCGGTCCCACGCCGCGCTGCTCGCGTCCATCAACCAACCCACCTGCCGTCGTCCGATCCCGCCCGCTCGCGGCACTGCGTCCCTGCCGCCGGTCCGGCCCGTCCCCCGACGGGCTCACGCGTCCCGTCCGTTGGCACGCCCGGCCACCCCCGAAGGTTCCGGTTCCCGGCCGCAACCACCCACCGGGGCGATGCCGCCAGAACGCCTGACCTACCGGCTCGACCTCCCGGCCGAGCCCGGCCCGGTGCGGCGGACCATATGGCGCGCCGGGCCCTCCGTACGGTCCACCAGCGTGCCACCCCGCCCGGCGCGGGCGCACCGCCCGTGCACCCGAACGGCCCCCTGGCGAACGGGGGTGGCTGATATGACCGGACCTTTCCGCAGGAAGAGCGGCGCCCGACCCCGCGCAGGCGTGCACCACCCAGCGTGCACCACCTGCACACGCGCCCCTCCCGCACGCCCCGGGGTGCCGCCGGGCACGGCACCGGGTGCCCGGCGGGCACGCCCCGGGCCTCCGGCACAATGGCGGCATGCGAGCAGTGGTGCAGCGAGTGACCGAGGCCAGAGTGACCGTGGCCGGAGAGACCGTCGGCGCGATCGAGGGGCCCGGGCTCTGCGTCCTGGTCGGCGTCACCCACGAGGACACCCCGGCCAAGGCGGCCCAACTGGCCCGCAAACTGTGGACGCTGCGGCTGCTGCCCGCCGACGACGAGGGCGTCGAGCAGTCCTGCTCCGACCTCGGGGCCCCGCTGCTGGTGATCAGCCAGTTCACCCTCTACGGCGACGCCCGCAAGGGCCGCCGCCCGACCTGGAACGCCGCCGCCCCCGGCCCGGTCGCCGAGCCCCTGGTGGACGAGGTGGTCGCCCAACTGCGCGCGCTCGGCGCCAAGGTGGAGACGGGCCGGTTCGGCGCCGACATGCAGGTGGCGCTGGTGAACGACGGCCCGTTCACCGTCCTCGTGGAGGTCTGACCGCAGCCGGGCGCACGGGCTACTGCGGGACGATCACGTCCTGGGTGCCCGGCACCGTCCCGGCCAGCAGCACCGCGTCCACCGGGACGTTCCGCTTGACGATCGCCAGCGCGATCGGCCCCAGCTCGTGGTGGCGGGCCGAGGAGGTGACGAAGCCGAGCGGGCGCCCGTCCGGCTCGGCGGCCAGCCGCACCTGCGTCCCGTGCGGGGGCAGCGTCTCCTCGGTGCCGTCCAGGTGCAGGAAGACCAGGCGGCGCGGCGGCCGGCCCAGGTTGTGCACCCGGGCGACGGTCTCCTGTCCGCGGTAGCAGCCCTTCTGCAGGTGGACGGCGGTGCGCAGCCAGTCCACCTCGTGCGGGATGGTCCGGTGGTCGGTCTCGAAGCCCAGCCGCGGCCGGTGGCCCTCGATCCGCAGCGCCTCGTACGCCCAGACCCCCGCCGCCGGGCCGTACCCGGCGGTCAGCTTCGCCAGCTCGGCGCGCGGCACGAACAGGTCTCGCCCGTACGGGAGTTCGCGCACCGCCGCGACGCCTTCGACGGAGGCGGTGGAGCCCGCCGGCAGGTGCACCACGGCGTACTCGGCGGTCGCGTCGGCGACCTCCACCCGGTAGAAGAACTTCATGCTCTCCAGGTAGCCCAGCAGCGCCTCCTGGGTGCCCGGCTCGACGTGCGCCCAGGTGGTGGTGCCGTCGTCGACCAGGTAGAGCGCGTGCTCGACGTGCCCGTTCGGGGAGAGCACCAGCGCCTCGGTGGCCTCCTGCGGCGCCAGCGCGCTGACGTGCTGGGTGAGCAGCAGGTGCAGCCAGGCCAGGCGGTCCTGGCCGGTGACGGTGAGCACGCCGCGGTGCGAGAGGTCGACGAAGCCGGTGCCCTGCGCGAGGTTGCGTTGCTCGCGGAAGATGTCGCCGTAGTGGGCGGCGACGCCCTCGTCGGCGCCTTCGGCGGGGACGGCTCCGGGCAGGCTCAGCAGCGGGCTCTTCATACCGGCCAGCTTACGACCGGCCGTCCGCGAGCTTGGCGGTGCAGTCGGCGCAGCGGCCGAAGATGGCGAAGTGCTTGAGGTCGGTGTCGAATCCGTGCTGTTCGCGCAGGCTGCTGATCAGCGGCTCGGCGATCTCGGTGCCGGTCTCGGAGACCTTGTCGCAGTCCCGGCAGACCAGGTGCAGGTGGTGGTGGCGGCCGGCCAGGTGGTAGGTCGGGGCGCCGTGGCCGAGGTGGGCGTGCGAGACCAGGCCGAGTTCCTCCAGCAGCTCCAGGGTCCGGTAGACGGTGGAGATGTTGACGCCGCTGGCGGTCTGCCGGACGTGGCAGAGGATCTCGTCGGGGGTGGCGTGGTCGAGGCGGTCGACGGCTTCGAGTACGAGCTGCCGCTGCGGGGTCAGCCGGTAGCCGCGTTCGCGCAGGTCGGCCTTCCAGTCGCCGGAGAGCTGCCAGTCGGTGGTGCCGGTGTCCGCCACGGTGCTGTCCCTGCCAAGGTCGGGGGTCCTGAGGCAAGTGTAGGGACCGGCCGGCGGCCGGTCCCTACCTCACGCGAAAGCCGTACCGCTCAGCGGAGCGCCGGGCTCACTTGAAGAACGCGATGCCGTCGTCCGGCAGGTCGTTGATGTCCTTGATCAGCTGGGCCGGGCTGAGCACCTTCTTCAGCTGGGCCGACATGTACGGGCGCAGCGGCACGTTCGGGGCGGCCTTCTCGCCGACCCAGAGCAGCTCCTCGTTGACGAAGCCGTACAGCCGCTTGCCGCCCGAGTACTCCGGCGAGCCCTCGATCCGGGCGACCGCGTCCGTGGAGACGTCGATCTGCGGCTTGCCGTCGGCCAGCTCGCCGTACCAGATCTCCACGGTGCCGTCGTCGCGGACGGAGGAGATCTCGATCCCGCGGACGCCGCTGGTGCCGTCGTGGTTGCTGGTGATGCGCCAGAACGCGTGCTCGTTCTCCAGCGGACGGACCTTCTCGCCCTCGTTGTCCAGCACCCAGGTGCGGGAGCGGAACTCCAGGAAGGGCCGGCCGTCGTGCCGGATCACGATCTCCTGGCCGAAGTTGCACTTCTCGGCGCCAGGGCCCTCTTCATCTGGCAACGGGGCGTAAACGCCCGCGCCCTCCCAGGTGCCGAGGAGGAAGGCGAGCGGGACGACGTCCTTGTGGAGGTCAGAGGGGATCTCGATCATGTTCCTGGTCGCTGTCGTCGTCGGTGTGGGCTGCCTCAACCGTACGGCAGGATCAGCGCTGGCCCTGGTAGAGCTTCATCACCGAGAAGATGGCGAACCAGGTGATCAGCACGGCCATGAGGGCCAGCAGACCGTCGAAGAAGATTTCCAGACCGGACACGGGTGGCTCCCAGGCGGCGACAGTGTGGTGGATTTTGCTGCCGCTCACTCTATCCGCCGGTCATCGGCCGGTCGCGGTGAGCCCCACCACGTCATCGTTCGCGCCGACTCTCCCCCGCCGTCCAAGGTTTCCCCAAGGGATCCTGGGATGACGGCGAGCGGGGGCCGCGAGCCCTCTAAGGTGGCGCCATGTCGAAGAAACTCGTCATCAAGGTCACCGCCGGGGCCGATGCGCCGGAGCGGTGTTCGCAGGCGTTCACCGTCGCGGCGGTGGCCGTCGCCAGCGGGATCGAGGTCTCGCTCTGGCTGACCGGGGAGTCCTCCTGGTTCGCCCTGCCGGGGCGGGCGGCGGAGTTCGAACTGCCGCACGCGGCACCGCTTCCGGACCTGCTGGAGGCGATCCTCGCGAGCGGCTCGGTGACGCTGTGCACCCAGTGTGCGGCCCGCCGGGGGATCGTGCAGCAGGACACCGTCGAGGGCGTCCGGATCGCGGGCGCGCAGGTCTTCGTCAGCGAGATCATGGCGGACAACGTCCAGGCACTCGTCTACTGACGCCTACGGGTGCTCCTCGTGGTCGGGGCGGTCCCGGTCGTGTCCGGGATCGTCCCACTTCGGGTCGTCCCAGCGCGGGTCGTTCCACCAGTCGTCGTCCGGGTCCCGCTTGTTGGCGAACACCGCGGCGGCCGGCGGGATCACCATCGCGACCACGCACATGCCGATCGCGGCGGGCACGGAGAAGAACCTCACCACGCCCCAGGCCAGCACGAACAGGCCCAGGCAGACGCCCATCAGGGCGAAGTAGTAGTGCCGCCGCCGCCTTGTCTGCACGCCTCCACGGTACGACCGAGGGCCCTGCCGCGGCAGGGCCCTCGGTGTACTTCGTCCGCGGATCTGGTGGATCGGGCGGATCAGGTGGATCGGGTCGATCGGGCGCCGATCAGACCGCGATCGCGACCTCGACGGCGGTGCCCTGGGAGGCCACCACCTGACGGTCCACGGTCTGGCCCGGCACCAGCGCGCGCAGGGTCCACTTGCCCGGGCGGGCGAAGAACCGGAACTGGCCGGTCGCCGAGGTGGGCACCTCGGCCGTGAACTCGCCCCCCTCGTCGAGCAGCCGGACGTAGCCGTTGACCGGCTCACCGTCGCGGGTCACCGAACCCTGGATGATCGTTTCGTTCGCCACGTCAACTCCTGCCAGGTCCGGGCCGCCGGCCTTCGCACCGCACATGTCTTGTCTTCCCTTCTGACGACGGTCGAGCCTCAGGCTCAGTTGCTGCCGAGCTCGATCGGCACGCCGACGAGGCTGCCGTACTCGGTCCACGAACCGTCGTAGTTCTTGACGTTCTCCTGGCCGAGCAGCTCGTGCAGGACGAACCAGGTGAGCGCGGAGCGCTCGCCGATGCGGCAGTAGGCGATGGTGTCCTTCGCCAGGTCGATGCCCTCGGCCTCGTACAGCGCCTTGAGCTCGTCGTCGCTCTTGAAGGTGCCGTCGTCGTTGGCGTTCTTGGCCCACGGGATGTTGCGGGCGCTCGGCACGTGGCCGGGGCGCTGCGACTGCTCCTGCGGGAGGTGCGCCGGGGCGAGCAGCTTGCCGGAGAACTCGTCGGGCGAACGGACGTCGACCAGGTTGAGCTGGCCGATGGCCGCGAGCACGTCGTCGCGGAAGGCGCGGATCGAGGAGTCGACAGCCTGCGCCCGGTACTCGGTGGCCTCGCGGGCCGGCACCTCGGCGACCAGGTCGCGGGAGTCCAGCTCCCACTTCTTGCGGCCGCCGTCCAGCAGGCGGACGTCACCGTGGCCGTACAGCTTGAAGTACCAGTAGGCGTACGAGGCGAACCAGTTGTTGTTGCCGCCGTAGAGCACGACGGTGTCGTCGTTGGCGATGCCCTTGGCGCTGAGCAGCGCGTCGAAGCCGGCCTGGTCGATGAAGTCGCGGCGGACCGGGTCCTGGAGGTCCTGCTTCCAGTCGATCCGGACGGCGTTGCGGATGTGGTTCTTGTCGTACGCGGAGGTGTCCTCGTCGACCTCGACGATGACGACCTTCGGGTCGTCCAGGTGGGCCTGGACCCAGTCGGCGTCGACCAGGACGTCGCTGCGGCTCATGGTGGTGTTCTCCATCCGAGGGCGGTGTGCGGAAGGTTCTGCTCGGGAGGTGCTGCCGGGTGCCCGGGCGACTGCGGTCCGAATTCCTGTCCGAATACTGGGACGAGGGTGGTGGTCCGGGCCGACCGGGCGGGGAGCTGCGGGGTGCGGCGGCGACGGCCGGCCGGGGTGGCCGGGCAAGGTCACCGGGAAAATCGGCGGCGGGCTTCAACTGCCCAGCAAAAACGCCGAGTTAGCGCATTCGACACAGACAGGCGGCCACGCGGCACAGGTCGACCGCCCGCCGCTTCGTGAGATCCGTCTGTCGCTTCATGTCGACGATGCTAGGGACACCGGAGGCCCGCTGTCATCAGCGTACCGAATGTCGAGACCAGATAGACCGAATGCTGAGATTTGACCCTTTCATGGCCTGCCGGGCAGACGTCCCGTCCGAGACCGGCGGCCCCGGATGGCCCACAACGGGCGGAAACGACACCGCTCCGCGATCCGCGCCGGACGGCGCGTCTCGCGGAGCGGAACACAAGAAACACAAGAAACGGAAGGAGCGGAAGGAGCGGAAGGAGCGGAAGGAGCGGCACGGGAGTGGAAGTGACCGGCCGGTCAGCCCAGCAGCTTGACGCCCTTGCCCTCGAAGGTCAGCTGCACGCCCTCCGGCAGCGGCGTCGCCCCGTCCTTGTCGGCCAGCTTCAGCCCGGCCGGGAGCGAGTCGAGGGTGAAGCTCATCGGCGCCAGCCGCTGGTCGGTGACCCCGGCGAACATCCCGGCCAGCGCGCTGAGCTGGAAGCCGTCCACCGTGACGGTGCTCCCGCTGTTGTGCAGCGAACCCTCGCCGACCGCGATCGGCCCCAGCGCGGCCTTGATCTTGCCCGGCCCGCCGTACGACAGGGCCAGCCGGGTGTTGCCGCCCACCGGCAGCTTGCCCGCCCCCGACATCAGCTGGGAGGCCGGCGGCAGCAGCTGCGCGAGGTCCGCGTACGAGATCAGGCCGCTGCCGGTGCCGCTGTCCACCGTGGCGCTCTTCAGGCTGTCGCTCACCGTGACGCCGGACAGCCGGGCCTTGAAGGAGCGCAGCGCCACCTGGCGGCCGCCGTCGCCGACGGTCAGGCCGTCGGAGGAGATCCGGACGTCGTCCAGCTTCATCGACAGCGCCTGGGTGAGGAACGGGAAGCCCTCGATCGAGATGTCCGGCCGCTGGCTCATCCGGCCGCTGCTCACCATCCGGTCGGCGGCCTGGTCCTCGGCCACCCCGACCGCGATCCGGTCGGCGCCGACCAGCAGGCCGGCGAGCACCACCAGGCCGATCGTCGCCTTCAGCCATCCGCGCATCGCACTCCCCGTCGTCGCCGGTCGCCCTTGTCGTTCGCTGTCCTCGTTCGGTGTTCCCCGCCCGGCGTTCCCCGCCGGCGTTCCCTGCCCGGTGTTCCATGGCGGCCCCCGGCCGAGGCCGTTCCCGCCCGACCGTACGACGTCCCGCCCCGGAGCATGGTTCCGGAGCGGGACGCGCGGTCGTCGACCGGGTGTCAGCCGGCCAGCAGGTCCGTGGCGATCCAGATCAGCGGCGAGGCCACCGCCAGCGGCAACGCCACACCCGCCGTCATGTGCACGAACCGGGACGGGAAGTCGTACGCCGCGACGCGTCGGCCGACCAGCGCACCCAGCCCCGCCAGCACCCCCAGCGCCGGCGGCGCGCCCACCAGCAGACCCAGCAGCACCGCCGCCGCCAGGCCCAGCACCGGGCCCAGCAGCTTCGGACCGGGCAGCGGCGCCGCGGCCAGCACGGTGGCCAGCGCGACCGCGCCCACCCCGGCCGGCACCCAGTCGGCCACCAGCAGCGAGGTGCACAGCGCCGTCACCACCGTGGCCGAGCCGAGCACCGTCAGCGCGTAGAACCGCTCCTTCGGGTCCGAGGGGCGGAACGTCTGCAGCACCAGGACCAGCAGGAAGAACCCGCCCAGCGTGCCGACCACCGCCGCCACGCTGCCCTCGGAGTCCGCCAGCAGCACCGCCGCGTCCGCGGTCAGCCCGGCCAGCGCGGCGAGCGCGATGCCCTGGCGGGCCGGCCACATCCCGTTCAGCCGGAACCAGCCGGCCGCCGTCAGCACCTGGAGCAGCGCCACCACCAGTGCCAGCGCCACCTGCCCGAGCGCGGCGCCGCCGGCCAGCAGCGCGGCCACGCCGGCGGTGATCAGCGCGGGCTGCAGGCCCGGATCGATGATCGGCGAACCGGTCCGGCCGCGCGGGCCGGCGGGCGGCGCCACCGGCGCGGGCTGCGCCGGGACGGCCGCGTACGGCGGCGCGGCCGGGGCGCCCGCC
>NZ_JBHXMU010000084.1:0-33345 GCF_042720685.1 Kitasatospora sp. NPDC058492
CGTCTGGGGAGCCCGGCCTCTCGTCGTAGGCCCGTAGGCCCGTAGGCCCGTAGGCCCGCAGGGCCGCAGGGCCCGTAGGCCTACGGGCCCTGCGGGTCAGGCGTCGACCAGCTGCTCGGACGGCAGCTCGACGTGGGCGCCCAGGTCGCGCAGCTTGTCCATGAAGTTCTCGTAGCCGCGGTTGATCAGGTCGATGCCGTGCACGGTCGAGGTGCCCTCGGCCGCCAGCGCCGCGATCAGGTACGAGAAGCCGCCGCGCAGGTCGGGGATGACCAGCTCGGCGCCCATCAGCTTGGACGGGCCGGAGACGACCGCCGAGTGCAGGAAGTTGCGCGCGCCGAAGCGGCACGGGGTGGCGCCCAGGCACTCGCGGTACAGCTGGATGTGCGCACCCATCTGGTTGAGCGCGCCGGTGAAGCCGAGCCGCGACTCGTACACCGTCTCGTGGACGATGGACAGGCCGGTGGCCTGGGTCAGGGCGACGACCAGCGGCTGCTGCCAGTCGGTCTGGAAGCCCGGGTGCACGTCGGTCTCCAGGGCGATCGCCTTGAGCTCGCCGCCCGGGTGCCAGAAGCGGATGCCCTCGTCCTCCACCTCGAAGGCGCCGCCGACCTTCCGGAAGGTGTTCAGGAAGGTCATCATCTCCAGCTGGCGGGCGCCGCGGACGTAGATGTCGCCCCTGGTGGCCAGCGCCGCGCAGGCCCAGGAAGCGGCCTCCAGGCGGTCCGGCAGCGCGCGGTGGGTGTAGCCGCCCAGCTCGTCGACGCCGGTGATCAGGATGGTCCGGTCGGTGCCCAGGGTGATGATCGCGCCCATCTTCTGCAGCACGCAGATCAGGTCGACGATCTCCGGCTCGATGGCCGCGTTGCGCAGCTCGGTGACGCCCTCGGCGAGGACGGCGGTGAGCAGCACCTGCTCGGTCGCGCCGACCGAGGGGTAGGGCAGCTCGATCTTGGTGCCGCGCAGGCGCTGCTGGGCGACCAGGTAGGTGCCCTGCGGGTGCTTCTCGATGGTGGCGCCGAACTGGCGCAGCACCTCGAAGTGGAAGTCGACCGGGCGGCCGCCGATGTCGCAGCCGCCCAGGCCCGGGATGAAGGCGTGGCCGAGGCGGTGCAGCAGCGGGCCGCAGAACAGGATCGGGATCCGCGAGGAGCCCGCGTGCGCGTCGATGTCGGCGACGTTCGCACTCTCCACGTGCGACGGGTCGAGGATCAGCTCGCCGTCCTCGTCGCCGGTCCGCACGGTGACCCCGTGCAGCTGGAGCAGGCCGCGGACCACCTTGACGTCGCGGATGTCCGGGACGTTGCGCAGTCTGCTGGGGCCCTGGCCGAGGAGGGCGGCGACCATGGCCTTGGGCACCAGGTTCTTCGCACCGCGGACGCGGATCTCGCCTTCGAGCGGGTTTCCGCCGTGGACCAGCAGGACGTCGTCGGTCATCGTTCTCGCAATCCGGGGTGCCAGAGGGGTGGGAAGGCTCCGGTAGAGAGCCGGTGGTGGACCGGTTGGTACGGGCGCGCTCGGGCCCCCGGCAAAACCGAGTCGGCACCGTAGAAGGGCGTCCACCATCCGTAGATGGTAGTGGGCGTGCCGATGGTTCCCGTGAGCCTCTCCCGTGATGGTCCTCTCTCCGGGCTCGCTCCCGCCCGCCGGAGGGGCCGTTCGGGTGTTTGTCCGGCGTGGCGGGGTTTCGATCGTCGAGGTGTCCGACCCCGGCCGTTCTGCGGGATCATGTGGGCATGACGGCGGCCCACTCGCACGCAGGACGGTCCCACACCGGCCGTCTGCTCGTCGCGACGCCCCTGCTCACCGACCCGAACTTCGCCCGGGCGGTGGTGCTGCTCCTCGACCACGACGTCGAGGGGGCGCTCGGTGTGGTCCTCAACCGGCCGACGCCGGTCGAGGTGGGCAGCGTCCTGGACGGCTGGGGGCGGCTGGTCGGGCAGCCCGCCGTGGTGTTCCAGGGCGGACCGGTGGCGCTGGACTCGGCGCTCGGCCTCGCCGTGGCGCCGGGGGAGCCGGGCACCGGCGAGCCGCTCGGCTGGCGGCGGGTGCACGGCGCGATCGGCCTGGTGGACCTGGAGGCGCCGCCCGAGGTGCTGGCCGGCGAGCTGGGCGCGCTGCGGATCTTCGCCGGGTACGCCGGCTGGTCGCCGGGCCAGCTGGAGACGGAGCTGGGGAGCGGCGCCTGGTACCTGGTGGACTGCGAGCCGGGGGACATCTCCAGCCCGGAACCGGAGCGGCTGTGGCGCTCGGTGCTGCGCCGCCAGCGCGGCCCGCTGGCGCTGCTCGCGACCTATCCGGACGACCCGACGCTGAACTGACGTACGGGCCGCCGTCGCGATACTGGCCGGGTTTCGCGGGGCGCCCATAGACTTGGCACCTATGAGCACTCTTGAGCCCGAGCGCGGCCTCGGCACCGGCACCCTGGTCGAGCCCGTCCCCCAGGTGTCCCACGGGGACGGCGACCACGAGCGCTTCGCGCACTACGTCCAGAAGGACAAGATCATGGAGAGCGCGCTCTCCGGCTCGCCCGTGGTGGCGCTCTGCGGCAAGGTCTGGGTGCCCGGGCGCGACCCGAAGAAGTACCCGGTCTGCCCGATGTGCAAGGAGATCTACGACGGCATCGGCAAGCCGCAGGGCGGCGACGACAACAACGGCGGCAAGTAGCACCGGCCGCCGCGGGCCGGTGCCCGGCGCCGTTGTGCACGGTGTGGTTGTGCACAGTGCCGTTTTGCATAGTGCCGAGTTTCCGAAGTGGTCTATGCCAGTCGTCCGGGGCGGGGGCAGGATGTCGGAATGGACCTCATTCCCGTGCCTTCGAGTGCCGTCCGCCGCCCGGACGAGGACTTCCCCCTCGACGACGCCACCACGCTGACCGCGCCGCCCGGGCTGGCCGACGCCGAGCGGTGGCTGCGCACCACGCTGTCCGCGGCCACCGGGCTGCCGCTCGGCCCGGGCCGGCCGGGCACGGGCATCGAACTGGTCCAGGACGACGCGCTGGCCGCCGAGGCGTACCGGATCACGGTGCGCCCCGGCCACGCCCTGATGGCCGCGGGCGGGCCGGCCGGTGCGCTGTGGGGCGCGCAGACCCTGCGGCAGCTGCTCGGCCCGGACGCCTTCCGCCGTTCCCCGCTGCGCGGCACCGGCTGGGTGCTGCCCGGCGCGGACATCGAGGACGCCCCCCGGTTCGGCTGGCGCGGCGCGCTGCTCGACGTCGCCCGGCACTTCCTGCCCAAGTCGGACGTGCTGCGCTTCGTCGACCTGCTGGCCGCGCACAAGCTCAACGTGCTGCACCTGCACCTGACCGACGACCAGGGCTGGCGGGTGGAGATCAAGCGCTACCCCGGCCTGACCGGGCGCGGCGCCTGGCGGGACCGCTCGATGGTCGGCTACCGGGCCGGCCAGCGCCGCGACGACCGCCCGCACGGCGGCTACTACACCCAGGACGACCTGCGCGAGATCGTCGCCTACGCGGCCGCGCGCGGGGTCACCGTCGTCCCGGAGGTCGACCTGCCCGGGCACACCCAGGCCGCCGTCGCGGCCTACCCCGAGCTGGGCAACACCGACGTGGTGGACACCGCGGCGCTCGGCGTCTGGACGGACTGGGGCGTCAGCCACAACGTGCTCAACGCTTCCGAGGACACGCTGCGCTTCTTCGAGGGCGTGCTGGAGGAGGTCCTGGAGCTCTTCCCGTCCGAGTTCATCCACCTCGGCGGCGACGAGTGCCCCAAGGAGCAGTGGAAGGACAGCGCGGCCGCCCAGGCGCGGATCCGCGAGCTCGGCCTGGCCAACGAGGACGAGCTGCAGAGCTTCGTGATCCGGCACTTCGACCGCTGGCTGGCCGAGCGCGGCCGCCGGCTGATCGGCTGGGACGAGATCCTGGAGGGCGGGCTCGCCCCGGGCGCCGCCGTCTCCTCCTGGCGCGGGTTCGGCGGCGGGATCGCCGCGGCCAAGGCCGGGCACGACGTGGTGATGTGCCCCGAGCAGCACGTCTACTTCGACCACCGGCAGGCCGACGGCCCGGACGAGCCGATCCCGGTCGGCTTCGTGCGCACGCTGGAGGACGTGTACCGCTTCGAGCCGGTGCCCGGGCAACTGGACGAGACGGCCGCCCGGCACGTGATCGGCACCCAGGCCAACCTGTGGAGCGAGTTCATGGACAGCGCCCGGGACATCGACTACCGGGCCTTTCCCCGGTTGGTGGCCTTCGCCGAGGTCGCCTGGTCCGACCTGCCCACCGATCCGGCCGAGCGCGACTACGCCGGCTTCGAGCACCGGCTGGAGGCGCACCTGAAGGTGCTGGACGCGCTCGGCGTGGAGTACCGCCCGGCGGACGGCCCGCACCCCTGGCAGCGCTGGCCCGGGGTGGCCGGCCGGCCGATCGAGGGCCCGCCGCCGGTGCGCTGAGCGCGACGGACTCGCCCTTGCGGGAACTTCTGAGTGGTCATCTGACGTCAAGAACAGATGAACATCTGCCCAGGTCCGGTTCGGGCCTGGGCAGATACCGCCCGGTATCCGTCCCAATCGGGCAGTCCCGTTCACCTGCCCCGAAATGATCATCGAGCATTGTGTGCCAGAGTTGCCCAACCCGGCCCGATCGCCCGTACCCTACGGGCCAGGCCGGGCTGCTGACGCGGACACCACGGCCGAAGGCCGCGGGCGGCAGCCGATCGATGAGCAAGTGGAGCACGGTGGGACCCAGGTGAACCGGACGATCATGCTGCCGGCCTCCCTCGACGAGGCCGTCGACGCGCTGGCCGCCACCCCGGCCGCGGTACCGGTGGCAGGCGCCACCGACCTGATGGAAGCCGTCAACGCCGGACGGCTACGCCCCGCCGCCCTGGTCGGCCTCGGCCGGATCACCGAACTGCGCGGCTGGCGCTACGAGGACGGCGGCACCGCCGTCCTCGGCGCCGGACTCACCCACGCCCGGATGGACCGCCCCGACTTCGCCGCGCTCATCCCCGCGCTCGCGGACGCCGCCCGCACCGCCGGCCCGCCGCAGGTCCGCAACGTCGGCACCCTCGGCGGCAACATCGTCACCGCCGCCCCGGCCGGCGACACCCTCCCGGTGCTCACCGCCCTGGAGGCCAGCGTCACCCTCGCCCGGGCCGGCGCCAGCCGCGAGGTGCCGGTCAGTCACCTGCTCACCGGCCTCGACCCGGTGCGCCCCGGCGAACTCCTCACCTGGGTGCGCGTCCCGCTGCTGCACGCCCCGCAGGTCTTCCTCAAGGCCACCGGCCGCAGCGGCCCGGCCCGCGCCACCGCCTCCGTCGCGCTGGTCCTCGACCCCGCCCGGCGCGCCGTGCGCTGCGCGGTCGGCGCCGTCGCGCCCGTGCCGCTGCGCCCGCTGGAGGCCGAGGCCTGGGTCGCCGGCTGCATCGACTGGGACGGCAGCCGGGAGATCGACCCGGCCGCGACCGCCGCCTTCGGCGAGTACGTGGCCGCCGCCTGCGTCCCCGACAGCTACGGCGCCGAAGGCGCCTGGGAGGCCGCGACCGAGGGGCCGAGCGCGGCCGCCGTTCGGCTGCGGCGTACCGTATCGGTGCTGGCCCGACGGGCACTGGGAAGGGCGCTGAAGTGACCACAGACCCCATCGAGACCCTCGACGCCGACCCGCTCGGCCTCACCCCGCAGGTCAGCCGCGAGCTGCGCCCGTGCGCCTCGTACACCTTGCGGGTCAACGGTTTCGAACGGCCCGTCACCGACGCCTGGATCGGCGAGAGCCTGCTCTACGTGCTGCGCGAGCGGCTCGGCCTGGCCGGCGCCAAGGACGGCTGCGAGCAGGGCGAGTGCGGGGCCTGCTCGGTGCAGGTGGACGGCCAGCTGGTGGCCGGCTGCCTGGTGCCCGCCGCGCTGGCCGCCGACAGCGAGATCAACACCGTCGAGGGCCTGTCGGCCGCCGGCGGCGCGAGCGACGTCCAGCAGGCGCTGGCCGAGTCCGGCGCGGTGCAGTGCGGCTACTGCACCCCCGGCATGGC
The DNA here is from genome assembly GCF_042720685.1 of Kitasatospora sp. NPDC058492. NCBI lineage: Bacteria > Bacillati > Actinomycetota > Actinomycetes > Kitasatosporales > Streptomycetaceae > Kitasatospora > Kitasatospora sp. NPDC058492. The sequence goes on from NZ_JBHXMU010000084.1 coordinate 5,982, forward strand.
GATGGCGGTGCACGACCTGCTCCAGCGCAACCACCGCCCGACCGAGGTCGAGGCCCGCCAGGCGCTCTGCGGCAACCTCTGCCGCTGCACCGGCTACCGCGGCGTGCTGGCCGCCGTCCAGAGCATCGCCGACGCGCGCGCCGAGGACGTCGAGGAGGCGGAGGAGACGGCCGCCGCGACCGCCGCCCAGGCCGCCTCACCGGACACGGACCAGCCCGCCGACCAGCCCGCCGGGGAAGCGGCCGCCGGACCGCAGCAGGCCGCCGAACCGCCGGTCTACGCCGACGCCGACGCCTGGATCGAGCACGTCCCGCAGCCGCCCGCCGAGCAGCCCCCGGCCGGCGCCGACCAGCCGTACGGCGACGGCCAGGGCGGCTACGACACCGGCGTGTACGACACCGCCGTCCTGACGCCGGTCCAGGGCATCCCCGCCCAGACCGCCGACGACCAGGTGTACTACCCGCCGCAGGGCTACCCCGAGCAGCCGTACCAGGGCACCCCCGCCCACGGCACCTACGTGCCCGGCGGCTACCCGCAGCAGAACGGCTACGACGCCGGGTACGACGCCCCGGTCTACGAACCCACCCCCGCGCACGGCACGCCGCTGCCCGGGGCCGCCTACGTCGCCACGCCCCCGCACGGCGCTCCGGCCGGTGGCACCGCCCCGGCCGGCGTCCCGTACGGCGCCACCCCCGCCCACGGCATCCGGCTCCCCGAGGACGACCACGCATCATGACGTCGCCTACCGACATCGGCGCAGCACTCCAGCAGGACGGCGGCGAGGGCGGCGCACCGGAGCCGTTCGGCCTGGGCAGCTCACCGCTGCGCAGCGACGCGCTGCCCAAGGCGCTCGGCATCTACCCGTACGCGGCCGACCTGTGGGCCGAGGGGCTGCTCTGGGGCGCGGTACTGCGCTCGCCGCACCCGCACGCCCGGATCAGGGGCATCGACACCGCGGCGGCGCTGGCGCTGCCCGGCGTGCACGCCGTGGTCACCGCCGCCGACCTGCCGCCCGGTCCGGACGGCGCCCCGGACGGCGCCCCGGCCGGGCCGATCGTCGCCGACCGGCCGGTGCTGGCCGCGGGCGTGGTGCGCCACCACGGCGAGCCGATCGCCGCGGTGGCCGCCGACCACCCGGACACCGCCCGGCTGGCGGTCGGTCTGATCGCGGTCGACTACGAGCCGCTGGAGGCCGTCACCGACCCCGAGCAGGCCTTCACCGCCCCGTCGCTGCACCCGGACGGCAACCTGTTCCGCCACCTGCCGCTGCGCACCGGGGATCCGGACGCGGCCGGCGAGATCATCATCGAGGGCCTCTACCAGGTCGGCCGTCAGGACCCGGCCCCGCTCGGCGCCGAGGCCGGGCTGGCCGTGCCGCGCCCGGACGGCGGCGTCGAACTGCACCTGTCCTCCACCGACCCGCACGGCGACCGCGACCGCACCGCCGCCTGCCTCGGTCTGGAGCCCGACCGGGTCCGGCTGGTGGTCACCGGCGTGCCCGGGGCCACCACCGACCGTGAGGACCTCTCCTTCCAGGTCACCCTGGCGCTGCTGGCGCTGCGCACCGGCCGCCCGGTGAAGATGACCCTCACCCGCGAGGAGTCCTTCCACACCCACCCCTCGCGCCACCCCGCGCTGCTGCGCTACCGCCACCACGCCGACGCCGAGGGCACCCTGGTGAAGGTCGAGGCGCAGATCCTGCTGGACGGCGGCGCGTACGCGGACGTCTCCGCCGAGGCGCTGGCCGCCGCCACCGCGTTCTCGGTCGGCCCGTACGTCTGCCCGAACGTCTTCGTGGACGCCTGGGCGGTGCGCACCAACAACCCGCCGGCCGGGCGGATGCGCGGCGAGGGCGCGTTGCAGGCCTGCTTCGCCTACGAGTCGCAGCTGGACCAGCTGGCCGCCCGGATCGGCGTGGACCCGGTGGAGATCCGCCGCCGCAACGCGATGGCCACCGGTGACCCGATGCCCACCGGACAGGCCGTCACCTGCCCGGCGCCGGTCGGCGCGCTGCTGGAGGCCGTCGCGGCCGAGCCGCTGCCGGCCCTGCCGGTGGACGACCCGGACGCCGAGTGGCTGCTGCCGGGCGGACCCGGTGGCGCCGGCGACCCGGCGGCGGTGCGGCGCGGGATCGGCTACGCCGTCGGCATGGTGCACATGCTCGGCGCCGAGGGCGAGGACGAGGTCTCCACCGCCACCGTGCGGGTCAGCGGCGACCACGCCACGGTGATCTGCGCGGCCGTCGACTCCGGACAGGGCTTCGCCACGCTGGCCCGGCAGATCGTGCAGACCGTGCTGGGCGTCAGCGAGGTGTACATCGCGCCGGCCGACAGCGACCAGTCCATCGCCGGTCCCTCCGCCCGCGGCCGGCACACCTGGGTCTCCGGCGGCGCCGTCGAGCGCGCCGCGCTGATGGTCCGCCACCAGCTGCTGCAGCCGATCGCCGCCAACTTCGGGATGTCGGTGGAACTGCTGCAGATCGCCGACGGCAAGATCACCTCGTACGACGGGGTGCTCGGCATGCCGGTCGCCGAGGCGCTGGAGGGCAAGGAGCTCTGGGCGACGGCCCAGTGCCGCCCGCACCCCACCGAGCCGCTGGACGAGTCCGGGCAGGGCGACGCCTTCGTGTCGATCGCGTTCTGCGCGATGCGCGCGGTGGTGGACGTGGACATCGAGCTGGGCGCCGTCCGGGTGGTCGAGATGACGGTCGCCCAGGACGTCGGCCGGGCGCTGAACCCGCGGCAGATCGAGGACCGGATCGAGGCGGGCGTGGCCCAGGGCGTCGGCCTGGCGCTGCTGGAGGACCTGCGCACCGAGGGCGGCGTGCTGCTGAACCCCTCGCTCACCGGCTACCGGCTGCCCACCGCGCTGGACACCCCGCAGGTGCGGATCGCCGCCCTGCTGGAGGAGCGGGACGTGGTCGCCACCTTCGGGGCCAAGGCGGTCAGCGCCGCCCCCGCGGTGGTCGCCCCGGCGGCCGTGGCCGCCGCCGTCCGGGCGGCCACCGGCCTGCCGGTCGGCCGGCTGCCGATCCGGCCGGAGGACGCGGTCGCGGTCTGACGGGCGGGGGCGGCGGTTTCGGCCGACCGCCCCGGAAATGGCGGAAAAAGGAATTGCCGGTCGACGGAATGTCGACCGGCAATTCCATTTCCGGCGAGGCCATGACGGGAATCGAACCCGTGTACACCGCTTTGCAGACGGTTCCCTAAGCCGCTCGGGCACACGGCCAGTGAATTCATAGTGGCGGAATGCGCGGGGGGCCGTCAACGGTGGAATGTAAATTCTGTATGGCGGCTTGTGCTACGGTCGGAACCAGGTGGTCGGTTGCCCGGCCGCCCCGGACGAGCGCGTCGTACCCGGTGACGACAAGACGGCGCAGTTCAGCGGCAATCCGGCCGCTGTGGACTGCGGAGGTAGGCCGTCATGGCATGGCTCGTTCTGATCATCTCGGGTGTCCTGGAGACCGTGTGGGCGGTGGCCCTGGAGTCGTCCAAGGGCTTTTCCCGGCTCACCCCCAGCCTCGTCTTCGGTGTGACCCTGCTGCTGAGCATGGGCGGGCTGGCGTACGCGATGCGCACCATTCCGATCGGCACCGGCTACGCGGTCTGGGTCGGCATCGGCGCGGTCGGCACCGCGCTCTACGGCATGGCCGTCCTGGGGGACGCGGTGACGGCGGCCCGGATCGGCTGCCTGCTGCTCATCGTCTCCGGCGTGGTCGGCCTGAAGGTGCTCCACTGACCGCCGGCTGAGCTTCCCCCTGACCCTGGTCCTAAGCCCTGCGGACTAGCTGATCACCGACTCGGGTCAGGGGTCATGAAGCCAGACGGCCCTTACGATGTTACGTATGACCACTGCCTCCCCCACCTCGGTCGACTCCGCCCCGATACCCTCCGAACCCGACCCCGGTGGCGGGGTCCTCAGTGGCCGCTACCGCGCTCTGACGCTGGGGATCGTGTCGGTGGTCCTGGTGATCGCCTTCGAGGCGACCGCCGTCAACACCGCGATGCCGACCGCGGCCCGCCAGCTGAACGGCATCGGGCTGTACGCCTTCGCCTTCTCCGGCTACTTCACCACCACGCTGTTCGCGCTGGTCGTCTCCGGGCAGTGGTGCGACCGGCGCGGGCCGTTGCAGCCGCTGTTCACCGGCATCGCGGTGTTCGGCGTGGGCCTGGTGGTGGCCGGGACGGCGCCGGGCATGTGGGTGTTCGTGGCCGGGCGGGCGGTCCAGGGCCTGGGCGGCGGGCTGGTGATCGTCGCGCTGTACGTGGTGGTCGGCCGGGCCTACCCGGAGCGGCTGCGACCGGCGGTGTTCGCGGCCTTCTCCTCGGCCTGGGTGCTGCCCTCGATCATCGGGCCGCTGGTCTCCGGCGCGATCACCCAGCACCTCGGCTGGCGCTGGGTGTTCCTGGCCGTGCCGGTGCTGATCCTGCTGCCGCTGGCCGTGATGGGCCCCGCGCTGACCCGCTCCGAGCGGGAGCACCCGGTGGCCAGGGGCGCGGAGTTCGACCGCCGGCGCACCCTGCTGGCCGCGATGGCGGCGCTCGGTGCCGGCCTGCTGCAGTACGCGGGCGGGCGGCACGACCTGATCGGGCTGCTCCCCGGGACCGTCGGGGCGGCGCTGCTGGTGCCGGCCGTCCTGGGGCTGTTGCCCGAGCGGACCCTGCGGGCCGGTCGGGGGCTGCCGGCGGTGATCCTGCTGCGCGGACTGGCGGCCGGGGCGTTCCTCGGGGCCGAGGCCTTCGTCCCGCTGATGATGACCACCGAGCGCGGCCTCTCGCCGACGATGTCGGGGCTCACCCTGACCAGCGGCGGGCTCACCTGGGCGCTGGGCTCCTGGCTGCAGGGGCGGCCGGGGGCCGAGCGCTACCGCGAGGCGATGATCCGGGGCGGGTTCGTGCTGACCGCAGTGGCGATCGCGGGCGCCGCGCTGGTGCTGGTCCCGGCGGTGCCGGCCTGGGTGGCGGCGGTGGCCTGGGGTATCGGCGGCATCGGGATGGGACTGACGGTCGCGAGCGTCAGCGTGCTGATGATGAAGCTCTCCGCGCCGGAGGACGCCGGGGTGAACTCGGCGGCCCTGCAGATGAGCGACGCGCTGGGCAACGTCCTGCTGACGGGCCTGGCGGGGGTGATGTTCGCGGTGCTGGGCGGCGGTTCGCTCGCCGCCGCCCACGAGGGTGCCGGGGCCGCCGGCTCGTCCGGTGCCGCCGGGTCGCCCTTGGCGTTCGCGGTGATCCTGCTGGCCATGGCCGGCGTGGCGCTGCTGGGGGCGCTGCTCTCCGGCCGGGTCCGGACCAGGTCCTGAGGGTCAGCCGGCGGCGGCGGGCACCGGCGGTGCCCCGGGGGTGCCGAGGAAGGCCTCCCAGCCGCCGGTCGGCGCCTGGCCCGGGGCGAGGCCCTGGAGCTTGCGCAGCACCGCCGGGTCCTGGGCGTCCAGCCAGTCCACCAGTTGGCGGAACGAGACCAGCCGGACCTCCGGCTTGTCCGCGATGGTCCGGAGCACGTCCTCGACGGCGTTCATGTAGATGCCGCCGTTCCACTCCTCGAAGTGGTTGCCGATGACGTAGGGCGCCCGGTTGCCGTTGTAGGTGCGGTCGAAGCCCAGCAGGTAGGAGTCGCGGGCCTGGGCCTGGAAGCCCGGGTAGAGCGCCGGGTCGGCCTTGGTGTTGGGGCCGCACTGGTTGTACATGATGTTGTAGTCCATCGACAGCACCTGGAAGGTGTGCCCGGGGAAGGGGATGGACTGCAGCGGGAGGTCCCAGAGCGCGCCGCCCTGGATCTTCTGCGGCCACACCTGGGTGCCGTTGCCGCTGCTGTCGTAGCGCCAGCCGCGCTTGACCGCGGTGGGCAGCAGGTTGCGCTGGCCCTCCAGGCAGGGGGTGCGGCTGCCGATCAGCTCCCTGTGGTAGTCGAAGGGCAGCGCCGGCAGGTCGGTGAAGCCGGTGTTGGTGCGCCAGTTCGTCACGAAGTCCATGGCCTGCTGGATCTCGCTGTCCCACTCCTCCGGGGACCACTTGCCGACGCCGGTGGAGCCGCAGAAGTGGCCGTTGAAGTGGGTGCCGATCTCGTGGCCCTCCAGCCAGGCCGCGTGCACGTTCTCCAGGGTGTCGTGGATGTGCTGGTCGGTGAGGTAGCCGATCTCGGAGGCGCCGACCTTGTGCTGCGGGGGGCGGTAGAGGTCCTTCTTGGACTCGGGCAGCAGGTAGAGGCCGCTGAGGAAGAAGGTCATCGAGGCGTTGTGCTCCTGCGCCAGCCGGCGGAAGCGGGCGAACAGGCCGTTGTCGAGTTCGCCGGCGCCGTCCCAGGAGAAGACCACGAACTGCGGCGGCCGTTCGCCGGCCTTGAGCCGCTCGGGGGTGGGCTGGTGGGGCTGGGCCCCGGTGTCGGAGGTGGAGCCGTCGCCGATCAGGACGGCCTGCGGCTCGGCGGTGTCCGTGGGGCCGGCACTCTGGTCGACGGCCGCGCCGGTGGGGGGGACGGCCGAGCCGATCATCGGCTTGTCGGCGCTGTTGCTTCCACAGCCGGTCGCCAGGGTGGCGGCGGAGGCCGCACCGGCGGCCAGCAGGGTGCGGCGGGAGAGAGCGGCCATGGTCACTCCGTTCATGAGGCGTTCGGCAGGCGTACAGGCGTGCGGAAATCCGGTCGGACAAGTGGGGTGATAGAACCCGTGACCGGGTCAGCATGCCAGCTGGGCCCGATCGGTCGACGAGGCGCCACCCGCGGTCGTCATCGATCGCCCGATTGACGCAACCGGACAGGCCCCCCGCGCCGTCGAAGCTCGTACCGAGGCGTTCCGGTGGCGCCGTCACCTGGGAAACGGCCGTCGCGTTCCGTCACCGGGTGCCCACTGGGCGCACGGATTCGGGCGATTGCCCTGCCGAACGGGGGGTGTCATTACGCCCATCGTGTGGACGTGCTTTAAGGTCCGATCCGATTGAATTGTTTCCCAGGAAACTCCCAGGATCGGGAATCCGTCGGTAGAGGGGAGCGCCCGTGGGCGTCCAGCAGAGCAGGAGCCCGTGGCCGGGCACCCTGGCGGCCGGTGCCGCGCTGGTACTCGGCGCCTGGCTGCTGCACGACGGCGGGCAGGGCGCGCTGCCGCCCGCCCCCGGCAGCACGCAGACGCTGTCCGGCTTCGCCCCGGTCTCCGTCGCCCCGCCACTGGGCCCGTCCGACCCCACCCGCATCCGCATCCCGGCCGTCCGGCTGGACGCCCCGGTCACCGCGCTCGGCCTCGACCCCGACGGCCACCTCCAGGCCCCGCCCGAGGCGGACCGCAACCTGGCGGGCTGGTACCGCGGCGGGGCCAGCCCCGGGCAGCGCGGCACCGCCATCCTGGCCGGGCACGTCGACAACAAGGCCGGCCCGGCCGTCTTCTACAACCTGGGGGCGCTCCGGCGCGGAGACCGGATCGAGATCGCCCGCGCGGACGGCGCCGTCGCCGTCTACCAGCTGTACGCCATCGAAGTGCACGACCGAAAGGACTTCCCGGACGACCGGGTCTACCGCCAGGCCGCCGACGCTCAGCTGCGGGTCATCACCTGCGGCGGCGCGTACAGCGCCGAGCACGGCTACGAGGGCAACGTCGTCGCCTACGGCTTCCTGGCCGACACCACCCGGCCGGGCAAAGCCGCATGACCACGCTGACCCTCGCCACCCGCTGGAACCCGATCGACTGGCCGCTCACCCACGGCCCGATCCCGTACGCCGTGCTCGCCGCGGGCTGGGGGTCGCTGGTCCTGCTCGCGTTCTCCCGCCACGAACGCTGGCGGGCCCCGCGCCTCTTCGGCGCCCTGATGCTGGCCGGAACGCTCACCGCCCTGGTGAAGCTCGGCGTCGACGGCTGGTGGCACCCCTTCCCGGAGGGCACACCGGACTTCGTCCTGCGCTGGATAGCCGTCGCGCTGTTCGCGATATCCCTGGTCTGCTTCCGCGCGCCGCTGCTCGCCGTCCGCCGGCGGCTGCTGGCGACCGGAGCCGCCGTCCTGGTGCTGCTGATGGCCGCCTCGCAGGTCAACCGGGGCTTCGACCAGTACCCGACCGCCCGGGCCATGCTGGTGCCCGAGATCCAGGCGCTGACCACGGGCAAGGTGGCCAGCACCGTCGCCGCCACGCCCGGCAAGCCCGTCGAGGAGCTCTGGCACGCGCCGCCCGGCCTGCCCGCGAAGGGCACCCTCTCCACCGTGACCATCCCCGGGGCCAAGTCCGGCTTCACGGCCCGCGACGGGTACGTCTACCTGCCGCCCGCCTACCAGGCCAACCCCCGGCCGCTGCTGCCCGTCGTGGTGCTGCTGCCCGGCCAGCCCGGCGCCCCGGTGGACTGGATCACCTCCGGGGCCATCCAGGAGACCCTGGACGCCTTCGCCGCCGACCACCAGGGCCTGGCCCCGATCGTGGTGGTCGCCGACCCCACCGGCAGCCCGTTCACCAACACGCTCTGCATGGACTCCCGGATCGCCAAGGCGCACACCTACCTGGCCACCGACGTCCCGGACTGGATCCACCACAACCTGCAGACCGCCACCGGCCGGGGCGCCTTCGCCATCGGCGGGCTCTCGCTCGGCGGCACCTGCTCGCTCCAGCTGGCCGTCAACGCGCCCGGGGTCTACGGCACCTTCCTGGACATCTCCGGCCAGGACGAGCCGACCCTGGGCGACCGCGGCGAGACCGTCGACAAGGCCTTCGGCGGTGACGAGGCCGCGTTCGACGCCGTCGACCCGGTGCACGTCATGGCCCGGCAGAAGTTCCCCGACACCGCAGGCATGTTCGTGGTCGGCGCCAACGACCCGGACTTCCGACCCATGCAGGAGAAGGCCTATGCGGCGGCACAGGCGGCCGGAATGAAGGTCGGCTACCAGACCATCCCCGGCTGGCACAGCTGGGTGGTGTTCCGCCAGGCCTTCGAACAGAATCTGACCTGGCTCTCCCAGCAGACCGGACTGATCCGGTGATCCGGCTCCCCGCGGCCCCCGCGCCGGCCAAGGAGCAGGAGTGGCCGTCGGACCGCGCGCCGGTCGCCGGAACGCCGGAGCCACGCCCGCAGCGGGCCTGGCGGGCGACCCGGACGTTCGGCGTGTGGCTGCGCTCGGCGCCGCTCACCCTGGTGCTGCTGGCCGGGCTCTGGGCGCTCGGCGCGGCCACCGGCAGCCTGGCCCACGGGCCGTCCGAGCGGCTGCTCGACCGGGTCGGCGTCGGCGTGCCCACGCTCGCCGAGGGCCACTGGTGGACGCCGTTCACCTCGCTGTTCTGGTGCTCCGGCCTGGGCTCGTACGTGTTCACCAGCCTGCTGCTGGTCCTGGTCGGCCCGGCCGCCGAGCACCGGCTCGGGTGGCTGCGCACGCTCGCGGTGCTGGTCGGCGGGCAGCTGGCGGGCACCCTGCTCGGCACCGGGCTGATCGCGGTCGGCTCCCGGGTCGGCGAGCAGTGGACCGTCTCGGTGGCCGACCAGACCTCGGTCGGCCCCGGCGTCGGCCTGTTCGCGCTGGCCGGGGTGCTCGGCTACCGGCTCACCGTGCTCTGGCGCCGCCGGCTGCACCTGCTGGTGCTGCTCGCCCCGCTGGTCATGACGCTCTACGTGGGCCACCTGCAGAGCGTCCAGCGGTGCGCCGCCGCGTTCGTCGGGCTGGGCGCCGGCGCGCTGCTCGCCCGGGGCGGGCTGCACCTGCGCACCCACCGCTCCTCGCACTCCGAGACCCGGGTGCTGGTGGCGCTCTGCCTGGTCGCCGCCGCCCTCGGGCCGCTGATCGCCTCGCTGTACGACAACGCCAGCGGGCCGTTCAACACCTTCTCCGAGCTGTACTTCTCGCACCGGCTCAGCCCGGAGGAGGTGGCCGACTTCTGCGCGCTGTCGGCGCACGACTGCGCCCGCGCGCACGCCGTCGAGCGGATCTTCGACACCCCGGGCCGGCTGATGGCCGCGCTGTTCCCGGCGCTGCTGCTGGTCCTGGCCGAGGGGCTGCGCCGGGGGCTGCGGCTCGCCTGGCGGATCACCGTCGCCACCGAGCTGCTCTGGGCGGCGCTGCTGGGCTGGCTGTACCTCGACTCCGGCCCGGTCAGCGGCGACGTGGTCCAGTACTTCGTCGAGGCGCTGCTGCTGCCGCTGCTCACCCTGGGCCTGCTGCTGGCCACCCGGCAGCGCTTCCGGCTGCGGCTGGCCGGCCGGGCGGTGTTGCGGCTGGGCGCGCTGCTCGGCGGCGCCGCCCTGGCGGCCTCGGCCGCGTACGTGGGGCTCGGGCGCCTCGCGGCCGACCAGTTCGAGCCGGGGGCGAACATCCGCCGGCTGCTGCACGGGCTGCCCGCGCAGTTCCTGCCGCCCGCCTACAACGACCTGCTGCCGGACTACCCGATCGCGGTCGGCCCGGTGGCGCTGTTCCTGGAGACGTACTGCGGGCTGGCCTTCTGGGTGGTCGCGCTGACCGCGCTGCTGCCGGCCTTCCGCCGGCCGGTGCTGCACACCGACGCGGAGGCGGCCGCCCGGGCCAGGGCGCTGCTCACCGCGTACGGCGGCGGGACGCTGTCCTTCATCACCACCTGGGACGGCAACCACTACTGGTTCGACGAGGAGGGCCGGGCGGCCGTCGCCTACCGGGTGCACAACACGGTGGCGCTGACCACCGGCGACCCGTTCGGCGCGCCGGAGGCCCGGGCCCGGGCAGTGGCCGGGTTCGCCCGGTTCTGCGACCAACGCGGCTGGACCCCGTGCTTCTACAGCGTCTCCCCGCAGACCCGGGAGGCCACCGCGCAGCTCGGCTGGCGCTCGGTGCAGGTCGCCGAGGACACCGTGGTGGCGCTGCCCGAGCTGGCCTTCACCGGCCGCAAGTGGCAGGACATCCGGACCGCGCTGAACAAGGCCGGCAAGCAGGGCATCACCGCCGAGTGGTGGTCCCACCACGAGGCGCCGCGCGCGCTGCGGGACCAGATCCGGGCGATCTCCGAGGAGTGGGTCTCCGAGAAGGGCCTGCCCGAGATGGGCTTCACGCTCGGCGGACTGGAGGAGCTGGACGACCCGGACGTGCGGGTGCTGATCGCGGTGGACGAGCAGCGCGTCGTGCACGGGCTGACCAGCTGGATGCCGGTGTACGAGAACGGCGTGCCGGTCGGCTGGACGCTGGACTTCATGCGCCGGCGCTCGGACGGCTTCCGCGGCGTCAACGAGTTCCTGATCGCCTCGGCCGCGCTGGGCTTCAAGGAGGAGGGTGCGCGCTTCCTGTCGCTGTCCGGCGCGCCGCTGGCCCGCTCCGGGCAGGACGAGGAGCCCTCCGGCCTGCAGCGGATGCTGGACTGGATGGGACGGGTGCTGGAGCCGGTGTACGGCTTCCGCTCGCTGCTCGCGTTCAAGTCGAAGTTCCAGCCGGAGTACCGGCCGATGTACATGGCCTACCCCGACCCCGCCGCGCTGCCGAGCATCACCCGGGCGATCGGCAAGGCGTACCTGCCGCACCTGACGCCGGCACAGGGCGTCCGGCTGATGCGCAGGCTGTCGGGCTGAGGCGCCCCGGGCCCCGGACCCGGGTGACGGCCGGAAGCGCGGTGGCGCCCCCGGACGCCGGCCCCGCGCGCCGCTCAGCCGAGCAGTTCGGCGAGCGCGCGGTCGGCGTCCAGGTGCAGGTGCTCCTCGCCCTCGGGGACGAGCAGCCGGCTGCGCCACAGGAAGCGGCGCAGGTCGGTGGTGTCGAACTGGAGCAGCGCGGTGCCCTCCGGCGCCCGCAGTTCGACCATGGTGCGCCGGCCGACCGCGGGCCGGACGTGGACGTCGCCGACGCCGGCCGGCAGCTCCAGGCCGGCCGAGAGCAGCTGGCGGGCGAAGACCCAGACGATGTCGTCGGCGCCGTCCGCGCCCGCGCCCGCGCCGCCGTCCGCCGGTTCGTCCAGCGAGAACTCGGCGGGGAAGGCCATCCGGACGGCGAGCGGGTCCTCCGGCAGGTAGCTCAGGACCACCCGCAGCCGGACGGAGCGGTGGAGCGAGAGGATCAGACGGGCCTGGACGGTCTCTTCGGCGGCGGTGTGCACGGCGAGTCCCTTCGGGTCGGTGTGAGGCCGGTCGACAAGGGGGAGGGTTGGGGCGGCCTCACCCTGGTGAGAGTCCCGGGACCGGCCGTGATTACTCGGTTTCGGAACCGATCGGATGTGATCCGGGTCACGTCGATTTCCGGCCGCCCGAGCCCGGCGCGGAGCCTCGCCTGGCCGCCCCGACGGCGCCGGGCCGGTACGCTGGGCGGGTTGTCCGATCGCCGCCCTTCCGCGGGGCGGGGCTGAGAAACCGCCCCTGACCTGCGATGATCCCCCCTCGGAGACCGTGAGTACTGCCGCCGCCTCCTCGATGCCGCTGTTCTCCGACGTGTCGGAGCCGCAGGCGCCCGCCCGGGGTGCCGGACCCGCCGCGTCCGCCGCCTCGCACCACCTCTCGCCGGCCTTCCCCGGCCGCGCCCCCTGGGGCACCGCGGGCAAGCTGCGGGCCTGGCAGCAGGGCGCGCTGGACAGGTACATCGAGACGCAGCCGCGCGACTTCCTCGCGGTCGCCACCCCGGGCGCCGGTAAGACCACCTTCGCGCTCACCCTGGCCTCGTACCTGCTGCACAACCACCTGGTGCAGCAGGTGACCGTCGTCGCGCCGACCGAGCACCTGAAGAAGCAGTGGGCCGAGGCCGCCGCACGGATAGGCATCCGGCTCGACCCGGCCTACTCCTCCGGCCCGCTCTCCCGGGACTACCACGGCATCGTGGTCACCTACGCGGGCGTCGGGGTCAACCCGATGCTGCACCGCAACCGGACCGAGGCGCGCAAGACCCTCGTGATCATGGACGAGATCCACCACGCAGGCGACTCCAAGTCCTGGGGCGAGGCCTGCTTCGAGGCCTTCGAGCCGGCCACCCGCCGCCTGGCGCTGACCGGGACGCCGTTCCGCTCCGACACCAACCCGATCCCGTTCGTCCAGTACGAGGCCGGCGGCGACGGCATCCGCAAGTCCGTCGCCGACTACACCTACGGCTACGGGCACGCGCTCGCCGACCACGTCGTCCGCCCGGTGATCTTCCTCAGCTACAGCGGCAACATGCGCTGGCGCACCAAGTCCGGTGACGAGCTGGAGGCCCGGCTCGGCGAGCCGATGACCAAGGACCTGATCGCCCAGGCCTGGCGCACCGCGCTGGCCCCGCAGGGCGAGTGGATCCCGTCCGTGCTGCAGGCCGCCGACCGGCGGCTGTCCGAGGTCCGCAAGGCGATCCCGGACGCCGGCGGGCTGGTCATCGCCACCGACCAGAACACCGCGCGCGCCTACGCCAAGATCCTGCGCGAGATCTCCGGCGAGAAGGCCACCGTGGTGCTCTCCGACGAGACCGAGGCCTCCCAGCGGATCTCCGACTACGCGGCCGGGGACTCGCGCTGGATGGTCGCGGTCCGGATGGTGTCCGAAGGCGTCGACGTGCCCCGGCTGTGCGTCGGGGTGTACGCCACCTCGATCTCCACCCCGCTGTTCTTCGCCCAGGCCGTCGGCCGCTTCGTACGAGCCCGCAAGCGCGGCGAGACCGCCTCGGTGTTCCTGCCGACCATCCCGACGCTGCTCGGCTTCGCCAACGAGATGGAGGTCCAGCGCGACCACGTGCTGGACCGGCCGAAGAAGGAGGGCGAGGGCCTCTTCGACGAGGAGGACCGGCTGCTCGCCGAGGCCGAGCGGGCCAACGACGGGCCGGACGGCGCGGGCGGCGACGAGTTCTCCTACGAGGCGATCGGCTCCGACGCGGTCTTCGACCGGGTGCTGTACAACTCCATGGAGTTCGGCATGCAGGCCCACCCGGGGAGCGAGGAGGAGGACGACTACCTCGGCATCCCGGGCCTGCTGGAGCCGGACCAGGTGCAGATGCTGCTGCAGAAGCGCCAGCACCGGCAGATCCAGCGCAGCAAGGGCAAGCCCGCCGAGGAGGCCGACCTGCTGGAGCTGCCGGCCGAACAGCGGCCGGTCGTCACCCACCAGGAACTCCGGGAGCTGCGCAAGGAGCTGAACGCGCTGGTGGCCGCCTGGCACCACCGCACCGACCAGCCGCACGGAACCGTCCACAACGAGCTGCGCCGCCAGTGCGGCGGCCCGCTGACCGCGCAGGCCACCGCGAACCAGCTGAAGGCGCGGATCGCCAAGATCCGCGAGTGGGCGAAGTAGCCGCGCAATCGGTCGCGGGAACGGCACGGCGCGCGGCCGCGGGCCCAGCCGCCCCGCTCCCGTGTGTCCGGACTCCGGAGCGCGGCCGGATCCGCGCGCTGACGGGCCCGGAGAAATACGGGCATTTGTCCCGGTTCCGTCGCGCTGTTGAGAACGATCACGCCCGAATTTTGGACAACCACTTCCGTCACGACATTTCCTTCACTACCTTTCCCCCACGCTCTTCCACCGGGCAACCCCCACAGGACGGGCGCCGCAGGACCGCACGCACGTCAAGGACGACACCGCGAGCGGTCCGAGCGCGGCCACCCCACCTGCGCGCGACACCGAACCCGGTCCGGCGCCGCCTGCCCCCGCGAGCGCCGCGGAAAGGATGCCCGTCGTGACTGCCGAGACCTCCCAGACCCTGGACCGTGGCGTCCGGGTCCTCAAACTCCTCGCCGACTCCGAGCGCGGGCTCACCGTCACCGAGCTGGCCGCCCGACTGGCCGTCAACCGCACCGTCGTCTACCGGCTGCTGGCCACCCTGGAACAGCACGGCCTGGTCCGCCGGGACATCGGCGGCCGCGCCCGGGTCGGCCTGGGCGTCCTGCGCCTGGCCCACCGCGTGCACCCGCTGCTGCGCGAGGCCGCGCTGCCGGCCCTGCGCAGCCTGGCCGAGGACCTCGGCGCCACCGCCCACCTCACCCTGGTGGACGGCAACGAGGCGCTGGCCGTCGCCGTGGTCGAGCCGAGCTGGACCGACTTCCACGTCGCCTACCGCACCGGGCTGCGCCACCCGCTCGGCGAGAGCGCCGCCGGCCGGGCCATCCTGGAGGCGCGCACCTTCCCCAGCCAGCGCCGGCCGGAGCAGGGCTTCGTCATCACCCGTGCGGAGGAGCAGTCCGGGGCCTGCGGCGCGGCCGCCGCGCTGATCGGACTGAGCGGCATCGAGGGCAGCGTCGGCGTGGTGATGCTGAACGGGATGGTCCCCGAGCGGGTCGGCCCCCGGGTGGTGGAGGCGGCGACCGAGGTGGCCGACGCGCTGCGGTAGGCCGGCACGGGCCCCGGTGTGTTTGGATTCCCCTTGTGTCCGACACCAAGCTGCCCAAGGCCCTCACCTCCCCGCGGACCCGCGCGCTCACGCTCTGCGGGGTGCTGGTCGCCGCGCTGTTCGGCGTGGCCGCCTTCGTCCCGCTGCCGTACACGCTGACCTGGCCGGGCCTGACCGCGGACACCCTCGGCACGTACAAGGACAAGCCGGTCCTCACCGTGACCGGGGCGCCGCTGCGCACCACCGAGGGCGAGCTGCGGATGGTCACCATCTCGGCCACCAACCCGGGCGAGAAGACCACCTTCTGGCGCGCGCTCCAGGCCTGGTTCGACCAGGACGAGGCGGTGCGCCCGACCGACACGGTCTACCAGCCGGGCAACCCGGCCAAGGCCGAGGAGCAGACCGCCCAGCAGATGGCCGAGTCGCAGAACAGCGCCACCGCCGCCGCGCTCGGCTACCTCCACCTCTCGCCGGACCAGGTCAAGGTGAAGGTCGACCTGGGTGACGTCGGCGGCCCGAGCGCCGGGCAGATGCTGGCGCTGGGCATCATCGACAAGCTCGCCGGCGACGGCAAGGGCGGCGACCTCACCGGCGGGCTCACGATCGCGGGCACCGGCACCATCGACGACCAGGGCGTCGTCGGCGCGGTCGGCGGCGTCCCGCTCAAGACCCAGGCGGCCGCCCGGGACGGCGCGACGGTGTTCCTGCTGCCCAAGGACGAGTGCACGGACGCCAAGGTCAACACGCCCAAGGCGCTGCGCCTGGTGCCGGTCGGCACGCTCGGCGAGGCGGTCTCGGCACTGGAGGCGCTGAAGAGCGGCGGCAGCGTCCCCAGCTGCTGACCGGGGCGCAGGCCGCTGCCGCCGGGCGCGGGCCCTACTCGGCGGCGGCCTGGTCCACCAGCGGCAGGATGCGGTACGGCACCGGGTTCTCCAGCGCGATCGCGGTGGCCGAGCGGACGATCCCGTCGAAGCCCACCACCCGGTCGATCACCCGTTGCAGATCGGCGTTGGAGCGGGCCACGATCCGCACCATCATGTCCCCGGCCCCGGTGATGGTGTGCAGTTCCAGCACCTCCGGCACGCTCGCCAGGTGCGCCCGGACGTCGGCGCCCTGGCCCTGGGAGATCTCCAGGGTGGCGAAGGCCGTCACCGGGTAGCCGAGCGCCGCCGGGTCGACCTCCGGGCCGAAGCCGCCGATCACCCCCTTGGCCTGCAACCGGTCCAGCCGGGCCTGCACGGTGCCCCGGGCGACCTGGAGCCGGCGCGAGCACTCCAGCACCCCGATCCGGGGCTCCTCGGCGAGCAGCCGGATCAGCCGGCCGTCCAGCGCGTCGATCGAGTCGTTCCCGCCGCCTGTCCCGGGGGCGGCCGAAGCGCCCGGCGGAGCGGGGGAGTTGGGCGAGCCGGGGGAGCTCGGGGACTGGGCGTGGGGCATCGCGGCTCCGTCCTCCGGTGGGCAGTGTGTACAGCGGCGCCGCCGATTCTCCCGCCCCGGCGCACAGCTTGACCAGGAGGAAACGGAACAGTTGCGCGCCGGTCGGCTCGGCGCCACCCTCCAGCCACAACGCCGTGCGCCGGGCCCCACACCGGCGCACGGTCGCACCCGCCGTGGTCCGCACGCCTACCGGGAGGGCCGTCATGACCGACACCGCCGCCGAACCCGTCCTGCTCGCCGCAGGGCTTGGAGAGTCCGCCCCCCTCCCGATGGGCCGCGCCGACGCGGTGGTCTTCGCGGTCGGCGACGCCGAGCGGGCCGCCCGCCGCTACACCGCCGCGCTCGGGCTGCGCTGTACCGCGTACGCCGGGCCGGAGACCGGGGAGCCGGAGACGGTCTCGTACGTGCTGGACGCGCCCGGGACCAGGATCGTGCTCACCTCGCTGGTCCAGGTGATCGGCCCGCGCGGCCGGGAGCTGGCCGCGCACCTCGCCCGGCACGGGGACGGGGTGCTGGACCTCGCGGTGAGCGTGCCGGACGTCTTCTACGCGTACGACTACGCGGTGGACCGGGGCGCCCTGTCGCTGGCCGAGCCGTACGAGGCACGGGACCGCTTCGGCACGGTGGTGCTCGCGACGATCGGGGTGCCGGGCGGGACCAGGCACACCCTGGTCGACCGGTCCGGCTACGCCGGGCCGTACCTGCCGGGGTACCTGCCGTTCGAGACCTGGTGAGGGGGGCTCAGCGGATGGCCGTCTCGACCACCGGCGGGTGGCCGTTCCAGTAGACGAAGACCGAGTTGGCCTGCTCGCCCTTGGTGAAGTCCACCCGCATCCACTGGTCGCCGTTCCACACCTGCATCTGCCAGCCCGGGTCGGGGGTGGCGGAGACCAGCGAGGCCTTGTCGGGGCGGATGTCCAGGGCGACCTTGCCGCCCGGCACCGGGTAGCTCTTCACGGAGGACGTCACGGAGGACGTCGCCGTGGTGGTGGCGGGGGTGGGGCGGCGGGTGGCCGGCGGGGAGGCGGCGGAGAGGGTGGTGGCGGGGGCCGGCCCGCGCGTCGTCGTCGTGGCGGCGGTCGGGGAGGCCGGTGGTGGGGCCGGGGCCCCGGTCTGGGTGGCCGACCGCGGCTGCTCGGGGGTGACGGTCGCGGTGTGCGGCGTGCCGTCGGCCCTCGGCGAGGGCAGCGGCAGGGCCGTGGGCTGCTCGAACGCGGCGCCGGTCAGCACAGCGTGCACGCCGAGCCAGGACAGCGCCACCGCCGCCCCGGTGGCCGCCGCCCAGGCGCCGAGCTGTACCAGTCCGTTCCGCATCGTCCGCTCATCCTGCCGTATTCCGGGCCTGCGCAGCCGGGCAGCCCCGTTATTAGTCAGGGGAGTTGCACAATGTCCGGAGGCCACCCCGAGGTACAGACCACTGCCCGTCGATGGCGTACCGTGCAGGGCCATGGCAACAGTGCTCGTGGTCGAGGACGACCCCTTCGTACGATCCGCCCTCATCCGGCACCTGACCGACACCGGTCATGCGGTCCGCAGCGTGGGCACGGCACTTGAGGCGCTGCGGGAGGTCGCCCAGGTCGGCTGTGACCTGGTGATCCTCGACCTGGGCCTGCCGGACCTGGACGGCAGCGAGGCGCTCAAGATGATCCGGGGCCTGACCAATGTGCCGGTGATCATCTCGACCGCCCGTGACGACGAGGCCGAGATCGTCCGGCTGCTCAACGACGGCGCCGACGACTATCTGGTGAAACCTTTCTCCGGGGAACACCTCAGCGCCCGGATGGCCGCCGTGCTGCGCCGGCTCGGCGGCGGCGCCGCACCCGTCGCCCAGGTGCTGCGGGTCGGCGGCCTCGCCATCGACCTCCAGCGCCGCGAGGCCTCGCTGGACGGGCGGCTGCTCGACCTGACCCGCCGTGAGTTCGACCTGCTGGCCTTCCTGGCCGGGCGCCCCGGCGTGGTGGTGCCGCGCAAGGAGATCCTGGCCGAGGTCTGGCAGCAGACCTACGGCGGCGACCAGACCATCGACGTCCACCTGTCCTGGCTGCGCCGCAAGCTCGGCGAGACCGCCTCCAGCCCCCGCTACCTGCACACCGTCCGGGGAGTCGGGGTCCGGCTGGAGGCCGCCGGGGGACTGGCGGAGCACCGGACATGAGGAGGTTCGGGCGCTCGCTGCGCTGGGCCCTGATCAAGGCCGCCGTCGCCGGGACCACCATGGTCGCGCTGGCCTTCCTCATCCCGCTCGGCCTGATGGTCCAGCAGACCGCCCGGGACCACGCCTTCACCGCCGCCGAGCGGCAGGCCGCCGCGCTCGGCCCGGCCCTCGCCATCACCACCGACCAGATCGCCATCGACCGCGCCCTGGCCAGCACCGACGCCGGCGGGCAGGGCCGGATGGCGGTCCACCTGCCCGCCCCGGCCGCCCCGGCCGCCCCGGCCGCCCCGGACGCACTCCCCGGCGCGGGCGGCCCCGGCGGGCCCACCATCGGCGAGGCCCGGGCCGCCGCCGGCGACGTGTCCACCGCCGGCGGCCAGGGCCGCTCCTTCACCGTCGAGGTGCCCGGCGGCTACGCGCTGCTCCAGCCGGTCGCGGTGGACACCGGGCGCACCGCCGTGGTCGAGGTGTTCGTCGCCGACGGCGACCTCACCCGGGGCGTCTCCACCGCCTGGCTGGTGCTCTCGGGCGTCGCGCTCGGCCTGGTCGCCATCTCGGTCCTGGTCGCCGACCGGATGGGCGGCCGGATCGTGGCCTCCGCCCGGCGGCTCGCCGGCGCCGCC
Organism: Kitasatospora sp. NPDC058492; assembly: GCF_042720685.1. Classification (NCBI taxonomy): domain Bacteria; kingdom Bacillati; phylum Actinomycetota; class Actinomycetes; order Kitasatosporales; family Streptomycetaceae; genus Kitasatospora; species Kitasatospora sp. NPDC058492. The sequence continues at coordinate 25,376 of NZ_JBHXMU010000084.1, forward strand.
CGCTCGCTCGGCGCCGGCAACCTCGCCGTACGGGTCCCCGTGGACGGCAAGCAGGCCGCCGGCAGCCCCGAAGAACTGCGCGAAGCCGCCCACGCGTTCAACACCATGGCCGACCGGGTGGTCCAACTCCTCGCCGCCGAACGGGAACTGGCCGCCGACCTGTCCCACCGGCTGCGCACCCCGCTGACCGTGCTGCGGCTCAACGCCGCCTCGCTCGGCGAGGGCGACGCCGCCGACGCCACCCGGCACGCGGTCTCCCAACTGGAGCGCGAGGTCGACCAGATCATCCGCTCGGCCCGCCGCGACTCCGAGGACGTGCCCGCCGTCGCGGTCGGCTGCGACGTCGCCGAGGTGGTCCGCGAACGGGTCGGCTTCTGGTCCGCGCTGGCCGAGGACGAGGGGCGCCGTTGGCAACTGGCCGGCGCCGACCGGGCGACGCCCGTCCCCGTCCAACGCGCCGACCTGGCCGCCACCGTCGACGCGCTGCTCGGCAACGTCTTCCGGCACACCGCCGTCGGCACCGCCTTCTCGGTGGACGTGCTCGCCACCGAGACCTCGGTGATCGTCCTGGTCGGCGACGCCGGCCCCGGCTTCAGCGACCCGGCCGCCGCCCTCAAGCGCGGCGAGGGCCACGGCGGCGAGGGCTCCACCGGGCTCGGCCTCGACATCGTCCGCAAACTCGCCGAGTCCACCGGCGGCGACCTGGCGCTCGGCCGCTCCGCCGTGCTCGGCGGCGCCGAGATCCGGCTGCGGCTGCGGACCCGCCCGGACGGCACCCCCGCGCGGGCGGGGCGGCGGCGCAGCCGGGGCGCGCTGTTCCAGAAGTGACCGCTTCCTCGGCCGCTTCCTCGGTCTCTTTCCCTCCTTCCCTCCTTCGGCTTCGGCTTCGGCTTCGGCCTCGGCCGAGGCCCGGGGGGAACCGCGGTGGCCGGTTTCGCACGCGCCTGACGCCCCGCCAGTTTCCGGATCTTCCTTAAGCGCGGCCTAAGGGAGTTCTTCCCCTCGCTCAGCCCGCCGGTTCGGCCCCCCGGCCGCCGCTAGCGTCGGTCGCGCCGGTCACCCGACCGAGCCGGGCCGGCCGCCCGGACGTCCGCACGCACCCGCGCCCGGACCGCGGCCGACCGACGGCACCCCGGAGGTAACGCGCCATGACCACCCAGCCCAACCGCCGCCCAGGCCGCCGCAGGCGCAGCCGCAAGGGCGCGATCGCCGGGGCCTCGGCGGTCGCCGCCGCCCTGGTCGCGGGCGGTGTCGTCGTCCTCGCCTCCTCGGCCAGCGCCGCCTCGCTCGGCGCCGTCTACAGCCGGACCAGCAGCTGGGACTCCGGCTACACCGGCCAGTACCTGGTCACCAACCCGGACAGCGGCCCGATCGAGGACTGGACGCTCAGCTTCGACCTCCCGGCCGGGGCGAAGATCGACTCGCTCTGGAACGCCACCTTCACCGCCGCCGGCCAGCACGTCACCGTCAAGCCGGAGGCGTGGAGCAAGCGGCTGGAGCCCGGCAAGAGCGTGGTGGTCGGCTTCGTCGCCCAGGGCGCCGGCGCCGCGCAGGCCGAGCCCGGCAACTGCCTGATCAACAACACCTCCTGCAAGGCCGGCGACGGCACCGCGCCCACCCCCTCGGGCCGCCCGACCGCGACGGCGACGCCCACCACCGCGCCGACCAGTCCGGTGTCGACCAGCCCCGTGCCGACCACTCCCGTGCCGACCCGGACCGGGACCGGCACCCCGGCCCCTACGGCGACGGCCACCGCGAAGCCGACCACCCCGACGCCGACCCGCACCCCGACCGCCACCCCCACGGCGACCGGTGTGCCCGTACCCCCGGCCGGCGCCGGGGCCGGCTTCGCCCCGTACGTCGACACCTCGCTCTACCCGCCGTACGACCTGGTCGCCACCGCCAAGGCCACCGGGGTCAAGAACTACACCCTCGCCTTCGTGGTGTCCGGCGGCGGCTGCCAGCCCAAGTGGGGCGGCGTCAGCGATCTGTCCGCCGACGCGGTGGCCGCCCAGATCGGCGCCCTGCGGGCGATCGGCGGCGACGTCCGGGTCTCCTTCGGCGGCGCCAACGGCAGCGAACTGGCCCTCGCCTGCGGCTCCACCGCCGACCTGGCCGCCGCCTACCAGAAGACCGTCGACGCCTACGGTCTGACCAGGCTCGACTTCGACGTCGAGGGCGGCGCGATCGCCAACACCGCCGCCAACACCCGCCGCGCCCAGGCCATCGCCCAGCTGCAGAAGAACGCCGCCGCCCAGGGCAAGGCGCTCGACGTCTCCTTCACGCTGCCCGCGCTGCCCTCCGGCCTGACCCAGGAGGGCGTCAACCTGGTCGCCGACGCCAAGAACAACGGCGTCGCGATCGGCGCGGTCAACATCATGGCCATGGACTTCGGCGACGGCGTCGCCCCGAACCCGCAGGGCCAGATGGGCAAGTACGCGATCGCCGCGGCCACCGCCACCCAGGCCCAGGTCAAGAGCGTGCTCGGACTGGACGACGCGGCCGCCTGGCGCAAGGTCGCCGTCACCCCGATGATCGGCGTCAACGACGTCGCCAGCGAGGTCTTCACCGTCGCCGCCGCCAAGCAGCTCGCCGACTTCGCGGCGTCCAGGCACCTCGCCTGGCTGGCGATGTGGTCCGGCACCCGCGACAAGGCCTGCGACGGCGGGGCCAAGGCCTACGCCGATGCCAGCTGCAGCAGCATCGTCCAGCAGCCGCTGGACTTCACCCGGGTCCTCGGCGCCTACACCGGCTGAGGTGCGGGGCCACTGAGGCTCTGAGCCTTCCCCCCGGTGGCCCCGGCCGTCCGTGCTCCGCCCGCAATGGAGTACGGCCGGTCGGGGCCCATTCGTCACCCTGCGTGATCATCCGTGCCCAGGCCCGGTCGGCCCGCATCCGGTATCGTCGGCGATTGGTCGAGTGGTGGACGGAGTGGACTGGTGACAGCGGTGCAAGACGAGCGCAGCCCGGTGCGGACCGCACCCGACCCCGCGCCCGCCCCCCTGTCGGACCGGCTGCGGACCGCGCTCGGCGCCCCCGTCCGCGCGCTGCGCGAGGCCCCCCGCCGACCGCTGCTGGCCGCCGCGGCCCTGGCGCTCCTGTCCCTGGTCGTGTACGCGGTGGTCCGCCACTTCGTCAACACCTCGATGGTCGACATGATCGTCTACCGGGCCGAGGGCGCCGCCGTGGCCAACGGCACCGACCTGTACGCACTGCGCGTCACCGAGTGGAACCTGCCCGCGACCTACCCCCCGTTCGCGGCCATGCTGTTCGTGCCCACCACCTGGTTCCCGGTCCCGTTCCTCCGGGTGGCGATCACTCTCGGCAACCTCGGGCTGCTCGCCCTGCTGACCCACCTGTCCTTCAAGCTGGTCGGCTGGCCGCGCCGCGAACTGCGGCCGATCGGCGTCATCCTGGTGACCGGCCTCGGCGTCTGGCTCGAACCCGTCTTCACCACGCTCCGGTACGGCCAGATCAACCTCGCGCTCGCCTGCCTGATCCTCTGGGACCTCACCCGTTCGGACGCCCGCCGCAGCAAGGGCATGGCGATCGGCATCGCCGCCGGCCTCAAGCTCACCCCCGGCCTCTTCGCCGTCTACCTGCTGATCACCGGCCGGGTCCGGGCCGCCTTCGTGGCCGGCCTCACCTTCCTCGGCACCTTCCTGATCGGCGCCGTCGTCCTGCCCGACGCCACCTGGGGCTTCTGGACCAAGTACCTCTACGACTCCTCCCGGGTCGGCAAGACCGAGATCGTCGACAACCAGTCGCTGCGCGGCGCCCTCGCCCGGCTGCTGCACACCGCCGACCCCGGCACCCTCGCCACCCTCGCGGCCGGCCTCGTCGCGGTGGCCGGCCTCGCCGTCGCCGCCTGGGCCCACCGCAGCGCCCGCTGGCTGCCCCGGGCCGAGGCCTGGGGCGTCTGCTGCGCCGCCGTCACCGCCGTGCTGATCTCACCGATCAGCTGGACCCACCACTGGGTCTGGTGCGTGCCGGTGCTCGTCCTGCTCGCCACCGAGGCCTCCGTCGAGCACGCCCGCCCGGCCGGCGTCCGTCGGCTGCGCTGGCGGGCCGCCTTCTGGGCGACGCTGCTCGCGTTCCTCTCCTTCGCGATGTGGGCCGCCAAGCCGCTCGGGCCGGCCGTCCTCCACATGGCGCCGCTGCGCCAGCTGCCGACCTCGGTCTACCCGTGGGTCGGGCTCTGCTTCCTGCTCGCCGCCGCCATCCGGATAAGGGCCCGGCGACGCTCCGCCGGGGCACCGCTGGTCCGACTGCCCGGACAGCGCGACGGCGGTGGCCCGGACGCCACCCGCGGCCGTCAGCAGGCCCCCGCGGCCCGCTGAGCCGGCGGGGGCGCGGCTCCCGTCGCGTCGCGCGGTCCCGGCCGGGTGCGCGGCCGAGGCTTTGTGCCCGTTCGCGGGCGTGCGCGTGCTCACGCAAGCAGGTCCGCGAGCGATCCGTCCATGTCCAGCGCGGCCATCTCGCTGCCCGGCGGGACCAGCCGGTGGGCCCGCTCCAGCCAGGCCGCGACGACCGGCAGCGGCGCCTCCAGCAGGGCGTCCCCGGCCGGGGAGCTCAGCGCCAGGCAGAGCACGCTGCGCCGGCCCGAGCGGGTCGGCCAGATCCGCACGTCGCCCTGGCCGCACGGCCGGAAGGTGCCCTCGACCAGCAGCTCGCGGGCGAACACCCAGGTCACCGGGGAGCCGGTGTCCAGGTGGAAGGTGATGTGCACCGCGTACGGGTCGTGGCTGCCGTAGGACAGCCGGGCCGGGACGGGGACGCTGTGCTCGGGGGAGAGCACCAGGTTCAGCTCCAGTTCGTGCTCGACCACGCTGGTGGGGCGCTCCATGATCGTCTTCCTCTCTGCCTTCGATTCCTGCCCGGTTCCGGGCCCGGTGACCTTTGAGAGGGCGGTCCACGCCGGCTCTTACACACGTTTCCGGGATTTCTTCGGGAAGTTCGACGAGGGGGGTGAGGCGAGGGGTGGTGACCGGTGGGGGCCGCGGCGCGCGGACACCCGCCGCACGCCGGGACGGTTCGGCCGCCCTTACCCCGGAGGGCCCGCCGCTGTCAGGTGATTGACCAACTTTCCGTCGGCGCCACGACGAGGCACTACCCTTTGTGACTACCCGGCGACTGTCCGCCTATCAGCGGTGCCCCCACCCACGCGCGCCGGGCGGCTCGCGGGTGCGCCGGGCGGGCGTGCCGTGTCGGCCCCGCCAGGACCCGCCAGGAGAGAAGACCCCCATGACGGACCGCCCCTTCGCCGGCGCCGGCGACCCGGCCGTCGGACCCGAGCCGGGCTACTACCCCGACCCCTCCATCCCCGGCTTCGTCCGGTACTGGGGCGGCTCGGCCTGGGTGCCGGGCACCAGCCGGCTCGCACCCGCAGAGGGCGAGGTGATGGAGCCGCCCCGGTTCGCGTCCCGGCGGCCCGCCGCCGGCGCGGCCGGGACGGCGCGGGTGGTGCCGCCACCGGTGCTGCCGGAGCCGGCCGTTCCGGAGGCGGCGGCCCCGGAGCCGTCCTGGGGCGGGGCCGCGCACGGTGGGGGCCGGGGCGGGGACACCGGGCCGGTGTACCTCGACCAGACCACGGGCGGGGCGAAGTTCGTCCTCGGGTCGCGGGCGGCGGAGGTGATCGGCGGGCCGGTGTTCCGGACGGTCGGGGAGCCGGGGGTGTCCGAGAGCCCTGAGGTGTCTGGACTGGAGATGGCAGCGGTCGAGGTGCCGGTCTTCGGCGAGGTGGTCCTAGGCGAAGCGGTCCTTGGCGAAGCGGTCCTGGGCGAGCCGGTGGTCGAGCTTTCGGTGGTCGAGGTTTCGGCGGTGGGGGGTGCGGCAGGCCAGGGTGAGGCGGAGGAGCCCGGCTGGCAGGCTGTTTCGCAGACGCAGCGGGGGCTGATGGAGACGGGAGACGAGCCGCACCGGGTCTCCTGGGGGGTACTTCCGGGGGCGCCCGACGGGGAGGAGGGGCGCGCGGGGGAGGTTCGTGCTTCGGTTGCTGTTCCGGTCCGGGCTTCGGCCGGCATGCCGGCCGCCGCTTCGGTCGGGGTGGAAGTGGCCGCCGTCTCCGGAGCACCCGCGACCGTCCCGGCGGCGGTGGCCGTGCGGGAGGCGCCGTCGCCAGTTGCGTCGCCCGTCGCGGTGTCCGTTCCGGCGGCTGTGCGCGGGGCCGGGCGTGCCGTCGAGCCCGCGTCCGAGCCCGAGCCCGCCGTGCCGGCCCCGGCCGCGCCGGTCGCCGCCGGAGCGGTTCCGGCCCGAGCCCAGGGCCGGCCCGCCACGCCCGCCGCGTCGCTGCCGGTCGCGGGCCCGGCCCGGGAGGCCGTCGCGCGGCGCCGACCCGCCCCGACGGCGCCCGCCCCCACCGTGCCCGCCTCCGCGACGCCCGCCGGACTCGGACGTCGGCTGGCCGCGCGCGCCGTGGACACCGTCGTACTCCTCGTGGTCGCCGTCGCCGCCGGAATCCCGCTCGGCCGCTCGGCGTCCGAGCACCTCCAGCAGAAGCTCGACCAGGCCCGGATGGCCAGTTCCCTCACCCGGCGCCAGGTCCAGGTCTGGCTGGTGGACGACGTGGTGCTGGGCAAGGTCGCGGTCCTGCTCGGAATCCTGCTCTTCGTCAGCCTGCTCTACGAGGTGCTGCCGACCGCCCGCACCGGCCAGACCTTCGGCAAGCGACTGGCCCGGATCCGGGTGGCGGACGCCGCCGCCCCCGGCGCCCGGACCAGGCTGAGCCTCGGCCGCTCGCTGCTCCGATGGGCCGTCAGGCAGCTCGGCCTGCTGCTGCTCCTCGGCCTGGTCTGGCCCGTGTTCGACCGCCCGGCCCGGCGTGGCTGGCAGGACCGGGCCGCCCGCACCCGGGTGGTCCGCGTCTGAGGCCTCCCGGCGTGGCGGCCGGCTCCGGGCGCGGAGGCGCCATCCGACGCGGAGGCACCATCCGGCCCTGGCGGCAAAACGGACAGAATGTCCCAAACCGCGAGAATGTGTGATGTTCTACTCGACGGATGAGCACTCACGACCCCTCAGGCTCCCAGCCGGAGGGGGGCGGCCAGCCCTCCTTCGACAAGCAGTCCCCGCAGCCGGGCGGCGGCACGCCGGAAGACCGGCCGTCGGACCCGAACCCGTCGCCCGCCCCGCCGCCCACCGGCGGCCCGTCCGACGGCACCTCCAGTACCCCGCCCGAAGGCCCCGGCGCGTACGGCGGCACCTACGGCGGCCCGACCGGCGGCCAGAGCCCGCCCGGCGAGAATCCCTACGGCCAGAACCCCTACGACCAGCCCCCGCCCGGCTACGGCCCCACCGGCTACGGAACCCCCGGCGCCGGGCCCGTTCCCGGCATGCCGCCGATCGGCAGCTGGCCCAGGCGCATCCTCGCCCGCCTGATCGACTACCTCCTCGTCCAGGCCGTCGCCGTGATCCTGGTGGCCCCCTTCGCCGACTTCAACAACCGCTCCGGCGAGGTCGGCGCATTCTGGCTCGGCTGCGGCATCTACCTCCTCTACGAAGGCCTGATGCTCGGCCGGGACGGCCAGACCCTCGGCAAGAAGGCGATGCACGTCCGTGTCGCCATGCTGATCGACGGCAACAAGCCCACCCAGAGCGCCGCCTGGACCCGAGCGGCCGTCTACATCCTCCCCGCCGTGATCTGCTGCGCCGCCTTCTGGTGGATCATCGACGGGATGTTCGGCGTCTTCGACAAGCCCTACCGGCAGTGCATCCACGACAAGGCCGCGAAGACCGTGGTGGTCACCACCGACTGACCGGCCGGGCGGGGCCGCGACGCCCGGCGGCGGACAGGACCTAGCGTTGCTAGGGCGTGTCTTCAAACTCCCGCCTGCGCGCCGGCGTTGGGGCACGCACCTCGCCGCGTTGTCGTCAGTCGCTGATGCTCCGCATGGACTCCCTCCTCCGCCTTGCGATGCACGCACCCCAACGCCGCCACGCCCGCCCTCCGGGCGGACGACGGGAGTTTGAAGACA
>NZ_JBHXMU010000085.1:0-33299 GCF_042720685.1 Kitasatospora sp. NPDC058492
ACGCTCGACTGGGAAACCCCAGCCGAGCGCCTGCATAAACTGCTCGCGGCCTGATCAAACCGACCACGTGTTGCAACGACCCCTAGAAACCGCCGTCCCGGGAGGGGTTTCGCTCGTTCGGGGGGTGTTTCGGCGAGGTCCGGGGTTCCGGGTGAGGTCCGGAGGTTCGTTCCGGCGAGGGGACGGGTCACCCGCCCGGGGGAGCGCGCGAGGTGAACGCCCGTGGTGAGCGGCGCAGGCGCGGTGGGGCCGCCTCCCGGGCGGGCAGGCTCCCCGACGGCGAGCAGGTCGCCGTGACGAGCCCGCCCCCGGGCCGTCCGGCCTGCGGGGAGGGCAGTGCGAATGCCGGGATTCCTGGACGGCGACGGCGTGGCGGGAGACCCGGGGCGGTACCTGCTGCGGATCCGCGACCTCAACGGGCGACTGCACGGCTTAGGGTTCGTCGCCGACCCGCAGGGCACCGTCCTCACCGCCCACGAGAGCGTCACCGGCCTGGACCGGATCGTCCTGCACACCCCCGGCGGGCAGACCAGGGTGCTGGGCCCGGACGCCGTACTGCCGCTACCCGGGCACGGGCTCGCCCTGCTGCGCACCGACGCGGTCGGCGGGCTGCCCGTGCCGCCGCTGCCCGTCGCGGCCCTCGGGGCCGGGCGCGAGGTGCTGCTGCCCGCGCTGGCCGGCGAGGACGGGCGCGTGGTGGCGCTGCGTTGCGGTCTGCTGGGTGCCGCCGGGGCCGGGTACGGGGGGGTCGGCGGGGTGCTGCTGCTCGACCCGCCGGTGGTCGCCGGCGTCGCGGTGCCGGCCGGCTCGCCGGTGCTGGACGCCCGCAGCGGCGCCGTGGTGGCCCTGGCCGTGCCCGCGCTGCGCGGGCCGCAGCACGGCGGCGCGCTCCCGGCGGTGCCGGCCGGCGGCGGCGCGGTCGCGGTCGCCCCGGCGCTGGCCGAACTGCTGGCGCGCAACGGCGCGGCCGTGCCCGGCTACGGGCCCGCGCTCAACCTGGCCGGCGTGCTGCGGCTGACCGCCGCCCAGCTGGCCGCCGCGGGGGCCGGCCCGGACCGGGTCGCCGGGCTCGCCGCCGACCGGGTCGACCGGCCTGACGGACTGGCCGGGGACGAGCCGCAGGCCACCGTCACCGCGCTGGTCGGCGCCCCCGGCAGCGGGCGCTCCACCGAACTCGCCGCCCTCGCCGCCCGCCGCGCCGGCGGCGCCCGGCCGCTGCCCACCCTCTGGCTGCGCGGCGCCGACCTGCGCGCCGAGGACCGCTCGCTCGCCGCCCCGGTGGAACGGGCCCTGGCCGCCGTCGCGGCCGAGCTGGGCACCCCGGCGCCCGCGCCGGAACCGGTGGCGGCGCTGTGCGCGGCGGCCGGGCGGCCGCTGCTGGTGGTCCTGGACGGCCCCGAGGAGGCCCCCGCGCCGCTGGACCCGCGCTGGCTGCGCGGCGCGGGGGACTGGCTGACCGGCTGCGGGGCGCGACTGCTGACCGCTTGCGGCGAGGAGGCCTGGGTGCGGCTGGCGGCCGAGAAGTGGGGCAGCGGCCCCGGCCCCGCCCGGTACCCGGACCCGCCGGAGCCGGACGGCGACCTGGCCAGCGCCCCCACCGTCCGGATGGACGGCGGCGGCCCGGGCGCACCCAGCCTCGCCGGGCACCGGCTCGGCCCGCTCCCCGCCGAGGCGGCCGAGCGGGTGCGCCGCCGCTACGGGCTGCCGCCGGGCTGGCCGGCCGACGCCGACGCGCGGCACCCGCTGGCCGTCCGGCTGGCCGGCGAGCTGTGGGCGGAGGGCCTGCGCGGGGAGCCGGGCCGCCGGGGCGAACTGTTCGCCGCCTACCTGGACCTGCGCTGCCTGCGGGTGGCCCGGCGGCTGGCCGAGGACGGCCGGCAGCGCCGCCCGGGCGCCCACCGCCGGAGTTCCGCCCGCCCGGCCGGGCCCTCCCACGGGAGGGTGCGGCGGCTGGCGGCCGCGGTGGCCGGACGGGTGCACGAGGCGGCCCGGCGGATGCTCGGCGCCGGGCCGGGCGGGCTGGGCCGGGCCGTCTTCGAGGAGCTGTTCCCGGCGGCCGGCGGCTGGGCCACGGCCGTCCTCGCCGAGGGCCTTTTCGTCCCGGCCGGGCCCGGATTCCGTTTCGCGCACGGGGAGTTCGCGGACTGGCTGCAGGGCCTGCACCTGGACCTGGACGCCGCGCTGCGGCTGCTGCTCGGCGAGGCCGCGGACACGCCGTCCTCGCCCGCGAACGGGCTGGCGGGCGCGTCCGCGGCAGGCCCCCCACGCGGCGTCCCCCGGCACCGGATCGGCCCGGTCGCCGCCGCGCTGCGCCGACTGGCCGAGACCTGGGGCGCACCCGCCCTGGACCCGTGGCTGCACCGGCTCTGGCGCGCCCTGGACCTGCGCCCGCCCGGCAGCGAACCGGCCTGGTGGGCGGGCCGGCTGCTCACCGCCGGGCTGGCCGCCAGCCCCGATCCGGCCGAACACCGGGCGCTGCTCGACCAGTTGGCCGGGCGGATCGCCGAACGGGCGGTCGCCGAAGGCGGGTTGGACGCGCTCCCGGCGGACGGGCTCGGCGCGTTCGGCCCGGCGTTCTGGACCGGCCTCGGCCTGCCCGCCGAGGCCGAACTCGCCCTGTTGCGCCGCCTGGTGGCCGCCGACGGGCCAGGGCAGCCGTTCCTCGGCGCGGTGGCCGAGCGGCTGCGCGCCGACCCCGTCGCGGTGTTCCCGCTGCTCTGCGCCTGGTTCGACGATCCGCGCGGCCTGCCCGGCCGCCCCGGGCACACCGTCGCCGACCTCGCCCACGACCTGCTGCACGCCCACCGGCGGCTCGCCCTGGACGAGTTGGCCGACGCCCTGGCCGACGCCGCGCACCCGAGGGCGGACGCGCTGCTCACCGTGCTCGCCACCGAGGAACCCTCCGCGCTCTGCCGGGCGGTGGACCGCTGGAGCCACGACGGGCGGCCCGAGCGGCACGTCGCCGCCGCCGTGCACGCCCTGCACGCCGCCCCGCACGCCGTCGGCGCCGCCGCCGGACTGCTGCGGTTCAGCGCGCTGACCCTGCTCGCCCGCGAGGACGAACCGGGCCTGCACGGCGCCGCCCTCGCCCTGCTGGTCGGCGACCCGGCGACCAGGGCCGAGCACCTCCCCGCCGCGCTGGCCCTGCACCGGGCGGGCGGCGACGCCTTCCTCACCCCCAGGGCGCTGGCCCCCGCCCTGGAGAGCGACCCGGAACCCGTCCTGGCCGCGCTCGCCGACCGGCTGGCGGCCCCCGGCGCGGCCGCCGCCGAGACCCTGCGGATGCTCGCCGACGCCCGCACCCCGGTGGCCACCCGGCGGGGCGCCGAACTCGCCGCCCGGCTGCTGCGCGAGCACCCGACGCTGGCCGGCCCGGTCGCCGTCGACTACCTGGGCCGCCGCCTGGAGCGCGCCGCGACCGGCGGCCCGGCCGCCCGGCTGGAGCTGCGGGTGCTGCTCGGCGGCGCGCTGGCCGCCCGTGCGGCGGGCGTGCGGCGGCCGTTCGCCCAGGTGCTGTCCGTCCCGGTGGCCGACCCGGCGGCGGACGCGCTGCGCTGCGAACTGCTGGACACCCTGCTCGCCATCGAGACCGACCCGGCGGTGCTGACCGCGGCCGTGGAGCGGCTGGCCGAGCACTGCGCGGCCGAGAATCCGGCCCGGGCCCGCGCGGTGCTGGCCCGGGCGACGCCCGGCCTGCCGGCCGCGGACGAACTGCTGGTGCGCTGCGCCGGCCGCTCGGCGGCGTTCGCGCAGCTGCTCGCCCAGTGGCCGCGGGACGCCGCCCCGACCGCGCCGGACGGGCCCCGGCTGGCCCGGATGCGGGCCCTGGCGGCGGCCGGCCGCGACCCGCAGTACGCGGCCGCCGAGGCGGAGCGGACCGTGCCCGGGCGGGCCGCGCACCCGCCGGTGCGCCCAACCCGCATTCCGGTGCCGGAGCAGGAGCAGGCGCATGGCACGCTATAGGGGTTCGGGTTTGAGCGTTTGAGCGTACAGAGGGTACGCGCCGTACGGAACAAGGAGCGGTCAGGGTGCAGCGCTGGCGTGGCCTGGAGGAGATCCCCGCTGACTGGGGACGCAGCGTCGTCACCATCGGCTCGTTCGACGGGGTGCACCGCGGGCATCAGCTGATCATCGGTCGGGCGGTCGAGCGGGCCCGCGAACTCGGCCTCCCCGCGGTGGTGGTGACCTTCGACCCGCACCCGCGCGAGGTCATCCGCCCGGGCAGCCACCCGCCGCTGCTCGCCCCGCAGGCGCGCCGCGCCGAGCTGATCGCGGGCCTCGGCGTGGACGCGGTGCTGGTGCTGCCGTTCACCCCGGAGCTGTCCCAGGAGTCGCCGGAGACCTTCGTCCAGCAGGTCCTGGTCGACGCCCTGCACGCCCGGGCCGTCATCGAGGGCCCCAACTTCCGCTTCGGGCACCGGGCCGCCGGGGACGTCGCGCTGCTCACCGCGCTGGGCCGCTCGGTCGGCTTCGACGTCGAGGTGGTCGACCTCCAGGTGAGCGGCGCCGCCGGGTCCGGCGAGCCGTTCTCCTCCACCCTGACCCGGCGGCTGGTCGCGACCGGGGACATGGCCGGCGCCGGCGAGGTGCTGGGCCGCCCGCACCGGGTCGAGGGCGTGGTGGTGCGCGGCGCGCAGCGCGGCCGTGAGCTCGGCTACCCGACCGCCAACGTCGAGACCGTGCCGCACAGCGCGATCCCGGCCGACGGCGTGTACGCGGGCTGGCTGACCGCCGACGGCGAGCGCATGCCCGCCGCTATCTCGGTCGGCACCAACCCGACCTTCGACGGCACCGCCCGCACCGTCGAGGCGTACGCCATCGACCGGGTCGGCCTGGACCTGTACGGGCTGCACGTGGCCGTGGACTTCCTGGCCTACCTGCGCGGGATGGAGAAGTTCGACTCCATCGACGCGCTGCTCGACCGGATGGCCGACGACGTCAAGCAGGCCCGCGAGCTGACCGACGGCGTCTGAGCACTGCCGCAGCACGGGGAAGGGCCCGCCGACCTGGTCGGCGGGCCCTTCGGCGTCACTGCGGGGGCTGCGGCGGGTGGCCGTAGCCGGGCGGCGGCTGGTAGCCGTCCGGCGGGGACGGCGGGGACGGCTGGGACGGCGAGGCGGGCGGGGCGGGCTGCGGCGGCTGGCCCTGGGCGGGCGGGTAGCCGTAGCCCGGGCCCGGCTGCGGGGCCGGCTGCTGCTGGGCGCCCGGCTGCGGCCAGGCCGTGGGGGCGGGCGGCTGCTGCGGGTAGCCGTAGCCGGGTGGCGGCGGCGGGGCCTGGCCGGGCTGCGGCGCCCACGGCGCCCCGGGGGCGGGCTGAGCGGCCTGGCCGGCCTGACCCGCCTGACCCGGATACGGCTGTGGCTGTGGCTGCGGCGGGTACGGCGTGGCCTGCACCTGCTGCTGCCACCCGGACTGCTGGGCGGCGGCCTGCTGGGCCCGGACGATGTCCTCGCCGACCAGGGTGGCCAGCTCGAAGTAGGCCTCGCGGACCTTGGGCCGCATCATGTCGAGGTTGACCTCGGCGCCGGCCGCCAGGCTCTCGTCGAACGGCACCACGATCACCCCGCGGCAGCGGGTCTGGAAGTGCGCGACGATGTCCTCGACCTTGATCAGCTTGCTGGTCTCGCGCACCCCGGAGACCACCGTGATGCTGCGCTGCACCAGGTCCGCGTAGCCGTGCGCGGAGAGCCAGTCCAGGGTGGTCGAGGCACTGGAGGCGCCGTCCACGCTGGGGGTGGAGACGATGATCAGCTGGTCGGCGAGGTCCAGCACCCCGCGCATCGCGCTGTACAGCAGGCCGGTGCCGGAGTCGGTCAGGATGATCGGGTACTGGCGGCCCAGCACGTCGATGACCTGGCGGTAGTCCGAGTCGTTGAACGTGGTCGAGACCGCCGGGTCGACGTCGTTCGCCAGGATCTCCAGGCCCGAGTTGAGGTCCTGCGAGGTGAACTGACGGATGTCCATGTAGCTGCGCAGGTGCGGGATGGCCGTCACCAGGTCGCGGATGGTCGCGCCGGTCTGGCGCTTGACCCGGCGGCCCAGGGTGCCGGCGTCCGGGTTGGCGTCGATCGCGATCACCTTGTCCTGGCGCTCGCTGGCCAGGGTCGCGCCGAGCGCGGTGGTGGTCGTGGTCTTGCCGACCCCGCCCTTGAGGCTGATCACGGCGATCCGGTAGCAGCTCAGCACCGGGGTGCGGATGATCTCCAGCTTGCGCGACTTCTCGGCGGCCGCCGCCTTGCCGCCGAACTGGAACCGCGGCTGCTGGCGCTGCTGCTTGGGCTGGCTGCGCAGCAGCCGGTCCGAGGACAGCTCGACCGCGGCGGTGTAGCCGAGTGGTGCGCCGTGCGCCACGGGCGGCTGCGGGGCGGCGGAGTGCGGGAACGCGACCGGCGGCGGTGTGGCGGCGCCCTGCGGCGGCCACGGCTGCACCCCGCCGGACTGCTCGTGCGGCGCGCCCGGCAGCAACGGCCGGTAGTCGTGCGGCTGGGGCTGGGCCGACTGCGGGTAGGCGGGGGGCTGCGGCCAGCCGCCCTGGCGCGGATCCACCGGTGCGGGCTGCGGGGCCGGCTGCTGCGGCTGTGCGGGCTGCGGCTGGGCGGCGCCCTGCTGGGCGGCCCACGCGGCGGCGGCCTGCGGGTCGTGCGCCGGCAGTGGCTGCTGCGGGGGCAGGTGCTGCGCGGGCGGCTGCGGGTACGGCTGCGGGTACGTCTGCGGCGGGACCGGCTGGGCGGGCTGCGCCGGCGGCGGGGCCGGGACCGGGGCCGGGTACGGCGGTTGCGGGGCGGGCTGCGGCTGCGCCGGGGCCTGCGCCGGCCAGCCCGGGGCGACGGCCTGTGGCTGCTCGAACGCAGGGGCAGGGGCAGGGGCAGGGGCAGGGGCAGGAGCGGGGACGGGGGCCTGGGCAGGGGCGGACGCCGGGAACGGGACGTGCTGCGCCTCGGCCTGGACGGGCTGTGCGGGCGGCACGGGCTGGGCGGGTACGGGCGCCTGAGCCGGCGTCGGGGCCGGAGCCTGGGCGGGCACCGGCGCCGGAGCGGTGGCCTGCGGAGCCTGCACCGCCGGGGCCGGAGCCTGAACTGCCGGGGCCGGGGCCGGGGCCGCCGAGGCGTCCGTCTGCACGTACCAGGACGGGGGAGTGTAGTCGGGCGCGTCGGACCAGTCGTCGTCGTCCTCTGCCGCGTTGTCGCCGACGTAGACGCCGTCCCGATCGCTGCTCACTAGGGCTCCCTCGTGTTCGCCGCCGCTTGTTCAGCGGTGCCGTTGCCGCATCAAAGACTAGGCCGTGCGGCAACCCCCGTTGAAGGCGGCGTCGGATCCGGAGCGGCCCCCCGGGCCCGGCGCCGCCGCTCAGTCCATCCGGCGCGGACCGCCGAGAACCTGCTGCTCGGCCTGCCCGGCCACGGCCCGCACGTACTGGCGCCGCATTCGGGTGGCCCACAGGGTGAGGTCGTCGCCGAGGGTGGGCAGCGCGGCGACGTCCTCCGGCGGGAGCGACAGCACCCGGCCGGTCAGCTCCGCCTCCTGCGGGGAGACCCGCTGCACGCCCACCAGGTCGGCCGCGTTGAGCACCCGGGCCGCGTGCGGGCCCAGGTACGGCAGCAGGGTCAGGGTGGTCTGCCAGGGCGCGGCGGAGAGCCGGCTGCGCGGCGGGCGGGCGCCGAGGTCGCGCACCACCAGGACCGGCGAGGCCACCGAGGCGCCCTGCGGGCCGAGTCGGCCGACCTGGTGGACCGTCACGCACGGCTGCCCGCCGCCCGCGGCCTGCGCCAGCGGGCCCCACAGCTGCCCGCGCGCGGTCTCCACCGCGACCCGGGCGCCGATCGCGGCCGCCCGCAGCGCGATGACCTGCGCCGTCCACACGCCGCCGACCAGCACCAGGTCGTACGCGCTGGGTCGGAACAGGCCGAGCACCGCGGGCAGCCCCTGCGGGTCGGCGCCGATCACCACGCCGTCGTCGCCGACCGGGAAGGCCAGCGCCCCGAGGTCCGCGGCGTCCAGCACGTGCTTCTCCCGGCGCGGGCCGCGCAGCCCGAAGCCGGGCAGGATCCGGGACCGCGCCCGGGGCTGTTCGGCGCCGTGCTGCGGGCCGGGGGCCGGATAGGTCTGGTACGCCATCAGGACGCTCCTCCCAGCGGCAGGGTGGCGAGCACCCCGGGGGCCTGCTCCAGGTCGAGCCGGACCAGGCCGAGTCCGGCGCCCTGCGCCCGCGCCTCCACCTGGCGGCCGACCTGCGTCACCTCGCTCTCGCTGCGCCCGGTCACCCGCAGGTGCCCGCTGACGGTCACCGAGCCGCCGGTGCCGCGCCCGGCGGTCAGGCTGAAGGTGCTGGCCAGCGCGGGGGAGCCGGTGACCAGGTTGACCAGGTCGGGTGCGGCGATCCGGCCGGGCGAGCCGCCGGGGCGGCTGAGCTGCGGCCAGCGGGAGATCCAGTAGGTGCTGTGCCAGCGGTCGTCGATCCGCCAGAACCGGCTGCCCTCCTGGGTGCGGCGGGTGGTGCCGCCGCCGCTGCCGGTGCCCTGGCGCCCGGCCACCGCGAGCGGGTTGGCGCAGGTGGAGATGGCCAGCGCGGCGATCAGCTCGCGCTCGTCCAGCACGGTCGCGTTGAACCCGGCGCTGTTGAGCCGCCCGGCCAGCTGGTCGGTCACCCGTTGCAGTGCCTTGCGGGCGCCCTCCTCGCCGCCGCCGCGGGCCCGGACGGCGGCCGCGGCGCGCTCCGGGTCGAGCTTGAGCGCCACCCAGGTCAGCCGCAGCCCGGGGGTGGCGGTGCCGTCCGGCAGCTCCCGGTAGGCGCGGGCGGCCAGCGACTGCTCGGGCAGGTGCGGGGCCGGGGCCGGCTGGGTGTGCTGGACGAGTTGCACCGACTCCAGGGTGATGTCGTCGACCTGGAGCGCCGAGCAGATCACGTCCAGGGGCAGCGGCAGCGCGGTGCGCACCGGGCGCAGCGGCTGGTCCTTGGCCTGGACGAGCAGCACCGAGCTGAGGAAGGTGCCGTCGCCGACCATGCCGGTCTCCCGGCGGACGGGGCGGCCGCCCAGGTCGGCCTCGGTGGCGTGGGTGCAGGTGCGCAGTGCCGGTTCGAGTTCCAGGGCGGGGGCCAGCGCCGGGTCGGTGCCGGCCGGCGGCAGCGTGCTGCGGGCCTGCCGGCGGCGGGACTTGAGGGCGGCGCGCACCCGTAGCAGTTCGGGGATGGTCCGGCCGCGCAGCGGGATCACGGCGAGCACCACCAGGACCAGCGCGACCGCGCCGAAGCCGGCGGCGACCGGTCGGCTGATCGTCCAGCCCACCGCGACCAGCGCGGCCGCGACCTCGACCAGGACGAGCTGTTGGAGCCTCAGCCGGCCGCCGAGCAGCCCGGGCCGGGGGTTGATCCGGAGCAGGACGGGCCCGCGACCGCCTTCGTCACGGCCGCTGCTCTCGCCGGCGGGCGGCAGCGGCTGCCCGGGCGTGGTCTCGGGGGCGGGGCCGCCGTGCTGCGCCCGGCCGGAGCGGCGCGACCTCCCGCCCGTTGCCGGTCCGCGGCGTCCTGGAGCGGTCTGGCTTGGCATCCCCCGGGTGACCCTCTCTGATCAGTTGCCGCGGCCCGGCTGGCCGGTGCGCGGACCGTACCCGTACCGTACTCACCGTCTGCTGCCGCATCGTAGAGGGTTCGTACGGGTTCCCGCCCGGCGGGTGCGGGGGGCGGTGCAGGGCGGTCCGACAATGTCTGACGAGGGGGACGACGAGGATGGCATCGCGCCGGGACGAGCTGAACGCGTACACCTTCGCCCGCAAGCGCACGGTGGGGGCGTTCCTGCTGCCCGGTGGCGGCGGCAGCGACGAGGACGCGCCGCGCCCGGTGAAGGCGGTGCTGCCGAGCGTGCTGGCCGGGGCGGTGATCGTCGCCGGGTTCGGGTTGTGGGGGGTGTTCAAGCCGAGCGCGCCGCTGCACTGGGACGACGGCAAGAACGTCGTCCAGGGCAAGAAGTCGACCACCCGGTACGTGGTGCTGACCGACCCGGACGGCCGGACCAGGCGGCTGCACCAGGTGCTCAACATGTCCTCGGCGCGGCTGGTGCTGCCGGCCGACGCCAAGGTGGTGGTGGTCGACGACGGGGTGCTCGACAGCTACCCCAACCACGGCCCGACGATCGGCATCCCGTACGCGCCGGACAAGCTGCCGACGAGGGACAACGCGGACAAGCCGATGAAGTGGTCGGTCTGCGACCGCCCGGGCTCGGACGACAAGCAGGAGACCGTCAACCAGGCGGTGTTCGTGGCGGCCGGCCCGGACGCGGCGGCGCTGGCGGCCAAGGACCGGATGCTCGGCCAGGACCAGCTGCTGCTGGTGCAGCAGGCGGACGAGCAGCAGGTCTCCGCGCAGCCGGCGCCGGGCCAGCCCGCGGCCAGGCCGGGCGACGCGAAGGTGTTCCTGGTCGACGCGTTGGGCCGCAAGCACGGCATCGGCTCGCCGCAGGCGGACGACAAGGAGCGCAAGTCGCTGATCACCGCGGTCTTCGGGCCCAACGCGGTGCCGCAGCGCGTCAAGCGCGAGTGGCTGGACACCCTGGTGACCGGCAGCCCGATCACCTTCCCGAAGGTCGACGGGGTGGCGGACAGTCCGAGCCCCAACTCCTCGGTGGAGCTGGGCAACCAGGCCGACCGCCGGATCGGCCGGCTGGTGCACTACCAGGACCGCCGCTACGTGGTCGGCAAGGACCGGCTCTACCTGGTGACGCCGTTCCAGGCGGAGCTGATCCGGCAGAACCCGGACTACCAGGACCTCTACAAGTACGACGGCGACAAGCGGCCGCGCAGCGACGAGATGACCCCGGCCGACCACGCCAAGCTGGGCAACGACGTCCGGCTGCCGAGCACCGGGGACGACTGGCCGCTGAAGTCCGGTGCGCCGGCCAACAACTGGCAGGACCGGCAGGACGCGCGCCTGGTCGTGTGCAGCACCTTCGACGGCGTCGCCGAGGACGGCCGCACGCCCCGGCGCAGCGTCTGGGCCGGGACGTCCTACCCGGCGCCGTACAACAACGGCGCGGGCGCCGCGTACGTGACGCCCGGGCACGGCCTCTTCTACCGCGCGCTGGACAACGCGGCGGGAGGCTCCGGCACCGACTTCCTGATCACCGAGACCGGTCTGCGCTACTCGGTGCCGGCCAACGGCGACGGCGGCCGCGGCGCCACCACGCCGCCCGGCGGGCAGCCCGGCCAGGGCGGTGCCCCGAGGACGCCCACCCCGCAGCCGGGCGCCACCGCGCCGGACCAGCAGCCGCCGCAGGACGAATCGGGCGCCAACCAGGCCCGGTTGGGCTACAAGGAGCTCCAGCCGCTCCCGGTGCCGCACGAGTGGTCGGACCTCGTCCCGGCCGGCCCGCCGCTGACGGCGAAGAGCGCCGCCCAGCCGCAGAACGCCTGATCGGCCAAGCCAGGCAACGGACTTGGCCTACGTGTCATGGTCTGGTAACTGCGTCGAGTTCGGTGTTGGGCGAGCTGCGTGTGCCGACTACAGTGCTCCTGGACATCACTAGGGTGATGGGACGGTCGGGCCGCGCTGCCCTCCGTACACGCAATGTCTGTCTCATGGGGGATGGTGGAGCATGGCTCAGGGTCAGTTCACGATGACCGCTCAGGAGATGCTGGCTTTCGCCAAGCGGATCGAGGACGCGATCGGGAAGATCGAGGCTGAGCGGCAGAAGCTCATCAGCACGGTCGATGGCATCACCGGCGGCTGGCAGGGCCAGGCGGCGAGCGCCTACAAGGCCTTGCAGGACCAGGTCAACACCGACATCGCGAAGCTGAAGGAGTCGCTGACCGCGATCCAGCACGCGATCGAGCTGACCACCAAGCACTACGCGAGCACCGAAGAAGAGCAGAAGGCGCTGTTCTCCAACGCCCAGGGCTGATCAGCCGCACCGCGCTGATCACCGTTCTGTTCCGACCTTCCGCTCGGTGGGGCGCCCGCGGCTGAGCGCGGGGTGCTCCGCATCCTCGTCAAGGGAGACATCGTGTCCGACCACATCCTCGTCAACTTCGAGACCGTCCACCACGCGGCCGAGGAAGTGCGCGCCTCGGCCGGTCGCATCGACCACCTGCTGAACGACCTCAAGGGCGACGTCAACCGCATCGCGTCCAGCTGGCAGGGCGCGGCCCAGCAGGGCTACCAGGCCCACCAGACCCAGTGGGACGCGCGCGCCGCCGACCTGCAGAAGGTCTGCACGCAGATCGCCTCCTCGCTGGACAGCGCCGCGCAGAGCTACAAGACGACCGAGAACAACAACGCCAAGCTGTGGGGGAACAACTGACCACGCGTTCCCCAGCGGGAACGTGAGGGGGCGGGTGCTCGGACTCCGGGCACCCGCCCTTCGGCGCGCGGCACGGGTGGACGACATGAGGGGTGGCAGGGTGTCCGGACGCGGGTACCGGAAGGCGGCCGCGGCACTGGCCGCGCTCGCCGTGCTGGGTGGCCCGCTCGCCGCCCCGGCGCGCGCGGACAGCGGACCCGGGCTGGCCGCCGCGGGCGACTGCCCGAAGAACGCGCCCGACGTGCCGACCGTGCCGTGGTCGCTGCAGCGCCTGCTGCTGGACGAGCTGTGGCAGGGCGGTCGGACCACCGGCGCGGGGGTGACCGTCGCGGTCATCGACACCGGCGTGGACGACCAGAACCCGCAGCTGGCCGGCAAGGTTCTGGAGGGCTCCAACCTGGTGGTCAACCGGGAGACCAAGGAGAAGGTCCCGGGCAGCTCCAAGGAGGACCCGGTCGGCCACGGCACCAAGGTGGCCGGCATCATCGCCGCCCGCCGCTACGACCGGACGGGCTTCGTCGGGCTCGCCCCCGACGCCGCCGTCCTGTCGATCCGCCAGAACGACAGCGACGGCAACGGCGACGTCTCCACCCTGGTCCAGGCCGTCAACGAGGCGGTCAGGGCCAAGGCCAAGGTCATCAACATCTCCCAGGACGTCCGCGGCGCCGGCGCCGCCGGCTTCGGCGGGTACCAGGAGCTGAAGGCCGCCGTCCAGGCCGCCGAGGACAGCGGCGTCGTGGTGGTCGCCTCCACCGGCAACGACGGCAAGGAGGGCGACACCTACCCCGGCGCGTTCCCGACCGTGCTCGCCGTCGGCGCCTCCGACCGCAACAACGAGCGCGCCCCGTTCTCCCAGTACGGCTCCTTCGTGAAGGTCGCCGCACCCGGCGTCGACATGCTCTCCACCGTCCCCAGGGGCGGCCAGTGCGTCGACAACGGCACCAGCTTCTCCGCCCCGTACGTGTCCGGGCTCGTCGCGCTGCTGGTCGGCGCCCACCCGAACTGGAAGCCGGCCCAGGTGCGGGCCTGGATCGAGCAGACCGCCCAGCGCACCCAGCGCGATCCGAACCAGTTCATCGGCTGGGGCGTGGTCGACCCGGTCAGGGCCGTCACCAAGGCCCCCGAGAGCGCGCCGTTCACCGCCACCCCGGACGCCCCCGTCCAACTGGCCGCCGCCCCGATCGTGCCCCGGCCGGTCGGCCTCGGCGAGACCCAGGCCGACCGCGACGGCCGCACCGCGACGTACGTCCTCGGCATCGGGGCGCTGCTGGTCGCGCTGCTCATCGGCGGCGGCGTCGTCCTGCGCGACCTGCGCCGCAGGTCCGCGGACTGATCCGGGTACGCAGCACCTGCCCGGTGCCCGGGGAGTGCGTAGGAGAATCCTCCGCAACGGCTGTAACGTCGTGGGTCGCTCGCCGCATCCAAGAAGTGTCAGGGAGCGCGGACACGGGGGGCGGCAGGCATGGGGTGGATCGGGGCGGGCCGGGAGGCCGAGGACGCCGAGTTCCTGGAACTGGTGTCCGGCCGAACCGGCCACCTGTACCGCTCGGCCTGCCTGCTGACCAGCGGCGACACCCACTACGCCGAGGACCTCGTCCAGGAGGCCCTCAGCCGGATGTACGTGCTCTGGCGGCGCAGCGCCTGGACCGGCGGCCGGGACCGGATCGACAACCCGGCCGCCTACACCCACACGGTGATGGTGCGCACCTTCCTCGCCCAGCAGCGCCGCCGCTCCAGCACCGAGCGCCCCATCGCGGCCGTGCCCGAGTCGGAGGCGCGGGAGGCGGACGGCGCGCTGCGGATGACCCTGCTCGACGCCCTCGGCCGGATGCCGCCCAAGGACCGCGCCGTCCTGGTGCTGCGCTACTGGGAGGACCGCAGCGTCGCGGAGACCGCCGAGATGCTGCGCTCCTCCCCGGGGGCGGTCCGCACCCGTACCACCCGCGCGCTGGCCCGGCTGCGCACCCTGCTCGGCGACTCGCTGGCCGAGCTCGCCGCCCGCTGACCACTGCTCGTAGTCCGTGACGCTCCCCGTGACGCAATTTCGTGATGCAAGGAGACGGTGACCACCCATGTCCGAACCGGACAAGTTCGAGGACGATCTTCTCTACGCCCTCACCCGTACGGGCGAGGGCTTCCGCACCGAGCCGTCCGACCTGCTCGCGGGCGGGTACCGGCGCGGCCGCCGCCGCTGGCGCCGCCGCTCGACCGCCGCGGTGGTGGGCGGCGCTGCCGCGCTGGCCCTGGTGGGCACAGGTGCGGTGTACCTCACCGGCTCCTCGCCGCGCCCGAGTACGGTGCCCGCGGCCGCCCCGAGCACCGCCGGCGGCAGCGGCTCGGCGGCCCCGGCCTCCTCGGCGTCCGCCTCCGCCTCGGCGCCGCCGGCGGTCTCCGGCGACGAGGTGCTGGCGATGTTCCAGGCCCTGCTCCCCAAGGGCGAGACCACCGGCGGCACCGGCACCGGCACGGGGGCCGAGCCGGGCCGGCCGTACGGCGGCGGCATCGCCGCGACCGCCTCGCTGGTCTTCGACGACGGCAAGGGCAAGTCCGCGATGGGCATCTCGCTCGGCCGCCTGGCGGACGGCGACCCGAACCGGGCGGAGAACGACTGCCCGGACAAGAAGCTCGTCCAGTACGACGCCTGCAGTGCCACCACCCTGCCGGACGGCGGCACGCTGACCGTCCTCCAGGGCTACGAGTACCCGGACAAGCGGGCCACCACCAAGTGGTGGAACGCCAAGCTGATCGGCAAGGACGGCCGCCAGGTCGAGCTGTCCGAGTGGAACTCCCCGGCGGAGAAGGGCTCGCCGGACAGCCGCCCGAAGCCCCCGCTGACCCCCGAGCAGCTCAAGGCGATCGTCACGGACAAGTCCTGGGACCGGGTCATCGCCTCGATCCCGGACCCGGTGCCGGTCAAGCCGCGGGACAGCGGCAAGGAGTACGACAAGGACGAGATCCTGGCGATCGTCGCCAAGCTGCTGCCGGCAGGGCTGACCGAGACGGAGACCGGGGGCCAGCCGGGCTACGCGAACTTCGTGGTCGACGACGGCAAGGGCAAGTCCCTGGTGGAGATCAACGTGCAGGACTGGTCCCGTGACGACAAGACCAAGGAGGAGTTGTTCGGCAGTGCCCAGGCGCAGCCGGACGGCACCAGGGTGGTGGTCGGCAAGCGGGGTTCCAACCCGGGCATGTGGACCGTCGACACCCTGCACGCGGACGGCCTGCGGGTGGTGATCAGCGCGTTCAACAGCGGCACCCAGCAGACCCCGGCGACCCGCAGCACCCCGGCGCTGAGCACCGACCAGCTGAAGGCGATCGCCACCGCGTCGGTGTGGAAGCTGAGGAAGTAGCGGTCCGGACGTGGCAGTGCCCCGGGCGAGGGGGAGCCCGGGGCACTGCCGTGTGGGGGAGGGGTGGGGGTCAGGGCTGCTGGTCCTCGGGGAGGCTGATCACCCAGCGGGTGTCCTGGCGGGGGCGCAGGTAGAACAGCCAGTAGAGGGTGGCGGCGGCGGTGATGCCGCCGGTCCACAGCAGGGGTTCGGTGTCCAGCTGGGTCATCACGTAGACGAGGACGGCGATCAGCACCACCGGGACGGCCGGCCACAGCGGCATCCGCCAGGCGGCGGCGTGCTTGTGGTGGGCGCGGCGGGAGAGCAGCGCGGCGATCGCGACCAGCAGGTACATCCCGGTGACGGCGACGCCGGTGATGTTGCTGAGCAGCGCGCCCTTGACGAAGCAGAGCGCGGCGCCGGGCAGGCCGACGGCCAGGGTGGCGACCCACGGGGAGCCGAACCGGCCGAGGGTTCCGAAGGCCTTGTTGACCGGCTCGGGCCAGGCCTTGTCGCGGGCGGAGGCGAACAGGACCCGGGAGTTCTGGATGACCATGACGATGCCGGCGTTGATGATCGCCAGCGCGACGCAGAGGCTGATGAAGGTGCCGACCGCGGAGTTGCTCCAGGCGGTGACCATGCCGGAGATGTCGCCGGAGCTCAGGGTCTGCAGGTCGGGGGCGCCCATGGTGATGGCGACGACCGGGACCAGGATGACGGCGGAGGAGATGCCGAGCGTCCACAGCACGGTGCGCGAGACGTTGCGGCGGGGGTTCTCCAGCTCCTCGGAGAGGTAGACGGCGGTGGAGAAGCCCTGGGTGATGAACAGGGCGATGCCGAGCGCGCCGACGATGGCGCCGATGCTCACCGTGGTGGTGGCGCCGCCGTCCCCGGTGACCACGCCGTGCAGCAGGCTGGGGGCGTCGGCGTTGGCGTGGGAGAACCCGAGCACCGAGACGACGCCGGCCGCGATGACCTCCAGGACCAGGAAGACGCCGGTGATCCAGGCGTTGGCGCGCAGGTCGAGCAGGCCGGCCAGGGTGGCGGCGAGCATCACGGCGGCGCCGGTCATGGCCTTGTCGAGGTGCAGCACGGGGGCGAGGTAGTCGGCGGTGCCGAGGGCGATGACCGAGGGGACGATCATCACCACGATCAGCGAGAGCACGAAGACCAGCCAGCCGGCCAGCCGCCCGGCGAGGGTGCCGACCATCGCGTACTCGCCGCCGGCGCTGGGGATCAGGGTGCCGAGCTCGGAGTAACAGAACGCGACGGCGACGCACAGTACGGTGCCGATGGCGATGGCCAGGGCGGTGGCGCTGCCGATGCTGGAGAACAGCTCCGGGACGATCACGAAGAGCGTGGAGGCCGGGGTGACGCAGGACAGTGTGAGCAGGGTGCCGCCCACCACGCCGATCGAGCGCTTGAGTTGCTGGGGCGCGGCGGCGGTGTCGGCCGTCGCGGGGGTCGCGGCGCGTGGCGGGCGAAGCGTGTCGGTCATGTGGCTTCCGATCGGCTCTGTTCGGTCCTGTGGGTGGGAGCGGTATCGCCTCCGCTGGCTGTCTGCTCGGGTTCTGGTGGGGTCGCTCCTGGGTCGCAATGGAACCTGGGCGTATTGATTGCGTCAATGGCCGAAATGCTTCGGAATCCGTTGCGCGGAAGGGTATGGACATGCGATCCGATGATCACGTACGGTCATTGCGAGCTTTGCCCGACTTGTTACCTCTGCCACATTGCAACTGAATCCAAGGTGAACAGAGTGTTGCAAGCCGCCTTTCAAAGGTGTCCGTGGAGTCGGACGGCGATACGCCCAGGCGTCCCTTTGCGCGGCCGCAACCCCCGGACGGGGTGCGGGAACCGCAGCCCCGCCCCGGAAAGATCTAGGTAACGTTTCGACACCTGGGACGCGGAAGGGGCCGGGCTCCCGCGAGCCCGACCCATCGATCACTGTCCGTAGCCGCCGGCGCGGTGCGCCGGCGCCTTCACACCAGCGGCAGCCAGCCCGTCTGGACCATCTGCCCACCGGTCGCCCGGCGCGACACGTACACCCCGCGCCCCGGCGGCAGCGGCATCGGCTTGACCGTCCCCAGCAGCGCGCCCTCGTCCCGGTTGCCGGAGAGGATCACGCCCTGCCCGCCCAGCTCGCGCATCCGCTGCAGCACCGGCTCGTACAGCGAGCGGCCGGCGCCGCCCGCGCTGCGGGCCACGATCACCCGCAGGCCGATGTCCCGGGCGAACGGCAGGAACTCCGCCAGCGGCGCCAGCGGGTTGCCCGAGCTCGTCGCGACCAGCTCGTAGTCGTCCACGACCACGAACATGTCCTTGCCGCTGTACCAGCTGCGGTTGCGCAGCTGCTCGGCGGTGACGTCCGGGCCGGGCAGGCGGCGCGCGCAGGCCCCGCGCAGCATGTCCACGATGGTCGCCATGGCCGGCTGCGCGGCCGCGTACTCCACCAGGTACTCCGGCGGCACGGTGCCCAGCAGCGCGCGCCGGTAGTCGCCGACCACGATGCCCGCCTGGTCCGGGGTGTACCGCTCGGTGATCTGCTTGATCAGCATCCGCAGCAGCGCCGACTTCCCCGACTCGGTGTCGCCGAAGACGATGAACAGCGGGTCGGTCTCGAAGTTCACGAAGGCCGGTGCCAGCTCGGCCTCGTCCACGCCGAAGGCGATCCCGCGCTCCGGGCGCTCGGAGCTCTTCGGCAGCGAGTTCCCGTCCAGGACGGCCGGCAGCATCCGCACCTGCGGCGCGCGCGGGCCGCTCCAGGCCCCGTCGACGGCGGCGACCAGGCCGGCCACCCCGTGCTGGAGGTCGTCCACCGCGCAGGAGCCGTCCAGCCGCGGCAGGCCGGACAGGAAGTGCAGCCGCTCCGGGGTGATGCCGCGCCCGGCCAGCGACGGGACGTTCTGCGCCACCCGGCGGTCCACCTCGGACTCCATCGGGTCGCCGAGCTTCAGCTCGGTCCGGTTCTGCAGCAGGTCCTTCAGCGCCGGGCGCACCTCGGCGTACCGGGCCGCGGTGATGACCAGGTGGACGCCGTAGCCGAGGCCGCGCTGGGCGATGTCGCCGATCACCGCCTCCAGCACCTCGAACTCCTGCTTGAAGGTGTTCCAGCCGTCGATCACCAGGAACACGTCGCCGAACGCCTCGTCCGGCAGCTGCCCGGCCGCCCGGCGGGCCCGGTAGGTGCCGATGGTGTCGATCCCGGCGGCCCGGAACAGCTCCTCGCGCCGGTTCAGCACCCCGTGCACCTCGGAGACCATCCGGCGCACCTTGTCGACGTCCAGGCGCCCGGCCACCCCGCCGACGTGCGGCAGCCCGGCCAGCGACTGGAAGCTGCCCGCGCCGAAGTCCAGCAGGTAGAACTGCACCTCCCGCGGGGTGTGGGTGAGCGCGAACGAGGCCACCGTGGTGCGCACCACCGTCGACTTGCCCGAGCGCGGGCCGCCCACGACCAGGCCGTGGCCGGCCGCCCCCGCGTAGTCGACCTCCAGGACGTCGGTCTTCTGCTCGCGCGGCTTGTCCACGATGCCGATCGGCACCCGCAGCCGGCCCGCCGGGAAGCCGGGCGCGGTCAGCCCGCGCTCCGGCACCACCTGGAGCGGCGGCAGCAGGTGGTCCATGCTCGGCGCCTCCTCCAGCGGCGGCAGCCACACCTGGTGCGCGGCCGGGCCCTGGCCCGTCATCCGCTGCACGAACACGTCCAGCACGGTGTCGACCAGCGCGTCGTCCTGCTCCGGGGCGAGCGGCGCCTCCTCCTCCACCGCCGGCTCCGGCGGCTCCACCCGGGCCGCGGTGAACAGCACCGGGCGGGCGTTCACCCGCCGCCCGCCGGTCGACCGCTGCTGCCCCGGCGCCCGGTAGGGCCCCGAGACGTACGCGGCCTGGAACCGGTCCATCACGTCCTCGCCGAACTTGAGGTACCCGACGCCCGGCACCGGCGGCAGGTGGTAGGCGTCCGGCACCCCGATCGCCGCCCGCGACTCGGCCGCCGAGAAGGTGCGCAGACCGATCCGGTAGGAGAGGTAGGTGTCCAGGCCGCGCAGCTTGCCCTCCTCCAGACGCTGCGAGGCCAGCAGCAGGTGCACCCCCAGCGACCGGCCGATCCGGCCGATCTGGATGAACATCTCGATGAAGTCCGGCTTGGCGGTGAGCAGTTCGGAGAACTCGTCGATGATCAGCACCAGCGAGGGCAGCGGGTCCAGCGCCGCGCCGGCCGCCCGGGCCCGCTCGTACTCGTGGATGTTGGCGTAGTTGCCCGCCGAGCGCAGCAGCTCCTGGCGGCGGTGCAGTTCACCCTCGATCGCGTCGCGCATGCGGTCGACCAGGGTGAGTTCGCCCTCCAGGTTGGTGATCACCGCGGAGGTGTGCGGCATGTCCGCCATGCCGGAGAAGGTCGCGCCGCCCTTGAAGTCGGCGAGGACGAAGTTCAGGATCTCCGAGGAGTGCGTCATCGCCAGCGCCAGCACCAGGGTGCGCAGCAGCTCCGACTTGCCGGAGCCGGTCGCGCCCACGCACAGGCCGTGCGGGCCCATGCCCTCCAGCGCGGCCTCCTTGATGTCCAGGTAGACGTGCTCGCCGTTCGCGCCGACCCCGATCGGCACCCGCATCCGCTCGTGCTGGGCGCGCGGACGCCAGCTGCGCGTCACGTCGAAGGAGCCCGGGTCGCCCGAGTTCATCAGGTCGGTGAAGTCCAGGTTCGACAGCAGCGGCTCGTCGTCCCCGCCGGCCGAGAGCCGGTACGGCGCCAACTGCCGTGCCAGCGCCTCGCACTGCCAGACCGAGAGCAGGTCCGGCGTGCCGGTGTACGTCGCCCCGGAGGCCGAGCGCAGCACCAGCTCCTGCGGGCTCACCGTCACCATCAGGTGCCCGCTCGGCTCGTCCAGGTCGCCCGGCACCACCTCGATGACGGTCACCCCCTGCACGCCCTCGGGGCTCGCCAGCAGCGAGTTCGGCGGCACCCCGGCGCCGTCCATCACCACCACCAGGTGCGGCTGGTCCGGCGCGGGCGCCGCGTCCCGCACGAACCGCTGGCGGCCGGCCAGCTCGTCCTGCAACAGGAACTCCAGCTCGCCCAGGTCGGTGGCGATCAGACGGCGCGAGCCCGCGCCGTCGGCCTCCTTGCGGTGCTGGTTGTGCGGGAGCCACTTGGTCCACTCCCACTCCTCCGCCGCGCCCGGCGCCGCGGCCACCGCGACCAGCAGGTCGTCCGGCGAGTGCAGGGTGGTCAGCTGGGCGATCATCGCGCGCACGTTGCCGTACACCGAGTCCGCGTCCCCGCACACCGTGACGTGGTAGAAGGCGCGCAGCGACACCGCCAGCGGCAGGTCCTGCAAGGTGCCGTGGGCCTTCAGGAAGGAGTGCATCGCGGCCGCCGACAGCGGCTCCAGCTCGTCCATCGGCGCGGTCTGCGGCGCCACCAGCGGCGTCGACAGCTGCACCGGGCCCAGGCCCACCCGGATCTGCGCGAAGTCGCCGTCCCCGGTGCGGCGCTCCCACAGCCGCCGGCCGTCCGCCACGATCGACCACAGCTGGTCCGGCGCCGGGTTCAGGAACAGCAGTGCGCCGCGCTGGCGCTCCGCCGTGCGGCGCACCTGGCGGCGCATCTGCTGCAGGTACTTGAGGTAGTCGCGCCGCTCGTCCGCCATCGCGGTCGAACCGCCCCTGCGGGCCCGCATGATCTGCGCCAGCACCATGCCGACCGTCGAGGCGACCATCAGACCGCCCATGATCTTCATCGGGGCCGCCGCGCCCGGCGCGAAGAAGAACACCGCCGAGCCGCCCATGCCGAGCATCGGAAGGATGCTCATCAGCCAGTCCTCGCCGCCCTGCCGGGGCAGTTCGGGCGGGGTCACCAGCTCCACCGGCTCGTCCGGCACCGCCGGCGGATAGGCCCTGCCCGGGCGCTTGACCGTGATCACACCCATGTGTCATCCACCCCGCGGCGTCGATCGATCACTTCGGCATCAGCCCTCACGCAACTGGACTCGTACGGCTCGTACGGCTCGTACGGGATTCACCAGGGCGAGGACGCACCACACGGCGCCGCCCCCCGTACCGCGCGCAGGGGCCGATCCTAACGGTCGCCCCCGCACCGCCCGCCAGGCCCGCGTCCGCACCCCCCGCCGGGGGCCCGGCCCGCACCGGGGCCGGGCACGAACCGAGCGGGTAGGGTAACGCCGCGCCAACTCGCGGCCCGGCCGGGCCGGTTCCACTGCCACACCGAGCGCCGCCGTGCCGCGGCACCGTCAACAAGGGGGAGCGCCCAGTGCGTCGAAGGACCGAGGTGCGGCGATGAGCAACGCCGCCGCGACCGGCTACTGCCGGGTCACCGTCGTCGCCCCGGACCGCCGGATCGACGTCGCCCTGCCCGAGGACGTCCCGCTCGCGGACGTCTACCCCGAGGTGCTGCGCCTGGCCAACCAGAGCCGGCCCGACGGCGCTCCCACCGGCTTCCACCTGGTGCGCCGCGACGGCACCGTCCTCGACAGCGGCCTGCCGCTCGCCGCCCAGCAGGTCCGCGACGGCGACCTGCTCGCGCTGCGCCCCTTCGCCGAGTCCCTCCCGCCGGCCGTCTACGACGACGTCGCCGACGCGATCGCCAGCGCCGTCGAGACCGACCGCCGGCTCTGGAGCGCCGAACTCATGCGGGCCTTCGGCCTGATCGGCGCCGCACTGCTGCTCGTCCTGCTCGGCTTCGCGCTCTGGTTCGCCGACCTGCGCCACGACATGCACGGCCTGCCCGGCGTCCTGGCCGGCGTCACCGCCGTCGTCCTCACCGCGCTGGCCGGCGTCCGCGCCCGGGTCTACCAGGACGCCCACGCCGCGCTCGCGCTCGGCCTCGGCGCCCTGCCGCACGCCATGATCGGCGGCAGCGGCGTCCTCGCCGTCGCCCACCCGTGGGACGGCCCCGGCCGGCTCCAGTTCCTGGCCGGCTGCGTCGCCGCCTTGGTGGTCGCCGTGCTGCTGGTCGGACTGCTCCCCGAGAAGGACGCGGTGTTCGTCGCCGCCGCCCTGGTCGCGGCCGCCGGGGCGCTCGCCACCTTCGCCGCCGTCCTGCTGCCGGACACCCCCGCCGGGCACATCGCCGCCGTCACCGGCATCACCGCCGTCGCGGCCGTCGGCTTCCTGCCCGGCCTCTCCGCCCGCTTCGCCCGGCTGCCCGTCGGCTTCAGCGCCCCGGGCCAGACCCGCACCCGCAGCCGCGACCACGACGAGGAGGCCGAGCGCGCCGAGGCCGTCCAGTACGAGCGGATCGCCCACCAGGCCCGCCGCGGCCACGAGGTCCTGGTCGGCCTGGTCGGCGGCTGCGCCGCGGTCGTGGTCGGCTCCTGCGCCGTCCTCGGCTTCACCGATCGGACGTTCCCCGAGCTGCTCGCGCTCGCCCTGGGCCTGGCCACGATGCTGCGCGCCCGGCTGTTCCGCTACACCGCGCAGGTCTTCAGCCTCACCATCGCCGGGCTGCTCGGCCTGGCCCTGCTGATCATCGGCCTGTCCCTGCACACCCCGCAGTTCATCCTGCGCGCCGCCAGCTCCACCGAGGTCGACCTGCGCACCGTCTGGCTGGCGGCCTCCATCGCGTTCGGCGCGGCGCTGCTCGCCGCGATCGCGCTGGTGGTGCCCCGGCTCGGCGTCTCCCCGTTCTGGGGGCGCATCCTGGACCTGGTCGACAGCCTGACCCTGATCTCCCTCGTCCCGCTGGCACTCGCCGTCCTGGACGTCTACCGGCTGGTCCGCGGCGCCACCAGCTGACCGGCCCGGCCCGCGCCGCCTGCCCCGTTCAGCCCGTCCGGCCCGCCGACCGGCCGGGTGGGCGGCACTGGTACCCTTGGCCTTCGAGCGCAGCCGTGTGTCCGCCTCCGGTGGGTCGCAGACCGCCGGCCGCGCTCCGTCACGACACCGAGTCCTCATCAGTCCTGTGTTGTCGACCAGGACCGCTCGGTACACCCTGAAGGAGTTGCAGTGGCTCTCGCCTCTGACGTCAAGAAGCAGATCTTCGCCGAGTTCGGCCAGAAGGAGGGCGACACCGGTTCCCCCGAGGTCCAGGTGGCCATGCTCTCCCGTCGCATCGCGGACCTGACCGAGCACCTCAAGACCCACAAGCACGACCACCACTCGCGTCGTGGCCTGCTGATCCTGGTCGGCCAGCGCCGCCGCCTGCTGCAGTACCTGGCCAAGAAGGACATCGAGCGCTTCCGTACGCTCGTCGACCGCCTGGGCATCCGCCGCGGTGCCGCCGGTGGCGCCCGCTAAGACCGCCGCTCGGGGCGGCTCCCCACACCGGGGAGCCGCCCCTCGCGCGTATGCCGCGGACACCCCGAGCCGCGGCGCCCGGACATAACAACTCGCGCGTACCTCCCCAGGTGGCCGAGGATTGCACCGTAGGGTTGTGGGCATGCCCGGTGATGGCGCACCAGCGCGCCACCCGGGCAGACGAACCCGAACCCCCCGCGGGCCGAAGGCTTCAAACGGAAGCCGCCCGCATCCGAGAGAGCGTCCAGACGCGGACCGCCCGTCCCGGCCCGGCAGCCGTGAGGCGCCGGTCCTCGGTAGTGGCCCCCGGAAGCCCCGCAGACCGAGCGGAGCACCCCGGAGGCTTCGATCGAAGACCGGCCCGACTGCCGTCCTCCTTGCCAGGAGGGCCAGGGCCAGCCGGCAGGCAGCGCGGGGACGCTCTCCCGGAGACGTACGAAAGAGGAGATCTTCCAGGTGGAAGAGAACGTGTTCTACGCCGAGGCCGTGATCGACAACGGTTCCTTCGGCACCCGTACCATCCGCTTCGAGACCGGCCGTCTGGCCCGTCAGGCCGCCGGCTCCGCCGTGGCCTACCTGGACGACGACACCATGGTGCTGTCGGCCACCAGCGCGTCCAAGCAGCCGAAGGAGCACTTCGACTTCTTCCCGCTGACCGTGGACGTCGAGGAGCGCATGTACGCCGCGGGCCGCATCCCCGGCTCGTTCTTCCGTCGTGAGGGCCGGCCCTCCGAGGACGCGATCCTCACCTGCCGCCTGATCGACCGCCCGCTGCGCCCGTCCTTCGTCAAGGGCCTGCGCAACGAGGTCCAGGTCGTCTGCACCGTCATGGCGCTCAACCCCGACCACCTGTACGACGTGGTGGCCATCAACGCCGCCTCCGCGTCCACCCAGCTGGCGGGCCTGCCGTTCTCCGGCCCGATCGGCGGCGTCCGCGTCGCGCTGATCAACGGCCAGTGGGTGGCCTTCCCGACCCACAGCGAGCTGGAGTCGGCCGTCTTCGACATGGTCGTCGCCGGTCGCGTCCTGCCGGACGGCGACGTCGCGATCATGATGGTCGAGGCCGAGGCCACCGACAAGACCATCAAGCTGGTCGAGGGCGGCGCCGAGGCGCCGACCGAGGACGTCGTCGCCGCCGGTCTGGACGCCGCCAAGCCGTTCATCAAGGTGCTGTGCGCCGCCCAATCGCAGCTCGCCGCCCAGGCCGCCAAGCCGACCGGCGTGTTCCCGGTCTTCCTGGACTACCAGGACGACGTCCTCGCCGCGCTGACCGCCGCCGTCAAGGACGAGCTCGCCCAGGCCCTCACCATCCCGGGCAAGCAGGAGCGCAACAACGAGCTGGACCGCGTCAAGGCGCTGGCCGCCGAGAAGCTGCTCCCCGAGTTCGAGGGTCGCGAGAAGGAGATCAGCGCCGCCTACAACGCGCTGACCAAGAAGGTCGTCCGCGAGCGCGTCATCAAGGACAAGGTCCGCATCGACGGCCGCGGTGTCACCGACATCCGCACGCTGGCCGCCGAGGTCGAGGCCATCCCGCGCGTGCACGGCTCGGCCCTGTTCGAGCGTGGCGAGACCCAGATCCTGGGCGTCACCACCCTCAACATGCTGCGCATGGAGCAGCAGCTGGACACGCTCTCCCCGGAGACGCGTCGCCGCTACATGCACAACTACAACTTCCCGCCGTACTCGGTCGGCGAGACCGGCCGCGTGGGTGCGCCCAAGCGCCGCGAGATCGGCCACGGCGCGCTGGCGGAGCGGGCGATCATCCCCGTGCTGCCCTCGCGTGAGGACTTCCCGTACGCCATCCGCCAGGTCTCCGAGGCGCTGAGCTCCAACGGCTCCACCTCGATGGGCTCGGTCTGCGCCTCCACCATGTCGCTGCTGAACGCCGGTGTGCCGCTGAAGGCCGCCGTCGCCGGTATCGCCATGGGCCTGATCTCCCAGGAGATCGACGGTGAGACCCACTACGTCGCGCTGACCGACATCCTCGGTGCCGAGGACGCGTACGGCGACATGGACTTCAAGGTCGCCGGTACCCGCAACTTCATCACCGCCCTGCAGCTGGACACCAAGCTCAACGGCATCCCGGCGTCGGTGCTGGCCGCCGCGCTGAAGCAGGCCAAGGACGCGCGTCTGCACATCCTCGACGTGATGAACGAGGCCATCGACACGCCGGACGAGATGTCCCCGAACGCCCCGCGGATCATCACCATCAAGATCCCGGTGGACAAGATCGGTGAGGTCATCGGCCCCAAGGGCAAGATGATCAACCAGATCCAGGAGGACACCGGCGCCGAGATCACGATCGAGGACGACGGCACCATCTACATCGGTGCCGCCGACGGACCGGCCGCCGAGGCCGCCCGCACCACGATCAACCAGATCGCCAACCCGACCATGCCGGAGGTCGGCGAGCGCTACCTGGGCACCGTGGTGAAGACCACGACGTTCGGCGCGTTCGTCTCGCTCATGCCGGGCAAGGACGGCCTGCTGCACATCTCGCAGATCCGCAAGCTGGCCGGCGGCAAGCGCGTCGAGAACGTCGAGGACGTCCTCGGTGTCGGCGCCAAGGTGCAGGTCGAGATCGCCGAGATCGACCCGCGCGGCAAGCTCTCCCTCATCCCCGTCGTCGAGGGCGAGGAAGCCGGCGAGACCGCTTCCGAGTGAAGCGCCGCTAGCTGATCCTTGCGGCCCGTACGCCTCCCGGCGTGCGGGCCGCACCCTGTTGCCCCCGCGTTCGTCCAAGCGTTCCCACGCGTGTTTCCTCTGGAGGTACCCCCCGTGGCTCAGGCCCCGGCGGCGAAGCAGCGCCCCGGCTCCACCCGGACCCTGCTCAAGGGCGCCGACGGCGCCGGCACGGTGCGCCGCACCGTCCTCCCCGGCGGCCTTCGGGTCGTCACCGAGACCCTGCCGACGGTGCGCTCCGCCACCTTCGGCATCTGGGTCGGCGTCGGCTCGCGGGACGAGACCCCGCAGCTCAACGGCGCCACCCACTACCTGGAGCACCTGCTCTTCAAGGGCACCGCGCGGCGCAGCGCGCTGGACATCTCGGCTGCCCTGGACGCGGTCGGCGGTGAGATGAACGCCTTCACCGCGAAGGAGAACACCTGCTACTACGCCCGGGTCCTGGATACCGACCTGCCGCTGGCCATCGACGTGGTCTGCGACATGGTCACCGGCTCGCTGATCCGCTCCGAGGACGTCGACGCCGAGCGCGGCGTCATCCTCGAGGAGATGGCGATGGCCGAGGACGACCCGGGCGACGTGGTGCACGACCTGTTCGCCAAGGTGATCTTCGGCAGCGGCCCGCTCGGCCGCCCCATCCTGGGCACCCAGGAGACCATCAAGGTGCTCACCCGGGAGCAGATCGCCGGCTTCTACCGCCGCCGCTACCGGCCCGAGAACCTGGTCGTCTCGGCCGCCGGCAACCTCGACCACCACACGGTGGTCAAGCAGGTCGAGCAGGCCTTCGCGGCGGTGCTGGCCCGCTCCGACGCGGCCCCCGCCGAGGCCCGCCGCGGCGTCAAGGCGCTGCGCACGGCCGGCCGGGTCGAGGTGCTCAACCGCTCCACCGAGCAGGCCCACCTGGTGCTGGGCGTGCCCGGGGTGCCGCGGCACGACGAGCGCCGCTGGGCGATGGGCGTGCTCAACGCGGCCCTCGGCGGCGGGATGAGCTCCCGGCTGTTCCAGGAGGTCCGGGAGAAGCGCGGCCTGGCGTACTCGGTGTACTCGTACTCCTCGTCCTACGCGGACAGCGGCCTGTTCGGCATCTACGCCGGCTGCCAGCCCAAGCGGGTCGAGGAGGTGCTGCGGATCTGCCGCGCGGAGCTGGCCAAGGTGGTCGCCGAGGGCATCACCGAGGAGGAGCTGCGGCGCGCGATCGGCCAGATCTCCGGCTCCACCGTGCTGGGCATGGAGGACACCGGCTCGCTGATGAACCGGATCGGCAAGGCCGAGCTGAGCTACGGGCACCACCTGTCGGTGGACGAGATGCTGGCGCGGATCGCGGCCGTGACCCTGGACGACGTCCACGCGGTGGCCCGTGATGTGCTGGGCGCGTACCGGCCGTCGCTGGCGCTGATCGGACCGGTCAACGACAAGCGGGCCGCCAAGCTCGCCGATCTGCTGGTGTGAGAGGACATTTCGCTATGACGCTGCGTGTCGCCGTGATCGGTGCCAACGGCCGGATCGGCTCCGAGGCGGTCAAGGCCGTCGAGGCCGCGCCGGACCTCGAACTGGTGGCCACCCTGGGCCGCGGGTCCGAGCCGGCGGAGCTGACCGAGGCCGGCGTCCAGGTCGCCGTCGAACTCACCCACCCGGACTCGGTGATGGGCAACCTCGACTACTGCCTGCACCACGGCATCCACGTGGTCACCGGGACCACCGGCTGGACGGACGAGCGGCTGGCCACCGTCCGCGGCTGGCTCGACCAGGCCCCCGAGCTGGGCCTGCTGATCGCGCCGAACTTCTCCATCGGCGCGGTGCTCGGCATGAAGTTCGCCCAGACCGCGGCGAAGTACTTCGAGTCGGTCGAGGTGGTCGAGCTGCACCACGACCGCAAGGCCGACGCCCCCAGCGGCACCGCCACCCGCACCGCGCAGCTGATCGCGGCCGCCCGCGCCGAGGCCGGCCGCCCGCCGCAGCAGGACCCGACCACCCACAGCCTGCCCGGCGCGCGCGGCGCCGACGTGGACGGGGTGCCGGTGCACGCCGTCCGGCTGCGCGGGCTGCTCGCCCACCAGCAGGTGATGTTCGGCGACACCGGTGAGACGCTCACCATCCGGCACGACTCGCTGCACCACAGCAGCTTCATGCCGGGCATCCTGCTCGGTGTGCGCAAGGTCGTGGAGACGCCGGGGCTCACCCTGGGCCTCGAACACTTCCTGGACCTGTGAGCCCGGCATGACGTCCCGTACCGGATTCTTCGTCCTGTCCGGCGTGCTGCTGCTGGTCGCCCTCCTCTGCGTCGGGGAGGGTGTCCAGCTGGTCGCCACCGGCAAGCCGCTCGGCATCGGCATCGGCCTGTGCGCCTTCGTCATCCCGGTGATCGGCGTCTGGTTCCTGCGCCAGACCGTCCGGTTCGGCCGGGCCAGCGAGCAGCTCGCCCGGGAGCTGGAGGCCGAGGGCGGCCTGCCGGTGGACGAGCTCCAGCGCACCACCGGCGGGCGGATCGACCGGGCCTCGGCCGATGCGGTGTTCGCCCGCCGCCAGGCCGAGGCGGAGGCCGCGCCGGCCGACTGGCGGGTCTGGTTCCGCCTCGCGGTGGCGTACGCCGACGCCGGCGACACCCCGCGCGCCCGCAAGACCATGCAGCACGCCATCAAGCTGCACAGCACCGAACCCGCAAGGAGCAACGCGTGAGCGACGAACCGACGGCCCCCAGCTTCCGCAGCGACGTGACGGTCGAGCTGGTCCGCAGCGCGGCCGCCGACTCGGACGTCATCTGGGCGGCCCGCGTCTCGACCGCGGGGGAGCAGTCCCTGGAGGCGGTCCAGCAGGACCCGGAGAAGTCCAAGGGCCTGATCAACTTCCTGATGCGGGACCGGCACGGCACCCCCTTCGAGCACAACTCGATGACCTTCTTCATCAGCGCGCCGATCTTCGTGTTCCGGGAGTTCCACCGGCACCGCAGCGGCTGGTCCTACAACGAGGAGTCCGGCCGCTACCGCGAGCTGCAGCCGGTCTTCTACGTCCCGGCGGAGGAGCGCAAGCTCGTCCAGCAGGGCCGCCCGGGCCGCTACGAGTTCGTCGACGGCACCCCCGAGCAGCACAGGACCACCACCGAGGCGATGGAGGCCGCGTACCGCGAGTCCTACGCGCGCTACCAGGAGATGCTGGCGGCCGGCGTGGCCCGCGAGGTGGCCCGCGCGGTGCTGCCGGTCGGCCTGTTCTCCTCGATGTACGCGACCTGCAACTCCCGTTCGCTGATGCACTTCCTGTCGCTGCGGACCAAGCGGGAGCACTCGGCGGTGCCGTCCTTCCCGCAGCGCGAGATCGAGATGGTCGCCGAGCAGATGGAGCAGGAGTGGGCGCGGCTCATGCCGCTCACCCATGCGGCCTTCGAGAAGCACGGCCGGGTCGCTCCCTGACCTGGGACGATAGGCATATGGGCGGAGTGTCTCGCATGTCTGGATTGCGGCTTTTCTAGCCGCTCCCTACATTCATGAACACGGATTCCGGTGCTGCCCGAACCCCCGAGCGGGCAGCACCGGAATCCCATGTCACCGCCTGTTTCCGCCGCTTCGCACGGTATGCCCCTGTCCGAACACTGGACCGGTGTGGTTACCGCCCCACCGCCTACGAGTAGCTTTGGACGCATGGCTCCGACCTCCACCCCCCAGACGCCGTTCGGCCGGGTCCTGACCGCGATGGTCACCCCGTTCACCGCCGACGGCGGACTCGACCTCGACGGCGCCCAGCGCCTCGCCACACACCTCGTGGACTCCGGCAACGACGGCCTCGTCGTCAACGGCACCACCGGTGAGTCCCCGACCACCAGCGACGCCGAGAAGGCCCAGCTCGTCCGCGCCGTGGTGGAGGCGGTCGGGGATCGCGCCCACGTGGTGGCCGGCGTCGGCACCAACGACACCCACCACAGTGCCGAGCTGGCGCGACAGGCGGAGGCCGCCGGAGCCCACGGCCTGCTGGTCGTCACGCCGTACTACAGCAAGCCCCCGCAGGAGGGCCTGTACCGGCACACCGTGCACATCGCGGACACCACCGGGCTGCCGGTCATGCTCTACGACATCCCGGGCCGCAGCGGCGTCGCGCTGAGCCACGAGACGCTGGTCCGTCTCGGCGAGCACCCGCGGATCGTCGCCAACAAGGACGCCAAGGGCGACCTCGGCGCCGCCGCCTGGGCCATCGCCCGCTCCGACCTCGCCTGGTACTCCGGCGACGACATCCTCAACCTGCCGCTGCTGTCGGTCGGAGCCGCCGGAGTGGTCAGCGTCGTCGGACACGTCGTGGCCGGCGAACTGCGTGCGATGATCGAGGCGTACCTGGCCGGCGATGTGGCCAAGGCCACGGCGATCCACCAGGGCCTGCTCCCGGTGTTCAGCGGTATGTTCCGCACGCAGGGCGTCATCCTCGCCAAGGCCGCGCTGGAGCTCCAGGGACTGCCGGCCGGCCCGCTGCGGCTGCCGCTGGTCGGCGCGACTCCCGAGGAGATCGCACGATTGACGAAGGATCTCGCCGCCGGCGGGGTACACCTGTAACAGACGAAGACGTGCGCGCCCCGGCTCGCCGGACCCTCACGGGCCCGCCGCTGGACCGGACCGACGGCGCGAGAGCACCGACCCAGTAGGAAAAACGACACTGAGTACGCACGCCATATGTCTTCAGGGGGAGGACCCCGGGCATATGGCGTGCGTCGTGAGGAGAGTCTTTTGAGCCACCCGCACCCCGAACTCGGCGCACCCCCGGCCCTGAAGGAGGGCGCCCTCCGCATCACCCCGCTCGGCGGTCTCGGCGAGATCGGCCGCAACATGACGGTCTTCGAATACGGGGGCCGCATCCTGATCGTCGACTGCGGCGTCCTCTTCCCCGAGGACGAGCAGCCCGGCGTGGACCTGATCCTCCCGGACTTCACCTACATCCGGGACCGCCTCGACAAGATCGACGGCATCGTCCTCACCCACGGGCACGAGGACCACATCGGCGCCGTCCCGTTCCTCCTGCGGGAGAACCCGGACATCCCGCTGATCGGCTCCAAGCTCACCCTCGCCCTGATCGAGGCCAAGCTCGCCGAGCACCGCATCCGGCCGTACGTGCTGGAGGTCAAGGAGGGCGAGCGCGAGCGCATCGGCCCCTTCGACTGCGAGTTCATCGCGGTCAACCACTCCATCCCGGACGCCCTGGCGGTCGCCGTCCGCACCCCCGCGGGCATGGTCGTGGCCACCGGCGACTTCAAGATGGACCAGCTGCCGCTCGACGGCCGCCTGACCGACCTGCCGACCTTCGCCAAGCTGGCCGAAGAGGGCATGGACCTGCTGCTGGTGGACTCCACCAACGCCGAGGTCCCCGGCTTCATCCCGCCCGAGCGGGACATCTCGGCCGCGCTGCGGAACGTCTTCGCGAACGCCGACAAGCGCATCATCGTCGCCTCCTTCGCCAGCCACGTGCACCGCATCCAGCAGGTGCTGGACGCCGCGCACGAGTACAAGCGCAAGGTCGCCTTCGTCGGCCGCTCGATGGTCCGCAACATGGGCATCGCCCGCGACCTCGGCTACCTGAAGGTCCCCGGCAACATGGTCGTCGACGTCAAGCAGCTCGACGACCTGCCGGACAAGGACGTCGTGCTGATCTGCACCGGCTCCCAGGGCGAGCCGATGGCGGCGCTGTCCCGGATGGCCAACCGCGACCACCAGATCCGCATCGTCGAGGGCGACACCGTCGTCCTGGCCTCGTCGCTCATCCCGGGCAACGAGAACGCCGTCTACCGGGTGATCAACGGCCTCACCCGCTGGGGCGCCAAGGTCGTGCACAAGGGCAACGCCAAGGTGCACGTCTCCGGCCACGCCTCGGCCGGCGAGCTGCTGTACTTCTTCAACATCTGCAAGCCGCGCAACCTGATGCCGGTCCACGGCGAGTGGCGCCACCTGCGGGCCGCCGCCGACCTGGGCATCGCCACCGGCATTCCGCGCAACCGCGTGGTCATCGCCGAGGACGGCGTCTGCGTCGACCTGGAGAAGGGCGTCGCCCGGATCGTCGGCAAGGTGCAGGCCGGGTACGTCTACGTGGACGGCGCCTCGGTCGGCGACATCACCGAGGCCTCGCTCAAGGACCGCAGGATCCTCGGCGAGGAGGGCTTCATCTCGGTCTTCGTCGCGGTCGACTCGACCAACGGCAAGATCGTGGGCGGCCCGACCTTCCAGGCCCGCGGCTCCGGCATCGACGACAACGCGTTCGTGCCGGTCGCCGCCAAGCTCCAGGAGGCCCTGGACCGCTCGGCGAGCGACGGCGTGCTGGATCCCCGCCAGGTCCAGCAGCTGGTCCGCCGGACCGTCGGCAAGTGGGTGGCGGACAACTACCGCCGCCGGCCGATGATCCTGCCGGTCGTCGTCGAGGTCTGAGCCTCCGGCGGCTGGTTTGACGTGGGGCAGCCCGGTGCGTAATGTTCTCCGGGTTGCCCCACGGGACGGCCCCGCAGGAAGTTTCTCGAATGCGAATTCGAGAATGACCGCGGAAAACGGCCCGAGAAACTCTGATAGAGTTCGGGAGCGCCGAAAGGCGAAAGCCACTCAGGTAAATGAAACTCCGGAAAACGGAGCGGAAAACATCTGATAAGCTTGAAACACGAAAGAACGAAGCGCCCGGAGGGCCCGCTGGAAGGCGGCCCGAAGGAAGTGTCCGTTCCTTGAGAACTCAACAGCGTGCCAAAAGTCAACGCCAGATATGTTGACATCCCCGGCCTCAGATTCTTCTGGGGTTG
>NZ_JBHXMU010000086.1:0-32977 GCF_042720685.1 Kitasatospora sp. NPDC058492
GGCCCGCCGCCGAGGGCCCGTCCGGCCCGCGCCCGGTCGGCACCGGCCTCGCCGAGCTCGCGCCGCCGCGCCCGCTCGGCGGTTCGCCGACGCCCGCCGCCGGACCGCAACCGCCCGTCCCGGCCGAGACCAGGACCGCCCCGCGCCCGATGGCCGAACTGCCCGCCGCCGCCGGCGACCGGACCGACGAGCAGCCGCCGACCATGGCCAGCCCGAACGGCTCGAACGGCTCGAACGGGGAGGGCGGCAGCGCCCGTCGGCTGCTGGTCTGGCCCGAGCCCGATCCGGCCACCCGGCAGGCCCTTCAGGAACGCGGCTACCGCCCGGTGATCGTCCGCTCCCGCGAGGAGGTGGACGCCCAGGTCGCCGGCTTCCCCGCGGCGCTCTTCGTCGACCCGCTGACCAGCCCGATCACCCGCACCGCGCTGCAGTCGCTGCGCACCGCCGCGCTCAACAGCCGCGTCCCGGTGCTGGTCACCGCCGGTCTCGGCCAGGCCACCCGGGACGCCGCGTACGGCGCCGACCCGGCCGTGCTGCTGCGCGCCCTCGCGCCGCGCGACGGCGAGCACCACGCCCCGCGCGTCCTGCTGGTCGAGGGCGACCCGGACATCGCCGCCGCCATGATCAGCAGCCTGGAGCGGCGCGGCATGCACGTCGAGCACGCGGTGGACGAGAACGACGCCGTCGCCCGGGCCAGCAGCGTGCAGCCCAACCTGGTGGTGATGGACCTGCTCCAGATCCGCCGCCGCCGGGTCGGCCTGCTGGACTGGCTGCGCGCCAACGACCGGCTGCACCGCACCCCGCTGGTGGTCTACACCTCGGTGGACCTCGACCCGCGCGAACTGCCCCGGCTGCGCACCGGCGAGACGGTGCTGTTCCTCGCCGAGCGCTCGACCAGCGCCGACGTCCAGTCCCGGATCGTCGACCTGCTCGGGCGGATCGGCGCGATGGGCGAGGCGGGCGTCGCCGCGGCGGGCTGACCGCGCCCTGACGCCGAAGGTCCGGCGAGATCCACCAGGCACGCGCCGAGGGCCGGCCACCCCGCTGGAACGGGGGTGGCCGGCCCTCGGCGGTCGGGCGGGCGGCTACTCCTTGCCGAGCACCGTCACGTCCAGTTCGT
The DNA here is from genome assembly GCF_042720685.1 of Kitasatospora sp. NPDC058492. Classification (NCBI taxonomy): domain Bacteria; kingdom Bacillati; phylum Actinomycetota; class Actinomycetes; order Kitasatosporales; family Streptomycetaceae; genus Kitasatospora; species Kitasatospora sp. NPDC058492. The sequence goes on from NZ_JBHXMU010000086.1 coordinate 1,121, forward strand.
CCGCCGCGTAGCTGGCGCGGATCACCTTCTTGTCGAACTTGCCGACCGAGGTCTTCGGCACCGACTCGACGATCGACCAGCGCTCCGGCAGCTGCCAGGAGGCGATCCGCCCGGCCAGGAAGGCCCGCAGCTCGCTCAGCCCGGCCGTGGCACCCGGGCGCAGCACGACCGTGGCCAGCGGGCGCTCGCCCCACTTCTCGTCCGGGACGGCGACCACGGCGGCCTCGGCCACCTCGGGGTGGGCCATCAACTGGTTCTCCAGTTCGACCGAGGAGATCCACTCGCCGCCGGACTTGATCACGTCCTTGGCCCGGTCGGTGAGGGTCAGGTAGCCGTCGGCGGTGATGGTGCCGACGTCGCCGGTGCGCAGCCAGCCGTCCTCGGAGAACTTGTCGTCCGGCCGGACCGGGTCCTGCCCGGCACCGCCGTAGTAGGCCCCGGCGATCCACGGGCCGCGCACCTCCAGCTCGCCCGCCGCGACGCCGTCGTGCGGCATCCGCTCACCGGCCGGGCCGACCAGCCGGGCCTCGACGGAGGCCGGGAAGATGCCCTGGGTGACGCGGTAGGGCCACTCCTCCTCCGGGGTGAGGCCGCCGGGCGGCTGGGCGAAGGAGCCGAGCGGCGAGGTCTCGGTCATGCCCCAGGCGTGCAGCACGCGGATGCCGTGGCGCTCCTCGAAGCCCTTCATCAGCGAGGGCGGGCAGGCGCTGCCGCCGATGACCACCATGCGCAGGCTGGAGGTGTCGTAGTCGCCCGCGTCGAGCTCGTCCAGCAGGCCGCTCCAGATGGTCGGGACGGCGGCGCCGACGGTGGGCCGGACGGCGGCGATCATCTCGGCCATCGGCTTGGGCTGGAGGAAACGATCCGGCATGAGCAGGTTGGCACCGGACATGAAGGCGGCGTGCGGGATGCCCCAGGCGTTCACGTGGAACATCGGGACCACCGGCAGCGCGGTGTCGCGCGGGGTGAAGGCGAAGTTGTCGCCGGTGTTGACCTGGAGGCAGTGCAGGTACACCGAGCGGTGGCTGTAGAGCACGCCCTTCGGGTCCCCGGTGGTGCCGGAGGTGTAGCAGAGCACGGCGGCCTCGCGCTCGTCGAGGTCGCTGCGCCACGGGTAGGCGGTGGGCCGGCCGGCGATCAGCTCCTCGTAGTCGTGCACGGTGCCCGGGAAGCCGGCCAGCAGCGAGCGGTCGGCGGGGCCGTTCACCACGATGTGCCGGAGCGTCGGGGCGAGGTCCGGCAGGACGGCGGCGAGCAGCGGGAGCACGCTGCCGTCCACGATCACCGTGTGGTCGGCGGCGTGGTTGACGATGAACGACAGCTGGTGGGCGGGCAGCCGCAGGTTGAGCGTGTGCAGCACGGACCCCATCGCGGGGACGGCGAGGTACGCCTCCAAGTGGACCGAGTTGTTCCACATAAAGGTCGCGACCCGGTCGTCCCCGGTCACCCCCAGTTCGTCGCGGAGCGCGTGGGCGAGCTGCGCGGCCCGCGCCCCCACCTCGGCGTACGTCCGCACGACCGGCCCGGTGCCGTCCCAGGTGGTGACGGTGGACCGGCCGTGGATGGTGGACCCGTGCTCCAGAATCCGGGCGACGGTGAGCGGGACGTCCTGCATCGTGCTGAACACGGGTCCTCCTTGACCTGGCGGCACTGGCGGCTGCGCCTGCGGCACCTACCGGGCGGTAATGCGCGCGGACGTGCCCGATTGTGCCGCCCCGCCCCACCCGCTGTCAGTATCCCGGCCCCGTTGCCCGGATCACGGATCGGCGACGCGTCAGCCGGCGGTCGGGCCGTCGACGTGGTTGCGGTCGATCGTGAGGGCGGCGCCGCCGTAGGTCTCCTCGACGTTGCCGCGGTACTGGTGGACGCGCTGGTGGTCGCCCCAGAGGTCGGAGCCGAGGGCGCCGGAATCGGCGGTGTCGGCCCGGTCGTCCCAGCGGGCGTACCAGAGGGCGTCGGGCAGCGGGAAGCTGCCGGCCCGGGCGGCGGCGGCCAGGTCGGCGATGCCGGAGTCGAGGCTGGAGTAGAAGCCGGAGCGGTAGCCGGCGGCGTGCAGGGCCTGGGTCCAGCCGACGGCGAAGTCGACCACGGCCTGGCCGCAGGCGGGGTCGTGCATCGGGTAGGCCTCGATGTCGAGGTAGACCGGGCCGCCCTTGCCGAATCCGAGCGAGCCCATCGCGTGGACGGCTTCGGTGGCCTCGTCCCGGCCCTGCTCGACCGCGTGGGCGGGGTCGATCCGGCGCGGCTTGCGGGCGAGTTCGCTGCACGGCGCCTGGAGCCCGACGTGGGCCGGCAGGAAGCGCCAGCCCAGTGCGCGGGCCTGGCGCACCCACTCGGCGGTGAGCCGGGGCTGACCGCAGCCGCGCTGGGCGCCGCTGACGTAGATGCCGAGCGCGCCGTACGGGGAGACCCCGTGCCAGGCCCGCAGGGTGTCGAGGGGCGGCGCGGTGCAGGCGTCGAAGGCGGGGCCGGTGAAGTCGTCGTGGATCCTGGGCGGGCCGAACCGGTCGGGCAGGGTGAGGGCCCGGATGCGGGGGAGGGCGGCGGCCCCGGCGCTCACGCCCGTCCCGTCGGTGGCCAGCAGGAGCACGAGGGAGGCGGCGAGCAGGGCCGCGGGGCGGAGATAGCGCACCCGCCCTTGCTACTGACGGACCATCGGACGAATGCGGCAACCACGCCGGGCGCACCGGGCGAGCCCACCCTTTCGGCCGCACCCGTCCACATCCGTCCCGATAGTTGTAACGAGCTTGCCCGTTCATCACTCCTTACGGCAAACTCGCCCATATGCCCAGCTCCCATCCCAGCGAAACCACCGCCCCGATGCCGGCTGCCGCCGTCGCCGAGGCGCTTGCCATGCCGCCCGCCCCCCAGGGCGAGCCCGCCGGCGAGCGGGGCAGCTGGCGACGAGGCGGGGCACCCGGCTCCACGGCACCGCCCGACGCGCCCCCCGGCCGGCCCACCGGCCGACTCCCGAAGGTCCTGCGGCGCCCGGAGAGGATCCCGGCGCCGCTTCTCTGTCTGACCGCGATGTTCCTGGTGCAGACCGGGATCGCCCTGTCCAAGCCACTGTTCGGCCCGCTCGGGGTCAGCGGCACCACCTTCCTGCGGCTGGGCTTCGCGGCGGTCATCCTGCTCGCCGTCACCCGGCCCCGGTTGCGCGACAAGCGCCCGCGCGACCTCGCCGCGGCGGCCCTGCTGGGCGTGGCCTCGGCCGGGATGACCTTCCTGTTCGCCGGGGCGATCGACCGGCTGCCGATGGGCACCGCCGCGACCATCGAGTTCCTCGGCCCGCTCGCGGTCGCCCTGGTCTTCGCCCGGCGCGCCAGCCACCTGCTCTGGGCGCTGCTCGCCGCCGGCGGCGTCGTCCTGCTGACCCTGCTCGGCGAGGGCGGCGACGGGGGCGGGCTCGACCCGGTCGGCCTGCTCTACGCCTTCGGGGCCGCCGCCTGCTACGCCGCGTACATCCTGTTCACCGACAAGGTCGGCGCCGCCTTCCAGGGCTTCCAGGGCCTGGCGGTGTCGATGACGGTCGGCGCGCTCGCCCTGGCGCCGTTCGGGCTCGGCCAGGCCTGGGACGGGCTGACCGCGCCCGGCGCCTCGCCGCTGGGACTGCTGGCCGCGGTGGCCGGGGTGTCGCTGCTGCTGCCGGTGATCCCGTACGCACTGGAGATGACCGCGCTGCGGCGGATGCCGCAGCGGGTGTTCAGCGTGCTGGTCAGTCTGGAGCCGGCGGTCAGCGCGCTGGTCGGCCTGGTGGTGCTCGGCCAGCTGCTGGGCGTGCCGCAGCTGGCCGGGATCGGCTGTGTGGTGGCGGCCAGCGTGGGAGCCACGCTGACCGGGCGGCGGTAGGGCCGCACGACGACGGGGCCCGGCCAGGCCGGGCCCTTGGGCCGTCAGACCGCTACGGCCACAGCAGGGTGCGCGACCACTCCGGGGTCCGGACCGGGCCGGTGCGGGTGTAGCGCAGCCGGACGTGCCGGCGCTGCGCGTCGCCCTGCCAGTACTCCACCTCGTGCGCCCACAGGGTGTAGACCGCGTGCCCGGCCGCGACCGCGTCCGGAGTGGCCTCCAGCCGGCGGCGGGCGACGGCGACGGCCTCGTCGTACTCGGCGAGCGAGGCCATCGGCTCGCTCTGCCGCCCGACCAGCGCGCCGACCCGGGCATCCGGGGAGCGGGTGGCGAACTCGGCGGCGGCGACCAGGTCGGCGGCCCGCTCGACGGTGCCGCGGACCCGCACCTGGCGGCCCAGCTGGGGCCAGTAGACGGTCAGCGCGGCGGCCGGGTGGTCGGCCAGCTGGCGGCCCTTGGGGCTGTCGGCGGCGGCGGAGAAGACCCAGCCGGTGCCGGACGCGTCGACGTCGCGCAGCACCAGCACCCGGGCGTCCGGCAGGCCGTCCGCGTCGACCGTGGAGAGGGTGACCACCTGCGGGTCCGGCACGCCGGCGGCCAGCGCGGTGGCGAGCCAGTCCACGAACAGCGGGCCGGGCTCGGCGGGCGCGGCCTCGGCGTCGAAGGTCGGCAGCGGGCGGGCCATCGGCGGGCGGCCGAGCAGCAGCTCGGGCACGGACTTCGGCTCGGGCCGGTGCTCGGCCGGCTCCCGGCGGGCGTCCGGCCCGGGTCGCGGATCCGGCTCCGGTGCAGGCCAGGCCTCGCCCGGGCCGGTCAGGCCCTCCTCCTCCGCCGCCATCGCGCGCCCTCTCTTCCGGTTGCCGCGGTCGCCGCCCCGGCCGGGCCGTGGTTCCCGGGCCCGGGCACGTGGTGCGCTGTCGGAGCGCAACCGTACCGCCGAGCACCGACGGCTCCGGGCGCGGGCCCTCGCTGGACGCGTTCGGGGCGTCCGGGCGGGCCTCGGCGGGCGGTCCCGAGCGGTGCCGGCGGTGTCGGGCAGCCGGCGATGTCGGCGGTGCCGGACAGCTGGCGGCGCCTGGCAGCCGGCGACGAGCGGGCCCGTGCGGTTCGCGCCCGGCTCCGGACGCACTCGTGGGCGGTGCCGATGGCGGCACCGCCCACGAGGCCGGCTTCACGGCGACCCTTTCCGCTGGCCGGTCATGCGCTGTTCTGATCCGCGCCCGGGCGGGAATTCCGCCCGGAGACTGGTTCGAGCCCCTCCGCGAGCGCTCAGCTCACCCGCGGCCGCCCACCTCCGGCGCCCCCGCCGTCGGTGGTGCCCGATCGGATCAGTGGAAGATCGGGGCGAACACGACGTTGATGTTCTTGTTGGACTGCCCGGCCAGGATGGTGCCCGCGTTGTCCTTCACCGCGAGGGTGTTGTTCTGGTTCGAGGCGCCGGCGCCGGTGGCGGTCTGCTGGGTGGAGATGTAGTTGCCGTCGACCCCGCCGAAGACGTTGCCCGTGCCGACGTTGGACACCACGCCGGCGTTGGAACCGGCGGCGGCGCCCGCACCGTTGTCGGCGGCCGCAGCGCCGGCGCCGGCCAGCAGCAGGCCGGCCGCGAGCGGGGCGGCGAGCAGGAGTCCGGCCACCCGGCGGGTGTGGATGCGAGCCATGAGAGCCTCCAAGAAGCTGTAAATCGTGCAATTGTCGAGCAAGGGGTGCGGGAGTTCGCCGGCCAGACGAACACCTGCTGGCTGCGACGCCGAGAGACAGACTTCCGCAACAAATCGACAAAGCACTAGTCGGCGGGGCAGTTTTCGCCCGTTAGCGTGATATCCACCCGGGCTGCGCATAACGGACCGAAAATCGGACAGTGCGCCGACATACCTCTCTGAGCTGGCACTTTGCCCGAACGGCGACCTCTCGGAGGACCCCCCAGGCAGGGCGCTTCGCCATCACGCGAACCACCAGGCGCACCACCCCGGCGCAGGAAAATCAGGAAACGCGCCCCCAAAAAGTTCGACTACCCTCCCATGTCGACTTTTCTAGCCATTCCCAGACCATCGGAAAGTCGTACTGGAATAGGGGGGAATACCATCAGACCATCTTGCCCGGGTTCATGATTCCCAGCGGATCGAAGACCGCCTTCAGCTGTCGCTGGAGGTCCAGCGCGACCGGCCCCAGCTCGCGCGCCAGCCAGTCCCGCTTGAGCAGCCCCACCCCGTGCTCCCCGGTGATCGTGCCGCCCAGCTCCAGCCCCAGCGCCATGATCTCGTCGAAGGAGCGCTGCGCCCGCGCAGCCTGCTCCTCGTCCGAGCCGTCGAAGATCACGATCGGGTGGGTGTTGCCGTCCCCGGCATGGCTGACCACCCCGATGGTCAGCGCGTGCCGCTCGGCGATCGCCGCCACACCGTTCAGCATCTCGGCCAGCCGGGAGCGCGGCACCGCCACGTCGTCGATCATCGTGGTGCCCAACCGGTCCAGCGCGGGCAGCGCCAGTCGCCGGGCCTCCAGCAGCAGCTGCGATTCCGCCTCGTCCTCGGCCGGCACCACCTCGGTCGCCCCGGCCTCCCGGCAGAGCTCCGCCACCCGCACCAGCCCGGCCTCCCGGTCCGGCCCGTCGAAGGCCACCAGCAGCAGCGCCCGGGTCGTCTCCGGCAGCCCCATCCGCCCCAGGTCGTTGACCGCCCGCACGCTGACCGCGTCCATCAGCTCCATCAGCGACGGGGTCAGGCCGCGCGCCATCACCTCGCAGACGGCCGCGCCCGCCGCGTCCGCGCTCGGGAACTCCGCCGCCAGCGCCAGCTGCGGCGCCGGCGCGGGCCGCAGCGCGAGCACCGCCCGGACCACCACGCCCAGCGTGCCCTCCGAGCCGACCAGCAGCCGGGTCAGGTCGTACCCGGCCACGCCCTTGGCCGTCCGGCGCCCGGTGGACAGCAGCCGCCCGTCCGCCAGCACCACGTCCAGGCCGAGCACGTACTCGCTGGTGACGCCGTACTTCACGCAGCAGAGCCCGCCCGCGCCGGTGCCGATGTTGCCGCCGATCGTGCAGGACTCCCAGCTGGACGGGTCCGGCGGGTACGAAAGCCCCAACTCCTCGGCTGCTCGCGACAGTTCGGCGTTCACCACGCCGGGTTCGACCACCGCGATCCGGTTCACCGGGTCGAGCTCCAGGATCCGGTTCAACTTCACCATCGACAGCACGATGCAGCCGTCCACGGCGTTCGCCGCCCCCGACAGCCCGGTCCGCGCCCCCTGCGGCACCACCGGCACCCGCAGCGCGGTGGCGGTGCGCAGCACGTGCTGCACCTGCTCGACCGTCTCCGGGAACACCACCACGGCGGGCGCACCGGCGGCGCAGAAGCCGGCCATGTCATGGCGGTAGGCGGCGGTCACGTCCGGATCCACCACCACGGCCCCGGCCGGAAGGCCCTGCGCCAGTCGGTCCGTCAGGTCACCCATCGCCGCCTCCACTCGCCGCCCGCCGCCTCCACCGCACTCTGCCCGCCCGCCGAAGGCCCGGCAAGTGGGCCCCGGCGGGATCTGCGGGGCACGGGCCTCGGCCGGGCAGGGCCTACCGGCGGACCACCGGCTCCTGGAACTCCGTGACCCACCGCGCCGGGTCGTCCGGGCACTCCAGGTAGAGCTCCCGGGCGTAGCCGGCCGAGCGGTAGCCGTTCGCGTCGATGAAACGGGCCAGCTCCTGGAAGCTCCCCATCGCCTCGTCCATCGAGCCGCGGTGCACGACCGTCGCCGCCTCCTCGATCGGCGGCAGGTCGAGCACCGCGAAGCCGTACCGGCCCGGCTCCACCGCCGGCCCGACCGGGACGGCCACCCGGATCAGCACCGTGCCCTCGCCCTCCGGCACGTCCTCGTACCGGGCGACGGACGGGCCCGCCCCGGCGATCCCGGCCTCGGCCAGCCGCCGGCACAGCTCCGCGAACAGCGGGCCGATCACCGGCCCGATGTCCTCCGGCTCGTAACTCGCGGCCACCGCGGTCAGTTCGGCCACCCGGACGGACGGCACCCGCTTCAGCACGACGTCGTGTGCGGACATGCTCCCCTCGCTCTCGATCGTCCGGAGCCTCGCCTCCACCCTGGTCAGCCGCTGCTCGTCCGCGGCGATCGCCTCGGCGAGTTGGGCCCGGCGCAGCCGCAGCATCCCGCGCAGTTCGGCCGCGTCCACCTGCTCGTCCAGGACGGCCCGCACCTGCTGCAGCGTGAAGCCGAGCTCCTTGAGCGCGATCACCCGGTTGAGCCGGGCGAGTTGGGATGCCTCGTAGGACCGGTACCCGCTGACCGGGTCCACCCTGGCGGGCCGCAGCAGCCCGATCGCGTCGTAGTGGCGCAGCATCCGCACCGACACCCGGCCGTGGCTGGCGAAGTCTCCGATGTTCAACATGGTGCCCCCACTCCACCCCCTGCCACCGTGTCAGGGTCAACCCCCGCCGGCCGCAAACGCGAAAGGCGGGTGCCGAGTGATCTCGGCACCCGCCCTGAGCAGGTGGTTCTCCAACCAGCGGAGAGCGTGGGATTCGAACCCACGGTACGGGGTCACCGCACGACAGTTTTCAAGACTGTTCCCTTAGGCCGCTCGGGCAGCTCTCCAGGCGGAGGTCAGCCTAACGGGTCCGGCGGGGTTCGGTGCACACCGTTTCGTGCGGGTGGGGGTCAGCTGTCGCCGTCCCGCTGGCCGAGGGTGACCTTGGTGTTGAACTGCTGGCCGTTGCGGGTGTACTCGACGTCGACGGTCTCGCCGGGCTTGTGCGTCCAGATCCGGCTGACCAGGGCGGGGCCGTTGTCGATCGGGACTCCGCCGAGCTTGGTGATGACGTCGCCCGGCTTGAGACCGGCCTTGTCGGCGGCGCCTCCGGGGGTGACGGCCGGCTGGCCCTGGATGTCGCGGGTCTGGATCTGCGCGCCGTCGCCCTTGTAGTCGTCGTTGCGCAGCACGTCGAGCTTGGCGTAGACCGGCTTGCCGGTCTTGATCAGGGTGTCGGCGACCCACTTGGCCTGGTTGATCGGAATGGCGAAGCCGAGGCCGATGCTGCCGGCCCGGCCGTTGGCGGAGGCGTTGGACTGGATCGCCGAGTTGATGCCGATCACCGAGCCGCTGGAGTCGAGCAGCGGGCCGCCGGAGTTGCCGGGGTTGATCGAGGCGTCGGTCTGCAGGGCGTTCATGTAGGAGGACTGGCCGCCGGTCTCGTCGCCGGAGGCGACCGGGCGGTCCTTGGCGCTGACGATGCCGCTGGTGACGGTGGACTCCAGGCCGTACGGCGCACCGATCGCGACGGTGGCGTCACCGACGTTGACCTTGTCGGAGTCGGCCAGCGGAAGCGGGGCCAGCTTGCTCTTCGGCGGGTTGTCGATCTTGACCACGGCGACGTCGTAGCCCTCGGCGTGGCCCAGCACGGACGCGTTGTAGGACGTGCCGTCGGCGAACTTGACGGTCAGTTTGCCGCCGTTGAGGGTCGGCGCGACCACGTGGTTGTTGGTGAGGATGTGGCCCTCGGTGTCGAAGACGAAGCCGGTGCCGGTGCCCGACTCGCCGTTGCCCTGCGCCTTGATGGTGACGACGCTGGGCAGCGCCTTCTGCGCGATGCCGGCGATCGAGCCGGGGGCGGGCTCGTTCTTCTGGGTGTTGCTGGCCTGGACGGTGGTGCTGCGGTGGTCGTCGGCGCTGTTGGTGCGGTCGTTGCGGTCCGCGACGGTCACGCCGAGCGCCCCGCCGGCCACGCCGGCGACCAGCGCGACGGCTGCGATCAGGGCGACCAGGCCGCCGCGCTTCTTGCGCGGGCCGCCGGGGCCGCCGGGGTAGTCGGCCGGGTAGCCGAGCGGTCCGGCCGGGCCGCCCGGGTAGCCCGCGCCGCCGCCGGCGTCGTGGGCGGCGCCCCAGCCGCCGAGCGGCTGGCCGGCGCCGAACGGGTGGTGGCCGGGCGCGGGGTGCGCGGCGGGCGCGCCGGGTGCGGCCGGGGTGCCGTACGGGTCGTGCGGGCCGGCGGCGGGGACGCCGTGGGCCGGGGTGGCGTACGGGTTGGCACCCGGCGGCAGGGCCGGGCTCTCGGCGACGGGTGCGACAGGTGCGACGGGTACCGCCGGCGCGGCCGGGACCGGCGGGGCGGGCGGCAGGACGGGCGGCGGCGCGTCGATGTAGCCGGTGGCGGCGTCGACCGGGGCGGTCGGCGCGTCGGCGACCGGCGCGGCCGGGGCCTGCGGGGCCGCCTCCGGCGCGGGGACCTTGGTGAAGGCCACGGTGGGCTGGTACCCGCCCTCGGCCGGAACACCATCGGTCGGCGCGCCTTCGGTCGGCGCGGCCTCAGCCGGTGCGGCCTCGGCGGCCGGCGCGGCCGCGGGCTCGGGGACCCGGCCGAAGGCCAGTGTCGGCTGGTGCCCGCCCGAGGCGTGGCCGTCGGAAGCGGGAACAGCCGCCGCCTGGCCGCCCGAGGGCTGCTCCCCCTGCGGCCCGGTGGGCCCAACCTCGCGCTCGGTGCTCACGAACGACCTCCATAGCTGACAGAACCAAGGACCATAGTTTTTCGTACTGCCGATTCGATTGCCGTAAGGACCCCTCTGAATAACTCATAAGAATCCTTAGCCGCCGCCGACAGCCGGGCCGCCGACCAGGCTGTCCTGCGCCGACGACCGAGCCGATCACCAAGCCGACGACCGAGCCGACGAGCAACTCGACGGCCGAACCGGCGACCAGGCCGACGACCGGAGGCTCCCCCACCTCCGCCGGACGTCCCGCGATGCGGGCCGCACACCCCGTGGCCTTGGCGTTCACCCCCGGGCCGGTTAGCCTGTCGCTCACAACTGACACGCGGGAGCTTGGACCGACCAGGCTGAGAGTGCGCTGGTCGACCGTACGCCACGGGATCGTGGGCGGACCGTCGAGGGGGCGCAGACCGCCGGAACCTGTCCGGGTAATGCCGGCGTAGGGAGTATCGGCCATGTCGCCTGCTTCGCCATCCTCTTCTTCGGGCGCGCCCGCGTCCAAGGGTTTCCCCGAACCGTCCCCGACCGCTCACGACGGTGACAGCGGTGACAGCGGTCGCCCGGGCCCCACCGACACGGCGACCGCCGTCCTGGACCGCCCGGAGCGTGCCGAGGCACCGCTCGTACTGGACACCGAGCCGCCGCGCACGCTGCGCTTCCGGGACCACTTCGCGCTCTGGATGAACCTGGGCGTCAGCCTGATCGGCTTCTCCACCGCCGCGACCGTGCTCGGCGCCAAGGGCAGCGAGCTGTCGCTGGCCGCCGCGGTGACCGCGATCGTGGCCGGCACCGTGGTCGGCACCGCGATGCTCGGCGTGGCCGCGCTGATCGGGGCCCGTACCGGTGCGCCCGCGATGGCGAACCTGCGCGGGCTGTTCGGCACCCGGCTGTCGTACGTCCCGACGGTGCTGAACATCGTCCAGTGCGTCGGCTGGGGCGTGTTCGAGCTGCTCACGATCGCGGTGGGCGCGCAGACCGTCGCCCACACCGACGGCTACCGCTGGCTGTTCGTGCTCCTGGCGGGCGCGCTGACCACCGCGCTGACCATCTGGCCGCTGGGCTCGATCGCGGTGCTGCGCCGCTTCGTGGCCGGTGCGGTCGCCGTCGCGATGGTGTACTTCACCGTCCAGTTGGGCCGCCAGGGGGTGCCCGACCCGGGCGCCGGCAACTGGCACGGCTTCCTGGGCGCCACCGACGCGATGATCGCGGTGTCGATCTCCTTCGTCCCGCTGGCCGCCGACTACACCCGGCACTCGCGCACCGCGCGCTCGGCGTTCTGGGGCAGCTTCTCCGGCTACACGATCGCCCAGGTCTGGTGCTACGTGCTCGGCCTGATGGCCCTGCTGCAGTCCGACGGCGACCCGAACAGGATCTTCGACTCCTTCCTCGGCGTCTGGGCCGGCTGGCTGTTCCTGCTGGTGCTGGTGCTGCGCGAGACGGACCAGTCCTTCGCCAACGTGTACTCGACCGCGATGTCGGTGCAGAACCTGCTGCCGAAGGTGGACCGCCGGGTGCTGACCGGCGGGATCGGCCTGCTGATCACCGTGCTGGCCCTGCAGATCGACAAGTTCACCGACACCTACACCAACTTCCTCGGCCTGATCGGCTCGGTCTTCGTGCCGCTGCTGGCGGTGCTGGCGGTGGACTACTTCTTCGGCGCCGGCCGGTACGGCTGGAACCTCTCCGCCGACGCGCCCTCGCGCCGCCTGATGCTGCTGCCGTGGGTGCTGGGCTTCGCGGTCTACCAGTTCATCGCGCCGACCGCGGTGGCCGGCTGGTGGACGGACTTCTGGACCTCCGCCCAGGACGCCCTGGACTTCACCCCGCAGGAGTGGACGTCGGCCTCGCTGTTCGCCTTCCTGGTGCCGGCCCTGGTCACCTGGGCGCTCACCCCGCTGACCCGCAGGGCGGCGCGGAGCTGACCGACCGGCACCGAAGACGGCCCCGCGGATTGGGGCCGTCTTCGCCTGCGCGTCACTTCCGCCGCCTATCGTGGGGCCCGTGACCAGCACAGACCCGTCCTCGACGGCGGCGCGCACCACGCCGCCCGTCCAGGTGATCGCCCACCGCGGTTCCTCGCACGCCCTGCCCGAGCACACCCTGGCGGCGTACCGGCGCGCGCTCGACGAGGGCGCGGACGCGGTCGAGTGCGACGTCCGGCTGACCGCCGACGGCGAGCTGGTCTGCGTGCACGACCGCCGGATCGGCCGGGTCTCCAACGGCCAGGGCACCGTCTCGGCGATGACGCTGGCCGAGCTGGAGGCGTACGACTTCGGCGCCTGGAAGACCGGCCGCCCCAGCACCGACCCCGAACTGCGCGGCGTGCTGCGGCTGGAGCGGCTGCTGGAGCTGGTGGTGGACTGCGGCCGCCCGGTGGACCTGGCGATCGAGACCAAGCACCCGGTGCGCTACCGCGGCCGGGTGGAGGCCGAGCTGCTGCGGACGCTCGAACGCTTCAAGATCGGCGCGAGCCGGGAGGGCGAGCGCCCAGCGGCCCGGATCATGAGCTTCTCCTCGGTGGGGCTGGACCGGGTGGCGGCCTCGGCGCCGGAGTACCGGCGGGTGTTCCTGTTCGAACGGACCCTGCCGCTGCTCGGCCGGCTGCGCCCGGGCTCCCCGCTGCCGGGCGGGGCGCGGATCGCCGGGCCGGGCATCGACCTGGTGCGGGCCCGCCCGCAGCTGGTGACGCGGCTGCGCGAGCTGGGGCACGAGGTGCACGTGTGGACCGTGGACGAACCGGCCGACGTGGAACTGTGCCTGGAGCTCGGGGTGTCCGCGATCATCACCAACCGGCCCGCCGAGGTCCTGGCGCAGCTCGGGCGGTGATCCGCCGTCGGGCGGCGGGCCGCCCGCAAATCCACCCGCAAAGCCCGGACACAACCTGATCGTTCTGGTCGGCAGTCAAACCTTCCGGGCCCGTTATTGCCGGAATTCATGCACCGGGGCGACGCAGGGTGAGCACGGAATGACCTCAGGTCCACCCTCGGTCGCAATCGCTTGAAATGTCCTCGCGGGATCGTCCGGCGGTCGTTTCCGACGCATTACCAAGGGGCATCTCTCCCTCGGCATACGCTGAAGGAGGTCCGGGGGTGGCGTTGATGGTGGCGCGTGAAGTGCCGACTTCATCGACCATGGCAGTGCCGCACGGCCCGGCGAGTGTCGGGGTCGCACGGCGCCGACTGCGTCGAGATCTCGGCGACCGGCAGATACCGGAGCCGGTCATTGATGATGCCGTATTGATCCTTTCCGAACTGCTGAGCAACGCCTGTCGGTACGCCCGTCCGCTCGGCCCGCTGCGGGCCCTGGGGCGCGGCGCGCGGGCCGAGGTGGTGGACCAGCTGCTGGTCGGCGTCCCCTCCGGGACGCACCCCGCCACGGGCGGCCGGGAGCGCGAGGAGCACGGGAGCGGAACGGACGGCGGCGTGCTGGTCCGCTGGCAGCTGCACGCCGACGGCGTGCTCACCCTGGAGGTCACCGACGGCGGCGCGACCACCCGGCCGCTGCCCGCCGGCCCCTCGCTGACCTCGCGCGGCGGTCGCGGCCTGAACATCGTCGGCCAGCTGGCCAGCGACTGGGGCGTGCGCGACGCGCCCGGCGAGGTGACGGTCTGGGCGGCGCTGCCCGCCCGGGCCCGGCACGCCCGGCGCACCGGTGGTGACGCCCGCAGCGCCTGAACCGACGCGCGCCCCCCACCCGTCCGCCCGGCGCGTGCCCGCGCGCCGGGGGAACGTCAGTAGGCTGCCCGGAGCAAAGGACCACCGTTCCCGGGAGAGCCGCACCATGGGCAAGAAGGCCGCCAAGAAGGCGCCGCAGCGTCAGTCCACCACCGCCGTCACGGGCGAGGTCCCCGTGGTGGGGGCCCGCGAGAACTGCCCCTGCGGTTCGGGCCGCCGGTACAAGGCCTGTCACGGCCGGGAGGCCTCGCACGCGGTGCAGGAGCTGGTGCACCGCCCGTTCGAGGGCCTGGCGGGCGAGGCCGACTGGGTCGCGCTGCGCGAGCTGGTGCCCGCCGCCACGGTGCCGCTGACGCTGGCCGCCGGGGTGGCCGAAGGCGCCACCGGCGACGTCCCGTCGGTGACCCTGGCCACCGTGCTGCCGCTGGCCTGGCCGGCCCTGCGCCGCCAGGACGGCTCCATCCTGCTCGGCCTGCAGACCCAGTCCTCCTCCGGCGACCTCAGCCGCGACCTCGCGGACGCCCTGGAGCTGGCGCTGGCCACCGAGCCGGGCAACCCGGTGCCGTCCCGCCGGACCGAGGCGGGCGGACGCCGGCTCCAGGACCTGCTGGACGTCAACGCCGCGTTCACGCCCGCCGTGCACACCGGCTTCGAGTTCTGGCTGGAGGACGCCGAGACCGCGACCGGCGAGGTCGCCGCCTCCCTGGAGCGCGCCAACGCCTCGGCCATCCCGACCGAGAAGCTGGCGAGCGCCGACGCCGCCTACTGGTGCGGCACCCCCGACAAGAACCACCTGCGCTGGGTGATGACCGTGCCCGAGGAGCGGCTGCTGGACGCGCTGGCCCGGCTGAGTGCCGCCGACCAGTCCTCGCTCGGCCCGGACACCCGCCTGGTCGGCTCGTTCCGCGCGCACGGCCTGACCGTCCCGGTCTGGGACCTCCCGCTCGCCATGACCGCCGCCGACTGCGAGAAGCCGGCCGCCGAGTTCGCCGAGCGGCTGGCCTCGGTACTCGCCGACGAGACCCCGTTGACCGCCGAGGAGCGGCGCGCCCGCGCGAACCTGGTGAACCGTCAGGTCACCTTGAACTAAAGCGCCCGGGATCCGGGTGATACGCGTCACATTGTCGCCATGAAGCCGCAATTTCCGGGCGGGCAGGGCCTCTTGGAAATTGGCGCGGGCGCGGATCCTTGTTACTGTCTAAAGAGTCCGGCCGCTGGTGCATCCCCCGTCGCCAGCGGCCGGATCTTTTGTTTTCCGCAGGGCCCCGACGAGCGGCCCGGGAACGGACCGGCGGATCAGTACGCCGAGCGACCGCTGTCCAACCGGACCGTCGCCTCCACCAACTCGCCCAGCAGCGGCCCGACCTGCGGCAGCCACACCCCGCCGTCGGCGTCCGGGTGCGGGGCCAGCACCCAGCGCACCCGGCCGGCCGCCCCGCCGGGCGGCAGCGGCAGGAAGCCGTCCACCCCGTGGTAGCGCAACGAGCCTGGCACCCAAGGGAGTTGAGCGAGCATCTCGCCGATCGCGTCCAGCGAGTACGGGGCCACCAGCAGCGCGTACCGGCCCGGCATCGCCAGCACCGGACCGAGCGGCAGCCGCAGCGCGCCCAGGTAGACCAGCGCCCGGGCGCCGGCCGCCGCCGGCAGGCTGACCGCCGAGACCACCGAACCGGTGGCGGCCAGCACCGGAGCGTCCGGGCTCTGCCGCTCCCACCACCAGCGCACCATCCGGGCGTCCGTGGTGGCGGCCAGCAGCGACGGGTCGTGCGGGTGCGCGCCCGGCACGGTGCAGTCCTGGTCGCCGCAGGAGCACTGGCCGCCGCGCAGAACGGCCCCCGGCACCACGGGCCAGCGGTGGTCGACGGCGGCCGTCAGGGCCGCGGCGAGCCGGGCAGGGCGCTGACGTGCGACGTCGTCCTGGACGGGGTGGTGGGGAGTGGCGGGCGGACACGGATCTTTCGGGTTCTCACGCATGGCGCTCGTTCCTTTCCCTGACCGCTCGGTTCGCTCCGGCCCGTCGGCACCGCCGGGACTCGTCACGCGGACCCGCGGTGGCACGGCCCCGGCGGCGCGAAGGGGGGCGGGCGGCATGGCGGGCGGCGCGGCGACGACGTGGATCACGGTGTGGAGCACGACATGAGAAGGGCCGCGCACTGAAACAGCCCCTGGAACGAGAATCCCGTATGCGACCGGATGGACGCCGCCCGGGCGCGCTTGGTTCCACCGTACGAGTGAGAGACTTCCGGCCAGCCCGGGTCCCGGGCGGCGCGGGCATACGATCCGGACGGCCGCCGGGTCCGTCCCCTCCGTTCTGCCCGCTCCCGGTCCCCTCCATGCCTCCCGACCGGACCGGCGCGCGGCCAGGCCGTACGCGCCCCCCGACCGGGTCTCGCGGATGTGGAACAGGCCACCGCGTCGTCCTGGATCTGGACATGCCCCAAATGGCCTGTGTAGAAGTGGTGGCATTGCTGTCGATCAATGACGAGTAGTAGCGAATCGAGGCGAAACGCGCCCTTTGGCCGTCATCGCTCCACACCGGCCGTACCTGGGGGTTCCGCATGGCACGTAGCACGTCAGGAGTGGCGGCATGACCGAGTCCCACCCGTCGTCGTCGACACCCTCCGAGCCGGGCGAGCCCGGCAGCGCCGGCGGGCTGACCGTCCTCGACCCACCGGGCTTCCCCGGCCCCGCCGACGCGCAGGACGGCGCGGCGGACGTCCGCACGGCACCGGCCGCCGGGGTGCAGGACCGTTTGGCCGGACGACTGTCCGATTTCACCAGCCTGCACCGGCACACCGAACAGCTCGCCCGCGCCCGCGGCCTCGCCGCCACCCTGGACACCGTCCTCGCCTCCGGCGCCGCCCTGCTCGGCGCCCGCCGCGGCGTCCTGGTCACCCGGATGCCCGGCGGCAGGCCCGGCCAGCCCGTCGGCCTCGGCCTCGACCGCGCCAGCCTCGGCGCGCTGGAGACCGTCCCGCCCGAGCAGAGCCTGCTCGCCAGGCTGCTGCGCGAACAGGACCGGCCCGAACGGCTGCACTCCCCCGACCTCGCCGAGGACCCGGCCACCGGCGCCCGGCTGCGCGAACTCGCCGCCCAGCTCGGCCTCGGCGGCTGCTACGGCCTGCCGCTCGCCACCGAGGAGGACGGCCCGCTCGCCGCCGCCCTCTGGTTCTACGACGAACCCGCCGAACCCACCGAGCGCCAGCGCGAGCTCGCCCACCGCTACGCCGGGATCGCCGCCCCGCTGCTCGCCAAGCAGCTGGAGGCGGACAAGGTCCGGCGCACCACCGAGGCGCTGCGCCGCGGCCTGCTGCCCGACCGGCTCCCCCAGCCCGCCGGCCTGCGGCTGGCCGCCCGGATCCTCCCGGCCGGCCTGGACCGCTCCTGCGGCAGCGACTGGTACGACGCCATCCCGCTGCCGGACGGCACCGTCGGCCTCACCGTCGGCTCCGTCTCCGGCGACGGCCCCGGCGCGGGCCCCGGCTCCGCCCCCGGCGCGGCCGCCGCGATGGGCAGGATCCGGGCCGCGCTGCGCGCCTACGCCGTCCTGGAGGGCGAGGACCCGGTGTCCGTCCTCGGCGACCTGGAACTGCTGCTCAAGACCACCGAACCGGCCCGCACCGCCACCGCCGTCTACGCCTGGGTGGAACCCGAGGAGCGCCGGATCACCCTGGCCGGCGCCGGCCACTGCCCGCCCGTCCTGGTCGGCCGGCACGGCGCCGAGTTCGTGGAGACCTCGCTCTCCGCCCCGCTCGGCATGCTGGCCTGCTGGGAGGCCCCCGGCGTCGAGCTCACCGCCGACCGCGGCGACACCCTGCTGCTCTACACCGAGGGGCTGGCCCGCCGCTGCGGCCCGACCCTGCACGCCGGCCAGGCCAACCTGCGCCGGGCCGCCGCCGACGCCCCGCGCGACGTGCGGATCGACCCGGACCGGCTCTGCGCCCACCTGCTGGCCGTCTGCCCCGACCCCGAGCCCGGACCGGCCACCGACGACCTGCTGCTGCTCGCGGCCCGCTTCGAATAGCCGCCCCGAACAGTCGTCCCGACCCCGAACGGGCGAGCGGCCGGGCGTCCGTACCATGGACGCACGGCCGCCCGCGCGTGTCGCGATCCGACACTCCCCCGAGGGGCGGCGGTACCACCCCAAGGAGGCGTTACACGTGACCGAGGACCGCACGCCCGCAGTGGCCGAGAACCCCGAAGCCGACGGCGGCGACGAGCCGCAGCAGTTCAAGGGCCGCAAGAACGGCCTGTACGGCGAGGTCTCCGACGAGCTGGCCGCCTCGATGAAGACCGGTTGGGCCGACACCGACCTGCACGGCCTCGTCCCGGTCGCCCAGGCCCCGTACGCGGCCGAGCGCCGCGCCCGGCTCTCCGCCGCCTACCCCGGCGAGCGGCTGGTCGTCCCGGCCGGCAACCTGCGGGTGCGTTCCAACGACACCGACTACAGCTTCCGCGCCGCCAGCGAGTACGTGCACCTCACCGGCGACCAGACCGAGGACGCCGTGCTCGTCGCCGAGCCCACCGGCGACGCCGGCCACGAGTTCGCCCTCTACCTGCTGCCCCGCTCCGACCGCGAGAACGGCGAGTTCTGGCTGGACGGCTACGGCGAGCTGTGGGTCGGCCGCCGCAACAGCCTGGGCGAGCAGGAGCAGCTGCTCGGCCTGCCGGCGCGCGACGTGCGCAAGGCCGCCGAGGAACTGGCCGGGCGCACCAAGGACTCCTCGGTGCCCACCCGGATCGTCCGCGGCTACGACGCCGGCCTGGAGGACACCCTGGCCGACGTGCTGGACGCCGACCGGGACGCCGAGTTCAAGGAGTTCCTGAGCGGCCTGCGGCTGGTCAAGGACGAGTGGGAGGTCGGCGAGCTGCGCGCCGCCTGCGACGCCACCGTCAAGGGCTTCACCGACGTGGTCCGCGAGCTCGGCCAGGCCGTCGCCACCTCCGAGCGCTGGATCGAGGGCACCTTCTGGCGCCGCGCCCGGGTCGAGGGCAACGACGTCGGCTACGGCACCATCGCCGCCGCCGGCCCGCACGCCACCACCCTGCACTGGGTCCGCAACGACGGCGACGTCCGCCCCGGCGAGCTGCTGCTGCTGGACGCCGGCGTGGAGACCCACACCCTCTACACCGCCGACGTCACCCGCACCCTGCCGATCGACGGCCGCTTCAACGAGCTCCAGCGCAAGATCTACGACGCCGTGTACGACGCCCAGGAGGCCGGCATCGCCGCGGTGAAGCCCGGCGCCCGCTTCCGCGACTTCCACGACGCCTCGCAGCGCGTGCTCGCCGAGCGCCTGCTCGCCTGGGGTCTGCTGGACGCCTCGGCCTACGACGTCGAGAAGGTCCTGGAGCTGGGCCTCCAGCGCCGCTGGACCCTGCACGGCACCGGCCACATGCTCGGCCTCGACGTCCACGACTGCGCCCACTCGCGCCGCGAGGAGCACGCCGACGCGCTGCTGGTGCCCGGCATGGTCCTCACCGTCGAGCCCGGCCTGTACTTCCAGCAGGACGACCTGACCGTGCCGCAGGAGTACCGCGGCATCGGCGTCCGGATCGAGGACGACATCCTGGTCACCGCCGACAGCAACGAGAACCTCTCGGCCGGCCTGCCGCGCCGCGCCGACGAGGTCGAGGCCTGGATGGCCTCGCCGGCCTGAGCCACCCGCCGAGGGCCCGGCCTCCCCGTGGTGGGGAGGCCGGGCCCTCGTGTCACTTGGTGACCTTGACGGAGATCTTCTTCTCGCCGAGCACGGTCAGCTTGCTTCCGTTGTACGGAAGCGTCACCTGCGCCGAGACCGGCATGTCCCCCGGGCCGTTCCCGGCGCCCAGGGTCAGCCGGTAGGTGACCTTCCTGGTCTGCCCCGGGGCCAGGGAGAACAGCGACGCCTGGTCCGCCACCGCGTAGCCCATGTCGCTGCCCGGCCCCATCGGCGCCGGCCTCCAGGTGTCGCCGTCCTGACGCTCCAGCTTGCCGTCGTTGGGCCCCTGCACGACCTGCACCGGCGGCGAACCCGGGTAGGGCTCCGTGACGACCAGCGGCTGCAACCGGCCGTAGGTGTTCTGGCTGGTGTTCCGGAAGGTCACCGAGAAGGTGACGGCCGAACTCCCCGCCGTCAGCTGCTGACCGGCCGCCAGGCCGTCGAAGGCGACCGCGATGTCGTTCCGGTTGGCCTCCGTGGGCGGCGCCTGGCGGCCGCTCAGGTCGAGGGTGTTGACGATCGTCATCAGTCCGGGCTGGTAGTCGGCCTTGAGGCCGATCGCCGCGACGGACACGAAGTCCTTCGGCAGGGCCCACATCTGGGCCGTGAAGGCGTCGCCACCGCAGTTGATCTGCCACTGCGACTTGCGTGCGGCACGGCCTGCCACGGTGGGTGTGCTCCTGGTCGGGCCGACACTGTCGATCTGTCCGCTCCTGGCGAGCGTGGGGGAGTAGGACCACGCCGGGCACCAGGGCTGCGTGGACCAACCGCTGCTGGAATCCAGGTCGGGCAGCCTCGGCCAGGCCTCCGACTCCTGGTCCAGGACCGTCAGAAGCACGCCGTGCGGCAGGCAGTCCCCGGCCGACGCGTCCTGCGGAGCACTCGGGCTCAGGATGCAGAGGCTGTTGGCGGCGGGATCCGGATTGACGGCCCGCCAGCCCGGCGGGATCTTGAACTTGACGCCCCGGAAGGGGTACGTCGTCCCGGCCGGCGCGGTGGTGGCCGGGGTGGTGGCGGGGGTGGTGGGCGGCGCCGTCGTCCGGGTGCCGGCCGACGTCGGGTCGGAGAGCGGGGCCCCGGTCTCCGGGTCGGCGGCGGGACTGCCGGTGTCCGGCGAGGGGGCCGTGGGGGTCGGGGCGGCCGTCGGTTCTGGGGCCGGGCTCGGCGAGGTCGTCGTGGTGGCGGCCGGCGGGGGGACGTCCTTCCTGGCCAGCGGGTCGCCGTGGAAGGTGAGCAGGCCGATCGCCAGGGAGGCGGCCAGCGCGAAGACCGGCACGGCGGTCAGGTACACCGGGCGCAAGCGCCGCACCCGGCCGCGCGGCGGTTGCGCCGGGCGCAGGTCGTGCGCGGTGATCAGCGAGGTGCGGGCGTTCATCGCCTCGCGCAGCAGCCGTTCGGTCGCCGTCTCGGCCGGCCCGTCACCGTCTCGGCCTCCGCTCTCGCGGCCGGGGAGCTCGTCGGTCATCGAACCTTCTCCAGATGCTTTTCCAAGGCGTCCAGGGCCCGGCTGGCGGTGGACTTCACGGCGCCCCGGGACAGCCCCAGGGTCTCGGCGATCTGCGCCTCCGACAGGTCGGACCAGTAGCGCAGCACCAGCACCTCGCGCTGGCGGGGGGTCAGCTCCTGCATGGCCGCGAGCACCCGCCGGTGCTCGTCGTTGAGCACCGCGTGGTCCTCCGCGGAGGCGGCGTCGGGCTCGTGCGGCGGGACGTACTCGCGGGCGGTCTTCCGGCGGCGCAGCACCGACCGGGCGCCGTTGACCACCGCGGTGCGCAGGTACCCGAGCGCGTTGTCCAGGTCGTCCAGGTGCTCGCCGTACCGCTGGTAGAGCTGGGTGAAGGCCTCCTGGACGACGTCCTCGGCCAGGTCCTGGTGGTCGACCAGGAGGACGGCCATCCGCACCAGGCCCAGCCGGTGGGCGTGGTACAGGTCGGTCAGGGTGGGCCGGTCCTGCGCGGGCCTGCGCCCGCCGCGCAGCAGCCGGAAGCCGGAACGGCGCTGCGCCGCCTGCTCGTCACCCGGACCGGTGGGCACCTCGTCGGCCTCCTGCGCGCCGAACAGCACGGCGACCACTCCGCGAACGGAGAAACCGCGCCCCCTCGTCGGCCCGGCGATCGGCCCGATGGCCATGGACATGCGCGTTTCCGCTTTCCCCCGGGACGGTGGCGGCTCTCGCCGGACCGTCAGGACTCCTGATCAAGATCGCGATCGGGGAGATCCTGACAGCCGCCCTCGGCCCGCCCCTCTCCGCCCCCGTACCAATGGACGTGTGACCGGGGTGAAGGTTGCAGGTGGATTCGAGCAGGATTCCCGGCCGGCCGGAACGGCTACACTCACCGCCATCCCGCCACCCGTCAGCAGGGGGTCCGCATGACCGAGCAGCACGTCGAGGGCCCGGTCGGCACCGGGCCGGGCCCGGTGCCCGTCGTCATCGGCCCCCGCCCGGAGCCGGTGCACCACGTCGCGGTGTACGCCTTCGCGGGCATGGCGCCCTTCGAACTCGGCGTGGTGGTGGAGGTGTTCGGGCTGGCCCGGCCCGAACTGGGCGGCCTGCTGGCAGCGCCCTGGTACGGGCTGAAGGTGTGCGCCGACCGGCCCGGGACGGCGCTGGACGCGGTGGGCGGGTTCGCGCTGACCGCCCGGCACGGGCTGGACGAACTGGCCTCGGCCGACACCGTGGTGGTCCCCGGGGTGCCGAACGCGTTCAGCGGCGCGGTCTCCCCCGGGCTGGTCACCGCGCTGCGGACGGCGCACGAGCGCGGCGCCCGGATCGTCTCGATCTGCTCGGGCGCCTTCGCGCTGGCCGCCGCCGGACTGCTCGACGGGCAGGAGGCGACCACCCACTGGCGGTACGCCGACCTGCTCCAGCAGCGCCACCCGGACGTGCGGGTCAACCCGGACGTGCTGTACGTCGACAACGGGAACGTGCTCACCAGCGCGGGCAGCGCCGCCGGGATCGACCTCTGCCTGCACCTGGTCCGCCGCGACCACGGCGCCAAGGTCGCCAACAGCGTGGCCCGCCGCTTCGTGGTGGCGCCGCACCGGGACGGCGGGCAGGCCCAGTTCATCGAGGCCGCCGTCCGCCCGGTCGAGGAGGAGGACGACGGGGTCGCCCGCAGCATGCAGTGGGCGATGGGCCACCTGGCGTCCCCGCTGACCGTCCCGCTGCTGGCCCGCGCCGCCCGGATGTCGGACCGCTCGTACCTGCGGCACTTCACGGCCCGCAACGGCACCAGCCCGATGCGCTGGGTCGTCACCCAGCGCATCGCGGCCAGCCTGCCGTTGCTGGAGTCACCGGAGGGGACGGTGGAGGAGATCGCGGCGGCGGTCGGCTTCGAGAGCGCCGCGACCTTCCGCCACCACTTCGGCCGGGTGATGCGCACCTCCCCGACCGCCTACCGGCGCTCCTTCGGGCGCGGGGTCGCGTAGCCCCCCCGCCACGCGGCCCGGCATCCGGCATCCGGCATCCGGCATCCGGCGGCGACTATGCCTTCTCGTGCCGGTCCGCGTTGGCGAGGATGGCGTCGTGCAGCCACTGCGCCAGGCCCGGGGCGAGGTTCTCGTAGGTGGTGGTCCACCGCGGGTCGGAGACGTACAGCCCGGCCAGGCCGCGGTGGATGGTGAACGTGCAGTCGTAGAAGTTCTGGCAGATGTGCTGCCGGTGCGCCTCGGCGAGGTCCGTGGCGGCGGCGCCGTCGGCGGGTTCGCCGGCGGCGAGCGCCTCGACCAGGCGGGTGTTGAGGTCGGCCATCTCCGTCTGGATCCGCTGCCAGTCGGCCTTGCCGTAGCCGCCGGTGCGGCGCTGCGACTCGGCCCAGGCCGCGGTGTCGCCCCAGCGCTGTTCGGCCTCCTGCTCCCACTCCTCCTGGTAGCCCTCGCCGAAGATCTCGAACTTCTCCTCCGGGCTCAGCTGAATGCCCATTCTTCGTGCCTCCATGGCGTGTTCGACGGCTGTGGCGAGGTCCTGGAGGTGCCTGATCCGGTCGGTCAGCAGTCGGTGCTGCCGCCGGAGGTGCTCGCTCGGGCTGACCGAGTCGTCGTCCAGGATCGCCGCGATCTCTTCCAGGGGGAACCCGAGTTCGCGGTAGAAGAGGATCTGCTGCAACCGGTCGAGGTCGGCGTCCTGGTAGCGGCGGTAGCCGGTCCGGGTGCGGCCCGCGGGGGACAACAGGCCGATCTCGTCGTAGTGGTGCAGGGTGCGGACGGTCACCTTGGCGATCTTGGCCACGGCGCCGACCGAGTAGCCCTCGCTGCTCATCCGGGTTCTCCCTTCGTGCTGACCACCAGCCTCCGCTCTCACGCCGCGTGAGGGTCAAGCCGTCCTCGGGAGGGAGGGCACCGACGCCGTGACTGCGCCCGTGCCTGTGCCTGTGCCTGTGCCTGTGCCGGTCAGGCTCCGGTGCCGGTCAGGCTCCGGTGCCGGTCAGGACGCGCTCACGCCGCCGGGAGGAACGGCGCCGCCCCTCGCCGTCCGCCGGGGTCCGCGGGCGGCGCGTCTGCTGGGTGGGCCAGAACAGCACGTACGCGGCGGAGACCACCACGAAGGCCAGCCGGACGAAGCCGCGGCCCGCGTCGGACGGGATGAGCAGCGTCCCGCCGTACAGCGCCGCCAGCGCTATCCAGCTCCACCACGGGACGAGCCGCTTCTGCCCGACCGCGTCCCAGAGCAGGGTGCCGAGCAGGATCGAGGCCGTGTAGTAGGTGTAGACGCTCGGGTCGAGCAGGATCCGGGCGTCCGCACCGAGCAGCACCACGGCCGGCCAGCGGCCGCGCCAGACCGCGATGGTGCCGAGGCCGAGGCCGAGGGCGAACTGGGTCGGACGGTCCCACCAGGGGGTGGCCGGGTCGGTCACCCCGAACCAGCGCAGTGCGGAGGCCGGCTGGTTGGGGATGGTGAACTTGGCGGCCGCCAGGGTGTCCAGATTGCCCAGGTAGAAGGGCAGCCAGGCGATCGCCACCAGTCCGACGAACCAGAGCGCGCTGCGCAGCCAGGCGGGCCTGGGCAGCGCCAGGATCAGCGGGGCGAAGGCGATCGCCCAGGGCTTGGAGTCCACCGCCAGCGCCAGGTAGACGCCGACCATGGTGGGTTTGCCGCGGGCCAGGGCGTGCACGGCGAGGGTGGTGAAGAACAGCGCCAGGACGTCGTCCAGGTGCGCGAAGCGGACCGAGACCTCGACCCACATCGGGATGAACGCCAGCCCGGCGATCAGCAGGCGCTGCTGGAGCCGGCGGTGGTTGGTGCCGGTGCCCAGGTAGTACAGGGCGGCGGTGCGACCGATCAGGACCAGCATCACCAGGCCGAGCCCGGACATCGCCGCCTCGGCGATCAGCTGGCCGGTGTGGGCCGAGAACGGGGCCGTGAGCCGGGCCACGGCCAGGCTGACCGGGCCGATCTGCAGCTCCGGGTGGTGGGCGTAGAGCGCCAGCCCGCCGTCCGGGTGGTCGCTGAAGAGCAGCTGCTCACCCTGGCGCAGGTAGTGCCAGGAGAAGCCTCCGCTGGGCTCGACCAGGAAGAACCAGAGCACCGTCCAGGCCACCAGCAGAACGTGGTGCCTGCGCAGCGGCAGCCCCGCGATCCGCCCGGTCGCCGACTCGTAGTCGGTGGCCGTCCGTGCCGTGCGTGATCCCCGCACCTGTCCCTCTCCCCGCCGGTTCCGCCCCCCTCCGGCCGGACATCCTATGTGACGGAGGTGTCCCGCCCGCGCCGCCCGGAGGTCCGTCGAACGGACGGCCGGGCGGCGCGGGCGGTTGTCAGGCGGGTACCGCCTCGGTGTGACGGCTGGAGCGAGCCTTGCGGCCGCGGTCAGCCCTGCGGGGCCGACTTGCGGCGGCGCAGCGCCACGAGGGTGCCGACACCGGCGAGCAGCACGGCGCCGCCGGCCACGGCGATGGCGGTGGTGTCGTCACCGCCACCGGTCTGGGCCAGGGCCTTGTCGCCGTTGTCGGCGGCGGCCTTGGCCTTGGTGACGGCGGCCGGGGTGAGCGGCGGCGGGGTGAGGGTCGGGACGGCCACCGGGAAGTCGATCGGGCCGGCGGTGTCGCCGTTGCCGTCGGCCGGGGCCGGGGCGGAGGTCGACGCGGAGGCGGAGCCGGACGGCTCGCCCGTGGCCGGGGTGGTCGGGGTGGTCGGCGGGACCGAGGGCGACGGCGTGGTCGGCTCGGCGCTCGGGGTGGCCGAGGTGGTGGCCGTGGCCGTGGCGGTGGCGGTGGCGGTGGCCGTGGCCGTCGGCGACGTGCTCGCGGTCGCCGAGTGGGAGGGCGTCGGCGAGGTGGAGGTGGTCGGCGAGGTGCTCGCGGTCGGGCTGGGCTTGCCGGTGTGGGTCGGGGTGATGGTCGGGCTCGGCTTTCCGCCGCCGCCCGCCTTGATCACGAAGCCCGCGCCGCGGACGCCGTCGCAGCTGAGGTGGCCCCCGTCGACCGGCGCGTGGGTCTCGTCGTCGAGCTCAGCGGAGAACACCACGGGGACGACGCCGGCCCGGCCGAGCGGCGCCTCCGAGGTGAAGGAGACCCGGACCTTGATCGAGAAGCTCTTGCCGTGGTTCACGACGAGCAGGTCGTCGTCGGTGGGGTTGCCGTCCTGGCCGAGGGCGCCGAGCAGGGTGAGGACGGACTTGTCCTTGTCCTCGCCGCCGTCGGCGGCGACCGAACCGGTCTGCCACTGGCCGCCGGGCAGCTGGTACTGGACCTTGAGGTCCTTCGCCTTGAACGAGCCCGCCTTGTTCTTGAACTTGAGCAGCGGGAGGAAGAGGAAGTCGTGCTTCGTCGAGTTGTCGATCTTGAAGGTGAAGTCGCGGGCGTCGCCGCCGGCGATGAAGGTGCCGGGCACGCCGTTCACCGAGAGGTCGAGGCTCTGGTGGGAGGCCTTGCCGGCCGCCTGGGCGGCGGCGGACGGGGAACCGGTGGTGCCGACGGCCATGGCGCCCTGGGCGCCGGACAGCACGAGCGAGGACGCGAGCGCGGCGACGCCGGCAAGGGCAAGACTGCGACGTATGGACAAGGGAGACCTCACGGAAGAGTCCGGGCGAGGCCCGGGGCGCGGCGGGGCGGGCGGCCGTGGACGCCTCGAACCCCTCGCGAAGCTTGAAAGTCCGACGGAGATTACCGAAGGATCCGGCCACTCCGGAAGGCGGGTGTCACGCTGGGGACCGCTCACGGGACGGGAGTGCCCGAATCGCCCAATTCCGTCCTGCGGTAAGGCTTTTGCTCTTTGCCGAAAGATGACCGGAGAGTGACGGGTACACGCCCGGAGGACCGTATCGCACGGCCTCACGTGGCGTGAAGCGATCGGTTGTGTGAACGTCCGGTGAGCGCCCGCGTGACCGCCCGCCGGAACGGGTGCGCGGGCTCAGCCCGCGAAGAAGGACTTGGCCGCGATCAGCGCCCGCTCGTCGCGCAGCACATCCCCGGGGCGGGTGCCGTTGCCGAGCAGCGCGCCGCCCCAGCGCATCCCCATGTACTCGGCCGTCAGCCGGAGCGTGCCGATCAGCGGTTCGGCCTTGTCGTCCTCGGTGGCGAGGGCGGTGACGCCCCAGATGGTGCCGCCGCGCATCCGGGCACGGAAGTCCGCCCCGGGCTGCCGGAGCCAGGACGACCAGTGGTCGAGGTAGAGCTTCGCGCTGGTCGGCAGCGAGTACCAGTACAGCGGTGCGACGAAGACCAGGTCGGTGGCCGCCGACGTGGCGTCCAGCAAGGTCCGTTCATGACCGACCGGCTCGGGGTAGCGGCCGTCCCCGACGTGCCGCAGGTCCTCGAAGGGCGGCAGCGGGTGCTCGCTCAGCCGCAGCCAGCGCTGCTCCGACCCGGCCGGCAGGCTCGCCTCGGCGGCCAGCCGGGCGAGTTGCTCGGAGTTGCCGCCGGCACGCGAACTGGCGTCGAGGAACAGAAAGGTGCGCGGCGCCTCGGCGCCCGCCGGCTGGTCGGCCATCGGAACTCCCCCGGTCGGTGGTGCGGATGGAGGTGCGAGCACCCCCCGCACCCCGGTTATTCCACGTCCGGGGCCCGGGAGTTCACTCAGGCGGGCAGGCCGGCCCGGCGCCGGGCGACGGCCGCGACGGCCGCCCAGTCCTTGTCCGCGTCGCCGTGGGCCAGCGCGTCCAGGAAGGCGTCCCGCAGGATGCCGCCGAACGGGAGCGGGACGTTCCGCGCGGCCCCGGCCTCCAGGGCCAGGCCGACGTCCTTGAGTCCCAGCGGCAGTCTGAACCCGGCCGGCTCGTAGCGGCGTTCGGCCACCATCGCCCCGTAGCCGGAGTAGACCGGCCCCGGGAACAGCGTGCCGGTGAGCATCTCGACCAGGTCGGTCGGCCGGACGCCGTGGGCCTCGGCCAGGCTGCACGCCTCGGCCATCGACTCGATCGCGCAGGCCAGCAGGAAGTTGGTGCTGATCTTGGCGGTGTTGGCCTGTCGCGGGCTCGCACCGAAGTGCCAGGTGCGCTCCCCCATCGCGGCGAACAGCGGCTCCGCGCGGGCCAGCAGCTCCGGCGCGCCGGCGGTCAGGATGTTCAACCGGCCGGCCGCCGCGACCGGCGGACGGCCGAGGACCGGGGCGGCCAGGTAGCCGATGCCGTGCTCGGTGTGCAGCGCCTCGGCGCGCTCGGCGAGCCCGACGGAGATGCTGGCCATGTTGACGTGCAGGGTCGTCGCGGCGCCCGCGAGCAGGGCGGGGTCGAGCAGCAGCCGTTCGACCGCCTCGTCGTTGGCGAGCATGGAGACCACGGTGTCGGCGGCGTACACCTCGGCGAGCGTGCCGGCCGCCTCGGCGCCCTCGGCCACCAGGGCGGCCACCGGCTCGGGCGAGCGGTTCCAGACCCGGACGGCGTGGCCGGCCCGCAGCAGGCTGCCGGCCATGCCCCGCCCCATCGCGCCCAACCCCACGAAGCCGATCGTCGCCCCGGCCATCGCACACTCCCGTCGCCGTCACCGTCACCGCACTGCGGATGACTGTACGTCAGGGGACGGTGGTCTCCCGCGTACTGGACGGACTCACGCGCAGGCGCGCTCCGGCAGCCGGACGCGGCCGCGCTCCAGTTCGGTGACCACCCGGTGGCTCAGCAGCTCGTACTGGGCCTGGAGCCGGCCGGGGCGGGCCGGGCGGGCGACCGGACGGCCGGGGCTGACCAGTTCGTCCGGCCCGAACTGCTCGCGGGTGAGGTCGATCTCGATGCCGGTGGCGAAGCGGTTCCACCAGTGCAGATCCGTCCGGATCCCGCCGACGTGCACCTCGCCCATCATCAGCTCGCCGCCGAGCAGGTCGTGCACCACCATCGCCGTCACCCCGCAGTGGCCGCGGGCGGGATTGTCGGGACGCCAGTGGGCCAGATCCTCGGGCGCACAGGTGTCGACACCCCAGGAGGAGCGGATCGCACGTTCGATGTCGTTGAGGGTCCACGCCGTCATACCGGGAAGCCTGCCATGCACCACTGACAGCGGCACCGGCTTTTCAGAGGGCCACCCCGTGTTCTGCGGAGACCTTCTCGATCTTCACCCGAACGAGCAGTTCCCCCGGCACGCCGTTCCGGGCCCCGTACTGCTCCGCGACGTCCTCCCCCATGTACCGGGCGGCGATCCGGGTGGCCCAGGCGCGCACCTCGGCCAGGTCCTCGCTCAGCCGGGCGGTGCCCTGCACGAGGACGTACGCGAAGGGCGGCCGGTCGTCGTCCACGCAGATCATCACCCGGCCGTCGCGGGCCAGGGTGCGGCCCTTGACGGTGCCCGCACCGGTGTTGAAGACGAGCTCGTCGCCGTCCAGCAGGAACCAGACCGGCGCGACGTGCGGGCGGCCGTCGGCCCGGGTGGTGGCGAGCTTGGCGGTGCGGGTGCCCTCGGAGAGGAACGCCCGCCACTGGTCATCGGTCATCGTCGGCATACCGCCCATCCTGGCCGGTCGGCCCGCCCCGCGCACCAGGGGGACGGGCCGACCGGCCAGGGGGTCACTTCGCCAGTGCGGCGACACCCGCCTGCGCGAACTGCTCGTCCAGGTCGCCGCTCGGCGCGCCCGCGACACCGATCGCCGCGACCGGGGCGCCCTTGGACTGCACCGGGGCGCCGCCGGCCAGGAACAGCGTGCCCGGGATGTCCTTGAGGGTCGGGGCCTGGGCCAGTCGCTTGGTCAGCTCCGAGGTCGGCGCGTTCCAGGAGACCGCCGTGAACGCCTTGCGCTGCGCCGACTCCGGGGACTGCGGGCCGGCGCCGTCGCCCTTGAGCAGCACCCGGGTGACGCCGTCCCGGTCGACGACCGCGACCGAGACGTGCTGGCCGGCCTTGGCCGCCGCGTCCAGGGTCGCCTGGGCGGCGCGGGTCGCGGCGTCGAGGGTCAGACCGGTGCTCTGGGCGAGGTTCTTGTTCTGGGTGTCGACCTTCACCGCGGCCGGCGCGGCCGGGGTCTCGGAGGTCTCGGCGCTGGCCGAGACGGCGCCCACGGTGGCGGCGAGCGCGGCGGCGGCGAGGGTGCCGGTCAGCACCCGGGTGCGCACGGAGATCTTCTTCATGGTCCAGCTCCTCAGCGGATCGGCGAACGGGATCGGGGCCGCCGGGCGACAGGGGGTCCGCCCGGCTCCACCTCGATCCTCCGGCCGGGGCGGGGCCCGCCACATCGACGCTCCGGCGCGACCGCGCGGGCATGATGGAGGACAACCCCGTCAACCGATCGGCTGATGCGGGACCGGGCCGGCCGGGCCACCATCGAGGGATCGGTGCAGGTCGGTGCGCCGGGCGCACCGGGCGCACCGTCGAGGCGGCCGGTGCCCGCCCCGGCGCCGATCGCCCGCCGAGGCGCCCAGGTGCCGATCGCCCGTCCAACCAGGAGCCAGCCGTGCAGCAGCCCCGCCCCGCCGCCGGTCACGACGCCGGCGACCCGGACGCGGGCCGCCTGGCGGTACTGCTCGACTCCGCCTTCCTGCTGCTGCTCGCCGCCTCGCTCAGCCGCTACCTCACCCACCACCCCGGCAACCCCCGGATCCCCTGGGTGATCGGACTGAGCATCGCCCTCGCCCTCGCCCAGCCGGCCGGCTCCTGGCTCGCGCACCGCCACCCGCCACCACCGCCGTCACCAGTGCCCACGCCCACGCCCGGGGCTGAAGCTGCGCCCGACAAACGGGTTCCGCGTCGGCGCCGGTGGCCGCTGGCACTGGTGGTCGCGCTCTGGGTGGTGCTGGTGCTGCTCGCGCCGAGCTTCGCCTGGTGCGCCGTCCCGCTGATCTACACCGCGCTGCGCACGCTCCCCGCCCGGGCGGCGATCCCGCTGGTGGCGGCCCTGACGCTGCTGGTGGTGATCGCCGAGCTCCGGCTGGCCGGCGGGGCGGACGCCACCCTCGTCCTGCTGCCGTTCGCGGTAACCGCGCTCGCCACCGGCGTGTTCCTGTTCATGGACCGGCAGGACGCCCGGCAGCGCGCCCTGATCACCGACCTGGTCCGCACCCGGCGCGAACTCGCCGCCACCGAACGGCGGCAGGGCACCCACGCGGAGCGCGAGCGGCTGGCCATGGAGATCCACGACACCCTGGCCCAGGGGCTGTCCAGCCAGCAGATGCTGTTGCAGGCCGCCGAGCGCACCTGGGACACCGAGCCGACGACCGCCCGCACCCACGTCCGGACCGCCGCCGAGGTGGCGGCCCGCAACCTGGCCGAGGCCCGCCGCTTCGTCCACGACCTCGCGCCGGCCGAACTCGCCGACGGCCGTCCGCTCGACCAGGCGCTGCGCGCGCTCGCCGGGCGGGAGGCCGCCGAGAGCGGTCTGCCGGTCCGCTTCCACCTGGACGGCACGCCCGTCCCGCTGCCCGCCGCCGCGCAGTCCGCGCTGCTGCGGATCGCCCAGGGCGCGCTGGCCAACGTCCGGGAGCACGCCGGTGCGTCGGCCGCGGCGATCACCCTGTCCTACCTGGGCGACCAGGCCGTCCTGGACGTCGCCGACGACGGGCAGGGCTTCGACCCTGGCGCGGTCGGGGCGGCCGGCGGCCGCGGGTACGGGCTGCCCGCGATGCGCGCCCGGCTGCGGCAGTTCGGTGGCACCCTGACCGTGGAGAGCACCCCCGGCGAGGGCACCGTCGTCTCCGCCGCGATCCCCCTGGAGTCTCAATGATGAAGTCAAGATGCCTGCGCGACCGGTGGGGCGGAGGTGAAGATCCGGTTGTCGCGCAGGAGCGCCCACAGCACGTTCG